>CAXDTK010000010.1:0-43998 GCA_963992225.1 uncultured Comamonadaceae bacterium | reverse complement strand
TTTCTTCACCCGCCCCCCCCCTTGATATACCCTTACGATTTGGGCGGCTGCTTCTGTGGTTTTTTTTCCCGCCTTGCTGGGCGGCCCGGCGCTGGCACAAGCCACGGCCGCCCATGACCATGGGCACGACGCCGCGGCACCGGGCAAGCTCGGCCTGGACCAGGGCCGCAAATGGGGGACTGACGCCGCGTTGCGCAACGGCATGACCCGCATCCGCGAGCTGGTCGAGCCGCAGCTGGGCGCGGCCCATGCGGGCAAGCTCACGCCAGCCCAGTACCGGGAGCTGGCCACGCAGATCGAGACCGAGGTGGCCGGCATCGTCGCCACCTGCAAGCTCGAACCCAGGGCCGACGCGATGCTGCACCTGGTGATCGCCGACCTGGGCGCCGGCACCGATGCGATGGCCGGCAAGGCCGCCAAGGTCAAGCCGGTCGCGGGCCTCGGCAAGGTGGTCCAAGCGCTCAACCAGTACGGCCGGCATTTCGACCACCCCGGCTTCCGGCCCGTTCGCGGCGGCCATTGAGTCCCGCGGTGGCCCTGCCCGCCTGCTGACACGCGCCCCGGCTGTCGCGGTGGCCGGCACGCCCGGTGCAGCCAGCCCGGGGCGGATCGCCGGGGCCCTCACGCGCCCACGATCCAACCTTCCAGCGGGTCCACGCCCTGCGGCCAGCCGTAGCGCGGCTGCTGCGCGGCCCAGGCGGCCTGCAGCAGGGCCAGCACGGCGTCCAGGCGGTCGCCGCTGGCGTCGGCCACCAGTTCGTCGCGCTGGGCATGGCTGAGCTTCAAGCGCAGGCCCAGCCGCGTGCGCCCCTGCTCCAGCGCGTCCACCTGGTCCTTGCGGGCGATCAGGCGCTCGGGCGTCTGCGCCGCCTTGCTGTCGCTCTTGTCAAATCTAAGCACATCTACCTCTCTCGGAAAATTCGTTACAAGCACGATCGACCGTAGGAGTACGTCTTGCACACGTTGCTCGTAACAGTTCCCCGGCTCCGGTTACGCCAGAAGAAGCGCAGTTCGCCGATGGATACAGTCGTCGGGATGTCTAGAGCATCTAGTGCGCGTTCCATTGATCCGGTAGGCCGACAACTCTTCGGCGTCGATTTCACGAGCGCTCCAAACGTTCGAAAGCCGATTCGAGTTGCGTCCGGCTATCGTCGCGGTTCAGTTGTAAAACTCGAAAATCAGGAGCCTCTGGCGTCCTTTTTCGAGTTCGATGAGTGGCTCGTCCGACCTGGCCCATGGCTCGGCGGTTTCGACCTGCCCTTCGGTTTGCCGAGGGAACTGGTCGAATCGTTGGGTTGGCCAACTGATTGGGCACTTCTGATCGCACATTTTTCCAGCCTGTCGCGCTCCGAGATTCGCAACACATTTGCAGCTTTCTGTGATGCCAGACCTGCAGGTTCTAAGTTTGCGCACCGGGCCTGTGACCGACCCGCAGGCTCGTCCTCCAGCATGAAGTGGGTGAACCCGCCCGTCGCATACATGTTGCATGGAGGTGTGCCCCCATTGATTCGCGCTGGTGTTGAGTTGCCCGGCTTGCACGCCGGTGATCCATCCCGCGTTGCGCTCGAGGCATACCCGGGGCTCTTGGCACGGGAGTTGATCGGCCATCGCAGCTACAAAAGCGATGAGAAGTCCAGACAGACCCCGGAACGGCTCATTGCACGCAAAGATGCTCTCGATGCACTTGAGCAAGGCCGGTCCAGGCTAGGCCTGCGGCTGAAGCTCTCGAATGCACAACGAGATGAGATCGCTGACGACGGACGCGGCGATAGGCTCGACGCGGTACTGTGTTTAATGCAGGCCGCCTGGGCGGACAGCCAGCCCGGCTATGGCCTACCTACTGACGTCGACCAACTTGAAGGATGGATCGTCTGCGCCTAAGAAACGTAGGACGCCAATTCATCCTAGGCATCGACCTGACCGACCAGGCTGGCGAGCGTGGCGTACCCGTTTCTGCGCCGTTCCCGTGTTCTATGCGTATTCCAGCGGTGCTGAGCACCGAGAGCGACGCCCGGGACGGCGCGTTTGCTGGTCGTGAGCATCGGAACGGTTCGCGGATGTCCAGTCAAAAATTCTCTACAGCGGTGGGCAACGCATAGCGTTGTCCACGGCCAGCCGGGCGCGCAGCGCCCGGCCCCCCTCACGCTCGATCGAAGACTCCGGGGAAGTGTCGGAGCATCTGGCGTCGCGAAGTTCTTCTGTCGCCTATGCGGCTGGGTCAACCATTGAACGCCGCGCTCTGCATTAGGTGCTGCTCGACCAGCTCGATACCTCCGAGCCTCGCCACCGCGTCGATGGGCAATTCGCGCAGGCCAAACGAGGGCTGGATCAGCCACTCGGCGAGCCAGTCGTCAAATTCCCCGGCGGCCATGGATGCCACCGCAGCCTGTAGACGGCGATAGTCCTCAGTCTCCGCAAACCGTTCCAGGCGGTCCAGCAACGCGCGCTGGGCGGCAATGAACATGGCAACGCTCTTGGGTGTGGTCATCGGCTTACCCGTCGAAGTCGAAACTGAACGGCGAAGTCGCAACTCGACTCAACCACCGTCCAGCTGGTCCCACTGGCACGGTCTCACACGCCAGCCTTGCGGGACGTTGCCCGGCGGGTGCGGCGGTTTGCCGTTCGCGGCTCCTTTCGCTGCGTGCGTTGGCGTCGTCGTGGCTCGGCTGGCGCGACGCGCAAAACCAACTCCTCGCGCACCGGCGACACATGCTCCGGCACCAGACCGCAGTCAAACTGCTGGCCATCGGCGTCACGCAGCACGACGCTTTGACCCATTTCGGATGTGTGCAGCCATACCTCCCGAATCTCTCGGGAGCTCCATTGGCCATTGGTCGATTGCCAGGCCGGCATCATGCAGACGATGCCCATGACGCGCGCTCCCTCCAGCGAGCGCAGCACTTCGGCCAGGTCGGTGTCCCAGGCGATGCAGATGGTGCGGGTGACGCTGCAATCGGGGAGCTCGGCGTCCACGACCTCCAAGGACAGGAGGAACCAGGGCATGTGCAGGGTCAGCTCGATCATGCGCCAGTGCTGCGATCCAGGGGGCTCAAGGCCGTGCGGGAACGGGAACTCGTACTGTGGCTGGGACACGAACATTGGGTGCGGGCCGCGAACAGCAGGAGGTGCAGCGGCAGGGTTGTTGAACTTCAATCGATTGTTCGGGTCTCCGTGCCATATCAAAATTCTTGATATGGCGTCGGCTCGGATACGGTGCGAGGCTGAGAACCATCGCGTCCATGTCCAAAGCCCTGCACAGCCGCCACAACAAGATCTTCCTGAACAAGCTTCGCAAGCTGCGAGAGTCCCGCCAACTGCGGCAAGCCGACCTTTGCAAGTTGCTCGGCCGCAGCCAGGGCTGGGTCAGCTACGTCGAGTCTGGCCAGACGACCCTCCACATCATTGAGTTGCGGCAATGGCTTGCTGCCCTGGGTGTCGAGTTCCTCGAGTTCCTCAACGAGCTGGATGCTGAGTTGCGGGTGCTCGAAGCCATGCGCTTGCGGGCCAAGCCGCCTCGCCGGCTAGCACGCAACGCGCTGAGCCAACTCGTGCAGGCCGGCATGTCCATGGATGCGGCCCCACCGGCGAAGGTCGCCAAGCCGGCTAAACGGCAGGCGCGGCGATGACGACGCCAGACGAGAGAAGGCGCAACCTGATCTGGGGTCGCGAGGCGATCGAGGAGCTATCGATGGACGCCACCCTGCCGCAGGAATGGCGTGAAGAGTCGACCATCTTGCTCGCAAAGTATCCGTCGCGGTCCAGGCTTGAGAACTGCAGTGACGCCGGCCTGGACCCGCTTCAGGTCGAGCATGCCGATGTGTTGGCTGCCGCAAGGGCGCTGTTTCAGCGCCTCAGGATCAGTCCTGCATGCTCCGAGCAGCGCAAGTACACCCTCCTGGTGATCCTCAGACACTTCTACTGAAGGGTTCTAACCTCCAGCCGCCGCCCGAACTCCTCCAGGGTCAATCCGCAGGCGCAGGCCCAGAGCTGCAACTCCACGACACCCACTCGCCGCGACCCCTGTTCGCCCCGCGTCACAACGCTCTCCTTCACGTCTAGGCGCTCAGCCAGTTGCAATGGGCTCAGGCCGGCCTGTGTGCGCATCCGAATCAGCTCTTGGAGAAACGCAGCGTGAGCCGTGCCGGATGATCCGGCACGGGAGCTCATCCGGCAGACGCCCGACGGCGGTCACGGCGGCCCAGGCGCAGGTCTTCGAATGCGGCAATCTCTTCCTTGACGCCAGCGAGCAGACGGTCGACCTCGGCCGGCGACCCTTTGCCGCAGAACGCCAGCGTGAGCAGCGTCAAGGGATGCGTGCCCATGACATGGGCCAACTGAACGATCTTGGAAAGTGTGGGATCCGCGCCGTCGTTCTCGAGTCGGCTGATATACGTCCGCCCGGACACCTCGTAGAAGTCTTCCTGGGAGAGGTCGCGCTTCAGCCTCACGGCGCGCAGCGCCTTGGCGAAGTTGGGTGCGGGAGCCTTGGTACTCATTGCGGGCGTTGACCGGCCCGCATTGGCTCATTGCGTACCTTAAAGGACTACACCTGATAAGGTGCGTTCGCAGGGTGTCGCCCGGTCGGCGAACCACGCCAGGACGGCATGGCAGCCACCGCAGCAGCCGCCCGTCGGCGGCCACCAGCAACTCTGGCAGCTTGTGCCCGATCAGCGATCCCCGCCGACCTGCAGCCCATGAACGCCATTTGTCTGAGGGCTCGACGAGGGGGCGCTCAGCAACGATCTCGCTGGCCAGCGGCACGGGCCGGCCAGGTTGCACGAGGATGCGTCCGTGGCGCTACGAAAGCGTCGCCGTGGGCATGTAAGCCGTGTCAACCCAGTCGTAGAGCTGAATGGTGCCGAGGCTGTTGAGGCGGTAGCCCAGCGCCATCGCGAAGTGCGAGGGTGCTCTCACGAAGAGGTGCAGCTTTTGCAGCTGATGCACGGCGCGGAACTCGACGAGCGCCGCCTTGGCTTCGTGGACGGCCAGATTCAGATCGACAGTGTCGGTGACGACCGAGGCGCTTTCAAGGTGCAGCTGGGGTGCGCCGGCCAGGCCCAGCGACGCTGCGGCCGCCACGACAGGGTCGCGCCCACCGTACGGGAAGCCCAGGTACACGACACCTTCGCTGCCCGAGCCGGCGACCAGCTCAGCCGGCGCGAAGAAGCTCCCCACCGCGCGCCCATGGATCGACGTGTCGAAGGCGCCGCTGTTGTGCTCCATCCTCAACGTGAATCCACGGGTGGCGGAGAAGCAGAACCCGACCGTCTGCGCGAGCGACATGCGCTGCTTGGCAGACAGGTCAACACCGCGCCTGGAGCGGCTGTCGAGGATGAAGGCACCCGTGCGGGCCAGCTCACCTTGGAGGTCAGTCCAGGCTTGGGGACCAAGGCGCCCACGTTCGTCGCCGTTGTACTTGCCGACATCCAGCCAGAGGTGCTCCACGGCGGATGACGGCCCCGGCAGGAGCTGCAGGCTCGTCGGCGTCGCTATCCATGCTGCGGCCAGCGCTGGCGCGCTGTCGACGAGCGCGGCTTCAAGGTCACGACGGTGCACGACGCCTCGGACCGATTGCTCGACCAGCGCCTTGCAGCGCGTCCTGAAAGCCACAACCTCGCTGCCGCGCATCTCGTTCATCTGGGGCAAATGCTCGGTGAGGCCCGCGGCGAAGCCGCCGTCGACGCCCGATGCATCGTAGGTCTCGAACCAGACACGCTCGCGCACGAATCGCGCAGTGGCCGCCGTCCACCCCAGGTCGCCGATGGTCTGGTTGATCTCAGCTTCGCCAGCGGCCAGCACCGCCGAGTCGCTGTTGAGCGCGGCAGCTGTACCGCGATAGCGCTCCAGCATCCGCAGCAGTGGCTGCACGGTGCTGACGAAGTCGCTGCAGACGAGGACGAAGCGCACGTATTCCTGCGGTGCGCCTTGGTACAGCTGCGCAAAACGCGTGATCTCCGACCAGAACTCGGTCGACGTCAGCTGGTTCTTCTTCAGCTCGTAGGCGACGCAGAAGGTGCCGCCCTGCGGCCGGTGGTAGCGGATCTCGATGTCGCCCAGCAGCTCGCTGACGGCATGGCTGAAGGCGCTTTGGGAAAGAAAGCGCGGGAAGTGCTGCAGCAGGTACGCATCTTGGTATTCAAAGCCGCCGCGCGCCACGACGCCACCGGTCGACTGTTTTTCAAACAACAGGGAGGTCTTGCTCAAGCTTGCCCTTCGAGGACCAGAGTGGAGGCGGCATAGCTGCCGTCAGAGAGGTAGGTGTGCGCGCTGCCAACCAGTTGACCCTTATCGGCGAGGCGGAAGATGAGCAGCACCACGAAATTGGCCCCCACTGTAGGGTTGGTGACGATCTCCAGCATGGACCGGTGGTCGGTGCCGCTGGGCTGCACCGAGAAGCTCGGGTGGGAGTGCCACTCTCCGAGGTAGTTGAAGCGGGCGTAGTCATGGCCCGATTGTTTGAAGAAGCTGCCCAAGGCCCTGATGGCCTGCCGCGTGCCGCGCACGAAGCTGGCGAACCGCCCACCACCCTGCACGGTCAGCTTACGCACGGCGAAGTGGTTGTGGCCAACGTGTTCGCCCATCAAGACCCCGCCGCACTCGTTGGTGCCGGCGTCGCCCAGGGCTTGAACAAGGGTGTGCTGGATGTCCGGCGCCAGGCTCACGGTGAGCATGGCTACTAGCTAGTGAACTTCGAGACCAGTTCGCCGAGCGCCTCCTTGGCCGCTGCAGCATCCAGCACCGGCTCGTCGGCCTCCACGTGCGGGCAGGCGATCGGGTGGGTATCGAACGGCGCTTCGAAGATCCACGCCAGTTGGTAGCCCATGAGGTAGGCCGGCACCGGGAACTTGTACTGCCCAGCCCCCACGAGCGCGTCGACGGCAAGCTGGGTCATGGACGCCGCGAGGTGGCTAACCTCGGCGTCGCCACCCACGAAAACCTGTTGGTCGTCCTCGACGTCGTACGCCTGCGCCCGCTTGAAGGGCGCTTCGGGCTTGCCCGCGAGGTACTGGTGGATTGCGGCGCGCACGGCCAGAGGATCACTGTCGTGCCCAGGGATGCTGCGGGCCATCTGCGCGCCGATGCCGCCGGCATAAACCTCGCCCCAGATGCACGCGACGCGGCGGCGCGAGCAAATCGCCGCGATGGACGAGAAGACCTTCGGGCTGGCGGTGGCGTCGATGACCAGGTCGCAGGCGGCGATCTGCTCCAGAACGGCGGTGTTGTACGAGGAGCTTTCCTGCCCGGTGAACCTGAAGTTCTTGCTTTGGACGTCGGCGTCCGGGCGCACCAACATGATGGCCGCCTTGACCGCCTCGACCTTGTCGTTACCCACTGACCACCAGTCCAGCTGATGACGCACCAGGTTAGTGGGCAACAGCACGTCGTCGTCCACCAAGTAGAACTTTGTCACCCCGGACCGGGCCAGCGACACCGCCAGCTTGCTGCCGAGCGACCCCAGCCCCACGATGGCGACCTTCTTTCCCGCCAGCGGGGCATGCCGCTCGGGCTGACGAGCCGCTACGTCTGCATCGGCGTCCAGCAGCACGTACTCGTAGACCCGGGCGGCTTCACCGAGCACAAGCGCCATCGGGCGCAGCCCGCCCTGGGCGTCAGCGAGGAGCAAGTACCAGGCGCGGTCCGCGTCATCGACGTAGGGCCAGCAACCCTTGGCCATGAGAAAGTCGTGCACCGCGGCAGGTGTGGCGTCCTTCGGAAGGCTGGCCCACTCGTCGACCTTGATGACCCAGCCAGCCCTCAACCACGAGCCGAGGACGTTCGGGTCAGAAATCTCGGGCGGCACGCCGGCGAGGTTCGGCGTGGACGCTTCGCCGACCTTGGTGGCCATGGCCACGAGGGCCCCAAGGCGCGCGTTCGTCGCAACCGTCAAGGGCGACATGTCCGCTGGGGCAGCGGCGATCGCTGCCTTCAGCTCAGGCGTCACCAGGAACCGATTGATCACGCCGCGCAGGCGTTGGCCCGTAGTCAGCTCATGGCGCGACGGCGCCTCCATGCCCAGCGTAGGTCCGACGACCTCGTACGCCATCAGCAAGAAGGTGTTGCGTACCAGCGCGGCACCGGTCACGCCGGGATGCCAGTTGTCGGGCCCCCACTCGAGGCACAAGGTTCCCGCCTTGTACTGGTGGCCGCTCCAGGACTGGTCAGGGTTGCGGGGGCGTACGTAGGCGGGCGCCTCGGGGAACAGGCTGGGGTAGACGAGTTCTGCCTCGTAGACCTTGTCCTGGACGGTGATGTCGAAGTTCACCCTGACATCGGCGCTGGCGGTCAGGCCCCACTCAACATGGCTGAGCCATTCCACTTCGGCCATGAGGGCATCCAGCCCCCGGGCCTCTTCGAGCATGCGCGAGGTCCGCTCGAACAGCAGGCGCATCAGGCAAACCCGGCCGGCTTGTTGGGTGGCACCACCGCCTGCGACGGGAAGGTGATGCCGCCGGCGGCCGACGCGGCCATTGACGCATCACGTAGCAGCCGGCCGCCCCTGGCAGCCGGCTTGCGGAAGCAGTCCCCAAAAACGCGCTGCCACATCGCCAGCGCCTTGTCGGGGTCGGTCTGGGCTTGGGCGCGGCGGATCAGCTTGGCGTGCTCCTCGGCCAGGTCATAGAAGCGCTTGAACTCCTCTCGCTTCACGCGCGAGAACACGTTGTTGCCGTTAACGCTGGGGTCGGCCACATGCGGGACGCCGCCCGTCGTCGCGTACCAGGCGTACTCGCTGACGATGCGCTCCAGCAGCTTGGCGAACAGTTCTTCGTAGCGGGTTTCCTTGTAGTCCATCAGCTCCGCCACCACGGTCTCCAGGATGAAGCCCTTGGGACGGCGCAGGAACGGCAGGTTGGTGCGGCGCCACCACTTCACCATCTTCACCAGCGGCTTGAAGTTGCCGTTGGCCTTCTTGTTGACTGCAGTCGCCCAGTCGTTGTGGCCCATCGGATTGGTGGCGATCCACTGCTCACTGCTCTTGTCGGCGATGAGCCAGGCGCCGGCCTGGAAGGGGTCGGGAATGATCGGCACCACGTCCATCTCGACGCCGGTCAGGCTGACGCAGATCGAGCGGCGGTTGGCCTCCACGTTCTCGTAGCCGAGATCCTTGACCGCCTTGCGCAGCGTCTTGATCACCTCGCTGGGCGAGTCGTAGTAGCTGTGGTTGGTGATGACGATGATGTCGACGTCGGGTCGGCGCATCTTGCCGTCTGTCGTCTGCGGGCGCAGCGCCGTGTCGCGGGCGTACGAGCCGGACAGGAAGGTGGAGCTGTGGATGCGGCAGTACGTCGGATGTGCCGCGAGCCTGGTGCGCAACGTGTTGTGCGCGGACTTGCATGTTGCCGTCGTGCTGGGGCTCGGCTCGATCTCCGTCAGGAAGTCGATGAACTGCTGCTTTGTGGTCATCGATGAGGCTTTCGGCTGCACTCGCAAAACATGACGAAAGCACTATAGGCAGTGGTCGATTGCAATTCAACCTCTATATATAGTGCATTCTTGATCGACTGCCGTTCCGCCTCACAAGCCCTGCGTTAGTCGAGATATGGGGCAGGGGTGTTCATCCCAATCAGGGGAGACCCTTGGTTCGGGTGACAAGGCTTGCCCTCAGCAACGCACGGCAACTCAAAAAACGCCGCGCTCTTCAACTTGCATCGGGATCGCTTCAAAGGCGCGTCCACCGGTACTCGGCCTTCTCGCCGATTTCGACCATGGTGATCTCGATCAGCCAGTCCCCGTCGTCCAGTTACCAATGGTCCGCGTCGGCCTTTGAGATTCGGAATCGGAATACAGGCTGGGGGCCGGTCTTGCGCGTCGGGCGAAAGGATGCACTTCACTGCCCTCCAGCGGACTTCAGGCCGCAAGCAACTGGTGCTGATAGTACGGCCGCTCGCGGTCCTCAAGCAGCTGATCGAGCTCTTCGAGACTTCGCCCCTGCGGTGTCAGCCACGTCATCACGTTCTCGGGACGCAACGGGATCACGCATCGGTCGTGCCCCGCGTCGAAGACCTCTGGTGGCGGGTCGTCGGTGATGAACGCGAAGGACAGCAGATCTTCTTCGCCCTCGCGCTGCCAGTCCGAGTACACGCATGCGATCAGCATGTCCTGGCCGGCTTGAGGGTTGAAGACGATCTCGGTCGTCGAAGGCTCCTCGTCCGGATGCATCTCCCGGCCTTCGGCCTTGTGTGTGGGCACCCATTCGTAGAAAGACTGCGCGACGACCAAGCCGTGGGTCTGTCCGAACTCCCCACGCCAGAACTCCCGAAGGCTATCGCGCCGGGCGTTGAAGGTGCCCGGAAACTTGTCGTCGTAAAAGGCCGGCGCACGCGCGGGGCGGCATTGGTAGCGCATCGGCTTGATGACCAACTCGCCGTTCTCCATCACCATGACAGGGACGTAGCTCTTGGGGAAGATGCGAGCGTCCGAAGGGTGGTCTTCGGTACGGTGCATCTCGGCGATTTTCTGGCGGGCCCGTTCGATCTTGTTGGTCGCGATGCGCTGGCTTTCCAGGGCGCCCTTCGTTTCCTTCTTCAGCAGCTTGCGCTCAGCTTCGACGAGCCGCGCCCGCTGGGTGAACAGCTCTTCCTCGAACTTAGAGCTCTGAAGTCGACGGTGAGCAAGCACCATCTCCCAGATCTCGCGCTCCTCATCGGATTGAGGGTTGGCGAAGGCGTTCTCGAGGCCGCGGGGAATCATCAGCTTCGAGCCGCCGTCGCGCCGGAAGAAGTACGGACAGCGCTCGGGCGGGCCTATTGGGACGCGCGAGGTCGGATCGGCCATGGCGTTGCTTCTGCTTCGTCAGACCGCGTGGACGTCGGACTTGCGGTACCACGCCTTGATGCGCCGGCCGTCCCAGCACAGCGTCACGTGCGGTCCTTGAGTCACCGGCACGCGGATGGCAGGCGGCTTGAGGACAGCGACGCACTCATGCTGAGGTTCGCGAACGGAGCGGTAGAGCAGGCCAGCGGTGCCCTGGGCCCGATGAGTTTTTGCAACCTCGCGTGAGGCCGCGTAGCTGTCTGGATGATGGATGTCGGCCAAAGCGCGCACGTCCAGAAGCGGCGCCTGGACGGTCGCGACATAGCAGCGCAGGTCGACGTCGATCGCCGGCTGCGAAGTGGCTTCAAGGAACTTGGACCGGTGGTGACTGACCTCGGCCACGGCGGTCTCCAAAGTCTGCGCACCGTAGTACACCCCCCAGGTGCCATCGCTGAAACGTGAGCCTTCCGGATTCAGGTGGCAGAACGCAGCCATGACCGGTGAGCTTCCAACACCGAACACCCGATCGGCCGCGGGGACAAGGTCGATCTCGCCGACCTCTTGTCGGATGCGCGGGTTGACCAGCGCCTGCACGGCGTACAGCGTGTCGAAGTCTTCTGCCGATGCCACCTTCTCGAAGACCGAGATGGGCGGGAAGCGGCTCGGGATCAGCCGGTAGCAGGGGTTCCAAGGCGGATCGACCGCCTTCAGGTCGCTCATGAGAACTCGCCGCCTCGCATCGCGTCGAGGTAGTCAGCGACGACCTTCAGGTCGCCCACCCTGCCGCCCAGCATGCGCTTGAGCGCAGGTTCACCCCCAAACAGCGGCGCCGTGTTGGGCTGGCGAACCCATGCGTCAGCGCGCTCTTGGATGGGCAACAGGATCTGCAGAGCGGCGTAGATGTTCAGGATGTAGCCCAGCCGCTCCAGGGTGTCGCCGGGCAGAGCAGAGGCCACTTGGTCGTTTCGCCACCGATAGCAAGTGGGCTGACTCACGCCTAGCAGCACCTCCTGCTCGCCGGGTGCGAGCTGCCAAGCCTTCGCAATGTTGAAGAAGGCGCGCAGCACCTTGCGGGCCGCATCAACGGTGCCCAAGTCTTTGATCTGTCTGTGGGCTTGAACTTCAGGCATATCGACTCTCCTGCATGCTTGAAGTCATTTTGCATTCCTGCGAATGAATATGCAAATAGATGATTCTGGGGAATTGTTGTCGCCACGGTGATCACGGGTGGCCGATGTGAGCTGGGATGACGTACTGTATACATACACAGTCTTATCCACCAGTCCCAGCATGCTTGCGCCCACCCAAACGAAGTTCATTCTGACCTCCGCGCCAGAGCCGTCCAGTGCCCCTCCCGTGGCGTCGGGCGCGGTCGACTTGGTGGCGCCTGCACAGAACGCCGTTCCGCTTGCGAGCGACCTACCGCCTGAGCTGATCGACACTGTTTGGCGCGGTGACCAACTGGGCGGCGGCCGTGCCGGCTTCGTCGCTACAGGCTTCCCCACCCTCGACGCTGAACTCGTCGACGGTGGCTGGCCAACCGGCTGCCTGATCGAGGTCCTTCAGCCTCAGCCATCCCTGCTGGAATGGCGCCTCATCGGACCGTGCCTGCGAGCCCTGGTCAGCGGAGGCCGTTCCGTGGTCGTGATCGGCCATCCCAAGCGACCCAACCTCGTTGGCCTGCGGCACCTGGGTATCGAGGAAGACAACCTGCTCTGGATCAAGGTCGACCTGCCTTCACACCGTCTTTGGGTCTCGTCCAAATCTAGGATCACAGCAGCCTTCATACGTGATAGTTCAGCTGGGCGGAGCTTGAGCTGCTCCATGGCAACTGGGACACATCCCTTGAGACGGTTCTTCTTGCGGTCACATGACCGAACCGCCTCTTCAAGGGCCAGCGTCGCCTGCCTGTAAACCTGCAGGGTGGAGGCAGCGTATTCGACGCTGCGCTGCTGCCACAGCACTGCGTTCACCTGATCCAGCGGCTCCGCAGCCAGGCAAGCGGCTGAACATCATGGCTTCTTTACATCCACCAGCGAGCGGCCAGTCGCCTCGCGAAGCCGCAGAACATAGCCGTGGCATCGCCGAGGCATGGACTCAGATAAGTCTGAGATTGGCTCGGCCTTGCGCCGCCACGGTCCGGAGGTACTTCCAAGGAAGAACCAAACCAGCCGCGGCGACGTCCTGCGTCAGAAGTTGTGTCGCAAACCAACTTCCCCTACCGAGGTGCGGCCCAGTCCATCCATCTTCGAAGTCGCGAATCCACCGAACGCAGCAGTTCTCTTGCTAAACGGGTATTCATACGCTATAGAAAACTTCATGACGTTCTGCTTACCGGCGATCGCGGTTTCACCGTCATCCAGACGCGCAATGGCCGCCTTCAGGATTCCTGTGCCGGCGGGCGCCGTGACCGCTATACCTGCTCCGTTGTATGTGACCCCAGCAACCGACGATTGCGAGACGTAAAGTACCGGGCGGATCACGCCGAGGTCGTACGCAGCGGCAATCATCCAAAGGTGATCCTTCTTGCCGCCAACGTTCGCATGCTCGTCGTAGGCAATGGCGGCCCAAAACGGCTCGTTCGTGAATGTGACGCTGCCACCCGCGCCTCGGCCGGCCGTGCCCTCGCCTGCGCTGAAGGCAAGCTGACCGACGAAGCCCCCAGCGAACGATGCGGTTTTGAATCCGAGTGTGTTGGAGGTCCGGATGCCGTTGGTAGTCGCGTAGTTCGCCCACTGCAGCCCACCAACCTGCATGGCAGAGCCGTCCCAACCCCATGGGTCGGCACTGAATCCAGTGTGAGCAAGAGGTGCGTAGTCATGCCCTAGGTAGACCTCGCCAACTCCGGCCTTGCCAAAGCGAACAATGCTGCGGCCGTCCCAAAAGGCCTTGCTCGCAAAGTAGGCTGGAACCCCGGTGTCGGCCATGAAGAAGTGCTGCAGGTCGAAGGACGCGTACAGCCCATCGCCTAGGTCTTCTTTGCCCGCGACGTTCAGTTGCGACGTCTCGCTGTTGATAGTCGAGCCGTTGAAAGCGCCTCCGCCGTACAGAGGCGATGTGCCACTGTTGCCGCGCGCGTACGACAACTGCAGCTTGCCAGAAACACTGACCGTTGATTGCGCTTGAGCGCCTGCCGCTGCCGAGAGGACGAGCAGAGTTGCGATGCCTGTCGATCGAAATGCAAGATTCATTTTGTCTCCGAGTTGCTTGATTACTGGGGCTCGGAGCGCGCTGCACATCGCGCTCGAGCACACGTTGATTTGCAAACTCAGGGCCAACTTCAGAGTCGATGCAGATCAAGGGCTTGCGAACGCCATGAGTGCGCCTTGATGCCCGCCGCGACGACACGTTGTCCGCGACGCCGACACGGCGATCCACTCGGAGTGCGCGCGCAGTAGCCCTGCAGTGCTGCCTATTCAGTGGCGGTCACATGGCACCACGTGCCTCGGTGGAAATGGCAGGCGGCAATGAGACAGGCGCAACGCCGCGCACCGTCAGGGCGGGAAGCGCCAGACAGGCCTATCGACGGACCGATGCGCGATCCGCATGCGCATCAAGCCCGGCTTGTCAACCGCTAGCTGCGCCGTGCTTGGTCGCGCATCCCAGCGGAAGGATTCGTCGCTTTCTCAGTGCAAGCTCTTGAGCCTCGAGACCACTCAATCCATCGGCAGCGGAGCCGCGTTATCCGCCATGCCGATCTTCTGCCGGCACCGTCACCCACGGCATCTCAATGCCGCCGGTTCATGCGCAGGACAACTCGGTTGGCAAGGAGATCGTCGTGCTACTCGGTGGCTGTCTGACGAACCGCGCGCTCCCAACTGACCATCAGCTCCTGCGCTCGTTCGCGCGGCAGCGTCGGATAGAAGCGACGCTCGACCTGCCATTGCGCCGATAGCTCATCCAGGCTTTTGTAGAGGCCCGTTGAAAGCCCTGCGAGGTATGCAGCTCCCAGCGACGTGGTCTCGATCACTCGGGGTCGCACGACAGGTATACCTAGCAGGTCAGCCTGGAACTGCATTAGCAGATCGTTCACACAAGCGCCTCCATCCACCCGAAGTTCGGAGACCGCCACACTGCCGGCAGTTTGGGCGTCGCGCGCCATGGCCTGCAGCAAGGCGGCACTTTGGAACGCGATGCTCTCAAGCGCAGCACGGGCGATGTGAGCCACGGTCGTGCCGCGCGACAGCCCCAGGATGGCCCCGCGGGCATCGGGTTTCCAGTACGGAGCGCCCAGCCCGGCAAACGCAGGCACGAAGACCACACCACCCGAATCGGGGACGCTCTCCGCCAAGGACTGCACCATGCCACTGGCGTGAATGGCGCGCAGGCCATCGCGCAGCCACTGCACCACTGCGCCACCGATGAACACGCTGCCCTCGAGGGCGTACTCGGGTGTAGCGCTGGGCTGTGCCGCGCTGGTGGTGATCAAGCCATTCTGTGACGGTTGAAAGGCGGCACCGGTGTGCATGAGCATGAAGCAGCCCGTGCCATAGGTATTCTTCGCCAGCCCCGCCTTGAAGCAAGCCTGCCCGAACAACGCGCTCTGCTGGTCACCCGCGATGCCGCCAATCTTCACTGGCGCGCCGAACACGGAAGGGTCCGTCTCACCGTAGATGTAGGCTGACGGATGCACGGTTGGCAGCACCCCGCAAGGAACTTCCAACAGCTCCAGCAGTTGCTCATCCCAGGCATTGCGGCGCACGTCGAAGAGCATCGTCCGAGAGGCGTTGCTCACGTCAGTCGCATGCACCCGCCCGCCTGTGAGCTTCCAAACCAACCAGCTATCTACGGTCCCGAATGCCAGTTCGTCGCGCGCGGCTGCCGCGCGGGCGCCGTCGACGTGGTCGAGGATCCACTTCAGTTTGCTGCCGGAGAAGTAGGCATCGATGATGAGGCCCGTTCGCGCCTGCACGAAAGCCGCGTGCCCGCGCTCGCGCAACGCCAGACAGGTCGGCTCTGCGCGCCGGTCCTGCCAGACGATCGCGTTGTGGATCGGCTCACCGGTCTTGCGGTTCCACACGACGGTGGTCTCGCGCTGATTGGTGATGCCCAGGGCAGCGATGTCCTTCGCGGCGATCCTGGCCTTGGCCAAGGCTTCGCGCGCAGTGGCAAGCTGGCTTTCCCAGATTTCCGTCGGATCGTGTTCTACCCACCCCGGGTTCGGAAAGATTTGACGGATCTCGCGCTGCGCCATGGCCACGATTTGGCCTCCGGCATCGAACACGATGCTCCGCGAGCTGGAAGTCCCTTGGTCGAGCGCAAGCAGATACGTCATGAGTTCTTCAATAGGTGATGTCGAGTTGCTCAGCGAGTTCGTCGAGCGGCAGTTGTAGGCAGAGATACGCGTTCGGCGGGTCGCCTAGTTCCCCAGGGTCTCCCTGGCGATGCAACCCGGACGCGCGGCGTCGAGCTGGCGTCGGCCCGCGCTTCGAGACGTCGACTGAATGGAGAGGCACTTGTACAAATAGCTGCGAGAGATCCCCAGCGCTTCGGCGACCTTCTTCTTATTGCCGCCAAGGCGCTCCATGGCTGTACGGATCGCTTCACCTTCGATCTCTGCCAGGCTTCCGCGCCGCTGATCAGCGCGCACGCTGCCGTCGCCGCATGACGCGAAATCACTGGGACGCAGCATCTGGCCGTCGCTGAAGACCAGCGCCTGCTCGACGCGATGTATGAGCTGCCTCACGTTGCCGGGCCAATCGAGCTTCCCGAGGTACTCGATGGTCGCGGGTTGGACTTGCGGCGGCGGACCGCCGTGGTGCTCAACGAACCGGCTCATCGCGACCTGGACGAGCGCTGGGATGTCTTCCAGCCGCTCTCTCAGCGGCGGCAATTGGAGAGTGACGGCACTGATTCGATAGTAGAGGTCGTGTCGGAACTTGCCGTCTTTCTGCATCCCGACCACATCTCGGTGGCTCGCGCAGATGAGCCGGAAGTCGGTTTCAATCTGTCGCGTTCCCCCAAGGCGTTCAATGCGTCCATCCTCCAGAACTCGCAGCAGCTTCGCCTGAACCTCGAGCGGCATGTCACCGATCTCGTCCAGGAACAGCGACCCGCCGTTTGCACGTTCAAGGCGGCCAATACGCCCCCGTCTGTCGGCACCGGTGAACGCCCCTGGTTCGTGCCCGAAGAACTCACTCTCCACCAGGCCGGCAGGAACCGCAGCAGCATTCACGGCGACGTAAGGTCCCGCGCGCCTGGCGCTGAGCTGATGTATCGCTCGCGCGACCAACTCCTTTCCCGAGCCGCTTTCACCCGCCAGGAGCACCGGCAGACGAAGGGCGGCGATCCGGCGGATCCGCTCCTTCAAGAGCGTCATTGCCTTGCTGGCGCCAACAAGACATTCGAGTGGATCGTGCTCCGTCCCACCAGTGCATCGGCGTCGTGCCAGCAATTCATCCATTGCGAACCCCGCTGTGTCTACGTTTTGACGCTCGGCAGAGCGCATCCCATTACCGCCATCGCCGTTGAAGAAGGTGCGAGTAGCTACCGTCGATGCGCGCTCGCAGCACGCTCATGTTTCGGCGCAAGCAACCCTTGGCACTACCCGGTTTGTCCAGGCCAAAACACCTACCGCCGACGTGTCACGCGCCGGGGTCGACAAGCCATCGGATCAGTTAAGGCTGCGAATTCAACATCATTTCTGATCGAGTTGTCACTTCTTTTGTTCGCTTCAGCTTTCGCAGATCATCAACCGAAACGATGCAGCCTTGCTTGGCGCGCCCCCTCAAAGGGCCCGACGACGCTTCCCGCGTGATCTGCGGATTGCTCCCGAACCTGTTCACGGGCAGTGGGTCGACGCATTCCGGACTACCCAGGGGCGCCATACCCGGAGGCGCATCAGGCCGATGCAACCTCCAATTGCACTCCCGCTTCGGAAAGCAAAGTGGGAAACGGTTCCGGCGGTGCCTGATCGGTGAACAGCATGTCGACCTCATCGAGCCTGGCCAGTTTGACCATTGCCGGGCGATTGAATTTCGAATGATCTGCCGCCAGCCACACCTGCCGTGAATGCTCAATGATTGCGCGGGCGACCTTGACCTCCCGGTAGTCGAAGTCGCGCAAGGTGCCGTCGTCCTCGATGCCGGAAATGCCGATCAAACCGATGTCCACCTTGAACTGGCTGATGAAGTCGACCGTCGCTTCGCCAACGATGCCGCGGTCCCGCGATCTCACGACGCCACCCGCCACGATGACCTCGCAGTCAGGGTTGTCGCTCAATATGGCCGCGACATTGAGGTTGTTGGTGATGACCCGCAGCCCTTTGTGATTCATC
Source organism: uncultured Comamonadaceae bacterium (assembly GCA_963992225.1). Classification (GTDB taxonomy): domain Bacteria; phylum Pseudomonadota; class Gammaproteobacteria; order Burkholderiales; family Burkholderiaceae_C; genus Pelomonas. The sequence goes on along the minus strand of CAXDTK010000010.1, from coordinate 25,970 downwards.
AGTTCGTGCGCTACCGCCTCAGCCGTGGTGCCGATATTGATGATGAGGGAGCAGTCCTCCGGCACGACAGCGGCGATCGCCCGGGCGATCCTCTGCTTGCTTTGTTCGTTGAGCTGTTGGCGCTGTCTGTACGCAATGTTCTCGGTCGTCGAAGTCGGGACACGCACCCCCCCGTGGAAGCGCGCAAGCAATCCGGCCGCCGCTAGTTGCTTCACATCCCGCCGGACGGTTTGCAGCGTCACGTTGAATTGCTCAGCCAACGCCTCCACGGAGGCGGCGCCGCGATTGCGTACCTCCTGGATGAGGAGAGCTTGTCGAGGGTTGGGGATCATGCGCGCGCAGCAATGTTCAAGTTTGGGAGGCAAGCGTAACGGGACGCCCAGTTGTTCCCTAGCGGTGGATTCGCTCTTGCACTCTGTTCGTTTGTGCGATAAAAAGAAAAGCTACGAACCAATTCGAACAAAAGCGAACTCATAGAAGTGCGCTTTGTTGAAGATCGCGCTTCACAAGTCACGCCTGGCCTCGGCGGTGCTTGGCGCGTGTGGCGAGCCATACAGATCGGAGACAGCTTGAAAGACTCCCTAGCGGGTGCGGCACAAACCGCCGCATCTTCCGTCCATCCACGGTCAGCTGAAGAGTGCGACGTGCTCATCGTGGGCGGCGGTATCAATGGCGTCGGCATTGCGCGTGATCTGGCCGGGCGCGGCGTGTCCGTGGTGCTCTGTGAGAAGGACGACCTGGCAGCCCATACCTCGTCGGCATCGACCAAGATGGTCCACGGCGGCATCCGCTACCTGGAGTACTACGACTTCCTGCTGGTGAGAAAAGCACTGGCCGAGCGCGAGGTTCTGCTGCGCAGCGCGCCGCACATCATGCGGCCGCTGCGACTGGTGGTGCCCCACGACCCCAGCATGCGTCCTGTTTGGATGATGCGGATCGGCCTGTTCCTGTACGACCACCTTGCGCGTCGCGAGTTCCTGCCTGGCTCACGCACCATCCATCTGCGCGCACATGCCTTGGGCGCGCCGTTGAACCCCCGCTACTCCCGTGCCTTCCTGTATTCCGACGGATGGACGGACGACGCGCGACTCGTGGTGCTCAACGCCATAGATGCAGCCGAGCGGGGTGCCCATGTGATGCCTGGCTGGCGATGCATCGATGCAAAGCGCGACGGCAGCCATTGGCAGGTCAGGCTCCAGAGCGGCGCGGGCGAGTCGCGGGTTGTACGTGCACGGGCCCTCGTCAACGCTGCGGGGCCGTGGGCAGCCCAATTTCTCAAAGACCACGTCCACGCTTCGAAGATCAAACCGTTGCGCCTGGTCAAGGGCAGCCACATCGTGGTGCCGAAGCTCTTCGATCACGATCATGCCTATGCGCTCCAAGGCGCCGACAAGCGCGTGATCTTCATCATTCCCTACGAGCGCGACTACACGCTCATCGGCACCACCGACGTCGAGCACAAGGGCGTCGTCGGCCAGGCAAAGATCGATGACAGCGAAATCCGCTACCTCTGCGAACAGGCGAGCCGCTACATGGTCAAGCCGGTGGTGCCGAGCGACGTGGTCTGGAGCTACTCTGGGGTCCGCCCGCTGATCGAGGATGACGCCGAGGATCCGTCAGCCGTGACGCGCGACTACCTGCTTGAGCTCGACACCGACGGCGCACCATTGCTGACCGTGTGGGGCGGCAAGATCACGACCTTCCGCAAGCTCGCCGAAGACGCTGCAGACGGACTGTGCAAACGGCTGGGTGTGAAAAGCGCAGCCTGGACGGCAGGCACCTATCTGCCCGGCGGCGACCTGAGCGCTTGGATTGGCGCGGCCACGCGACCGGACGATGACTTCGTCCGCTTCGAAGAGAAGCTAGGGGAGCGCCATCCAGAGCTGCCGGCCACACTCCGGCATCGACTGGCCCGTTGCTATGGCGCTCGCATCGACAAGGTTCTAGGTCAAACAGGGCTTGGTGAAGCAATCGCACCCGGCCTGTACGAGTGCGAACTCGTCTATCTGCATGACCACGAGTGGGCGCGCACGGCCGACGACGTGCTGTGGCGTCGCACCAAGCTCGGTCTGCATCTGACCGAAGCGCAACGCCAGGACGTCGCCCGTTGGTGGGCTGAGCGCTGGCCGAGCGGAACGACAACTCAAACGACAAACATCGGAGACAACGTGAGGACGACGACATGGAGTTAACCCTGGAGCGGGTCGACAAGGTGGTGGGCCCCGAGACCCATCTCTACCCGCTGAACCTGAAGCTTGTGCCGGGCGCCGTCACAGTTCTGCTGGGCGCCACACAGGCAGGCAAGACGACGCTAATGCGCTTGATGGCGGGCTTAGATACGCCCTCACATGGGCAGCTTTACGTGGACCGCAAAGACGTGACCGGCATGCCCGTGCGCGACCGCAACGTCGCCATGGTCTACCAGCAGTTCATCAACTATCCGTCGATGAGCGTGTACGACAACATTGCGTCGCCGCTGAAGCTGCGGCGCGAGAAGAACATCGCCGGCCGTGTACAGGAACTGGCCGCCAAGCTGCACATCGAGCAGTTCCTCACCCGCCTGCCGGCGGAGCTTTCGGGCGGCCAGCAACAGCGTGTCGCACTGGCCCGCGCGCTTGCCAAGGCCGCGCCCTTGATGTTGCTCGACGAGCCCCTTGTCAATCTGGATTACAAGCTGCGCGAGGAACTGCGTGACGAGCTGACGCAACTCTTCGCCGTCGGCGACTCCACCGTGGTCTATGCCACCACCGAACCCACCGAGGCGTTGCTCCTCGGCGGCTACACCGCCGTGATGGACGCCGGAGAGGTGCTCCAGTACGGCCCCACGGCCGAGGTGTTTCACAGGCCTCAGTCGATCCGCGTCGCACGAGCCTTCAGTGACCCGCCGATGAACCTCATCGCCGGCAATGCCGCCACATTGGGAGTCAACCTTCCGGCGGGTGTGCAGATCACGGTGCCCCTGCCCGCCACCCGGAGTGCTGCGCTCACCATCGGCGTTCGCGCCAGCGCATTGCGCCAGCAAAGCCGCCCTGGCGATGTGCCCCTCCCCGGCAAGGTGGAGTTGGCGGAGATCTCGGGCTCCGACACCTTCGTCCACGTGGACACACCCGTGGGGGAGCTTGTCGCGCAGTTGACCGGTGTGCACTTCTTCGAGCTGGGCGCGAGCCTCACGCTCTATCTGAATCCCGCCCAGGTGTACGTGTTCGACGCCGACGGCACTCTGCTGGTCGCACCCAGCAAGGAGGTGTCCTGATGGCCCGCATCGAACTCGACTTGGCTCATGCCTACCGCTCGAACCCGCAGAAGGATGAAGACTACGCGCTGCTGCCGCTGAAAATGGTCTTCAGGGACGGCGGCGCGTATGCGCTGCTCGGTCCGTCGGGCTGCGGCAAGACCACGCTGCTCAACATCATTTCCGGCCTGGTCACACCGTCGCACGGCACGGTGCAGTTCAACGGCAGAGATGTGACCCGGCAGACCCCACAGCAGCGCAACATCGCCCAGGTGTTCCAGTTTCCCGTCATCTACGACACGATGACGGTGGCCGAGAACCTGGCCTTCCCTTTGAAGAACCGAGGCGTCCCGCGAGAGAAGATCAAGCAGCGTGTCGGCGTGATTGCCGAGATGCTGGAGATGAGCGGCCAGCTGGACACCCGCGCCGCCGGCCTCGCAGCCGACGCCAAGCAGAAGATCTCGCTGGGCCGCGGCCTGGTGCGCGAGGACGTGAGCGCCGTGCTATTCGACGAGCCCCTCACGGTGATCGACCCGCACCTCAAGTGGCAGCTGCGCCGCAAGCTCAAGCAGATCCATCACGAGCTGAAGCTCACGCTGATCTACGTGACGCACGATCAGGTCGAAGCCCTCACCTTTGCCGAAGAGGTGGTGGTCATGACGCGTGGCCGGGCGGTGCAGATCGGCTCGGCGGGCGAACTCTTCGAACGTCCTCAGCACACCTTCGTGGGGCATTTCATCGGCTCGCCCGGCATGAACTTCCTGCCGGCAGACGTCTTGCCGGGCGCACCGGCTGGCGCTACGCAACTCGGCGTGCGGCCGGAGTACGTGACGCTTGCCGAGCCACATGCCGCCGGCGCGCTGCAGACCGTCGTGACCCAGCGCCAGGACGTCGGCACCTACTGGCTCGTCACCGCCAGGTCCGGCGACAGCCTGATACGCGCACGCCTGAGCCCCGACATCACGCCGGCCGCAGTCGGCGAGACCGCATGGTTCAGCGTGAAGGGCAGTCACACCTGCTACTACAAGAACGAGGAGTTGATGGCATGAAGCCGGTCAATCAGAAAGCCTGGTTCCTGATCCTGCCAGTCATCCTCTGCGTGGCGTTTTCAGCCATCCTGCCGCTGATGACGGTCGTCAACTACTCGGTGCAGGACATCATCTCGCCGGAGCGCCGCGTGTTCGTCGGCACCGAGTGGTTCAAGGCAGTGCTGCGCGACGAGGATCTGCAGAGCGCACTGCTGCGCCAGGTGGGGTTCTCCTTCTCGGTACTGCTCGTGGAGATTCCACTGGGCATCTGCCTCGCGCTGTCGATGCCAGCCCAGGGTTGGAAGTCTTCCGCGGTGCTGGTGCTCGTGGCCATCTCGCTGCTCATTCCGTGGAACGTGGTCGGCACCATCTGGCAGATCTACGGCCGCACCGACATCGGCCTGATGGGCGCAGCGCTGGCCAAGCTCGGCATTGACTACAGCTACACGGGGAATGCGACCGACGCCTGGTTGACGGTGCTGGTGATGGATGTGTGGCATTGGACGCCGCTCGTCGCCCTGCTCTGCTTCGCCGGCCTGCGCGCCATCCCCGACGCGTACTACCAAGCCGCGCGCATTGACGGCGCCAGCAAGCTCTCGGTCTTCCGCTTCATCCAGCTGCCCAAGCTGCGTGGCGTGCTGATGATCGCCGTGCTGCTGCGCTTCATGGACAGCTTCATGATCTACACCGAGCCCTTCGTGCTGACCGGTGGTGGCCCGGGCAATGCCACGACCTTCCTGTCGCAATACCTGACACAGAAGGCCGTGGGCCAGTTCGACCTGGGCCCGGCAGCGGCCTTCTCGTTGATCTACTTCCTCATCATCCTGCTGCTCTGCTTCATCCTCTACAACTGGATGCAGCGCGTCGGCACCTCCAGCTCTGAAGGAGCATCCCATGGATGAGCGCCGCTTCAAGAAGCGTTCGATCTTCCTGTTCGTCTACATGCTGTTCGCCATCCTGCCGGTGTACTGGATGGTCAACATGTCGTTCAAGACGAACACCGAGATCCTGTCGACGTTCAGCATGTTCCCGCAGCACTTCACTTGGGAACATTACAAGACCATCTTCACCGACGAGAGTTGGTACTCCGGCTACATCAACTCGTTGATCTACGTGGCCATCAACACGGTGATCTCGCTGCTGGTGGCCCTGCCGGCTGCCTATGCGTTCAGCCGCTACAGCTTCCTCGGTGACAAGCACGTCTTCTTCTGGCTGTTGACCAACCGGATGACGCCGCCGGCAGTTTTCCTCCTGCCCTTCTTCCAGCTCTACACCACGCTGGGGATGATGGACACGCACATCGCCGTGGCGCTCGCGCATCTGCTGTTTAACGTACCGCTGGCGGTCTGGATCCTGGAAGGCTTCATGAGCGGCATCCCGCGCGAGATCGACGAGACGGCGTATATCGACGGCTACTCCTTCCCCCGCTTCTTCCTGACGATCTTCGTCCCGCTCATCAAGGCCGGCGTGGGCGTGGCGGCGTTCTTCTGCTTCATGTTCAGCTGGGTCGAACTGCTGATGGCGCGCACGCTCACGAGCGTGAACGCCAAGCCCATTGTCGCGACGATGACGCGCACGGTCAGTGCGTCGGGCATGGACTGGGGCGTGCTTGCAGCGGCGGGTGTGCTGACCATCGTGCCCGGCGCGATCGTCATCTGGTTCGTCAGGCACTACATCGCGAAGGGTTTCGCGATGGGTCGCGTCTAGCGCTTCGCCATCAAGAAAGGAGACAAACATGTTTGATTGGATGGCATGGACGCTGCCAGTGGCAGTGTTCTTCAGCAGCATCGTTCTGATGTTGATCGGCATGACGGTGTGGGAGCTGAAGTCACCCACCACCAGCCGCCGTGGCTGGCTGCCGTTGGACACGACGCGCGGCGACCGGCTTTTCATCGGCCTGCTGGCAGCGGCCTACGTGAATCTGTCCTTCGTGGCCCTGAGTGAAAAGATGGTCACCTGGTTCGGCCTTGAGAACGAGCCCTCCATCTGGATCAGCTTCGTGATGTCCATGGCGCTGCTCGCGCTGATCATGCGCAAGGGCTGAAGCCACGCGGTTCTTCTAGAAGGCGGCCGGCCATCCCTTCCCAACCGGCGCGCCAGTGCAAGCAACGGGAAGCAATATCAGGAGACAGAACATGAAATTGCGCTTGAATGCCGTGGCCTTGGCCGCTGCTGCTCTGGCCGTGGGACAGAGCGCATGGGCCGGTGAGGCCGAAGCCAAGAAGTGGATCGACACCGAGTTCCAGCCGTCCACGCTGAACAAGCAGCAGCAGGCGGCCGAGTTGAAGTGGTTCATTGAGGCCGCCAAGAAGCTGCAGGCGAAAGGTGTGAAGGAGATTTCCGTGGTGTCGGAGACGATCACCACGCACGAGTACGAATCCAAGACGCTCGCCAAGGCCTTCGAGGAGATCACGGGCATCAAGGTCAAGCATGACTTGATCCAGGAGGGCGACGTCGTTGAGAAGCTGCAGACGTCCATGCAGTCGGGCAAGTCGATCTACGACGGCTGGATTTCCGACTCCGACCTGATCGGCACCCACTACCGTTACGGCAAGATCATGAACTTGACGGACTACATGGCCGGCAAGGGCAAGGAGTGGACCAACCCGGGTCTCGACCTCAACGACTTCATCGGCACCAGCTTCACCACCGGTCCCGACAAGAAGCTCTACCAGCTTCCCGACCAACAGTTTGCCAACCTGTACTGGTTCCGCGCCGACCTGTTTGCCCGGCCGGACCTGAAGGATAAATTCAAGGCCAAGTACGGCTACGACTTGGGTGTTCCGCTCAACTGGAGCGCTTACGAAGACATCGCCGACTTCTTCTCCAATGATGTGAAGACCATCGATGGCAAGCCCATCTACGGCCACATGGACTACGGCAAGAAGGACCCGTCGCTCGGCTGGCGCTTTACCGACGCCTGGCTGTCCATGGCGGGCACGGCCGACATCGGCATTCCGAACGGCAAGCCGGTGGACGAATGGGGCATCCGCGCGTCGGCGGACGGCTGCACGCCGCTCGGCGCCAGCGTGTCGCGTGGCGGGGCGACCAATTCACCCGCAGCCGTCTACGCACTGACCAAGTACGTCGACTGGATGAAGAAGTACGCCCCGAAGGAAGCCACCGGCATGACCTTCGGCGAAGCCGGGCCCGTGCCCGCTCAAGGCCAGATCGCTCAGCAGATCTTCTGGTACACCGCCTTCACCGCCGACATGACCAAGCCCGGCTTGCCGGTGGTCAACGCGGACGGCACGCCGAAATGGCGCATGGCCCCTGGCCCCAACGGTCCGTACTGGAAGCAGGGCATGCAGAACGGTTACCAGGACGTGGGCTCATGGACATTCTTCGAAGCCCATGACGCCAACAAGACGGCTGCCGCCTGGCTTTACGCGCAGTTCGTGACCGCCAAGACCGTTTCGCTGAAGAAGACGATCGTGGGCCTGACACCCATCCGTGAATCCGATATCCGCAGCGGCGCGATGACAGACCTGGCACCGAAGCTGGGCGGACTGGTTGAGTTCTATCGGAGCCCTGCACGCGTCGCATGGACGCCCACGGGCACCAACGTGCCGGACTACCCGAAGCTCGCCCAGCTCTGGTGGAAGAACGTGGCCGTCGCCGTGACGGGTGAAAAGACGCCGCAAGCCGCCATGGACAACCTCGCCGAGGAGATGGACCAGGTGATGAGCCGGTTGGAGCGTGCAGGCATGGCCCGCTGCGCACCGAAGCTCAACAAGAAGGAGGACCCGAACAAGTGGCTGTCAGACAAGGGTGCCCCTTGGAAGAAGCTTGCCAATGAGAAGCCCAAAGGCGAAACGATCGCGTACGACACGCTGCTGAACGCCTGGAAGTCCGGCAAGGTGCGTTGAGCCCGAACGTTGTCGTCCTTCCGGTTGTGCGGGGAAGGCGCCAACAAATCAAACCCGGCCATGCGCCGGGTTTTTCTTTGCCTGTTTGCATCCACTAGCGTGGGAAGCGAGGCCCATGGGTTTTCACCTCTGGGAGCTGCGTGCAGTGGCCCGGCCGGCACGCGAAAAGCCACGCCGACTGGAGTAATTTCACCTAGCCCGGCGGTTCAGACGCCCGCCCTGTGTGGGCCGCCCCCCGCATGCGCTCCGGAGCAATGCCTTGAACCGCAGAGGCCTTCGCGCGTATCAGGCGCGCTACTTATTTCTCAATGAATTTCTAATCCCGCGCTCCGGTGGCGTCAGAACAATCGTCGGCCACAGCGGCGTCTTGACCGCTGCAGGAGACATACATGGAACACCATGGCAACAAGCTGGGCGCAAAGCCCTCCGTCCGCGCTACTGCGGCATCGATGGTCGGAGCGGGTTTGCTGCTCATCAGTGCCGCTACACACGCGGCATGCTCGATCACCGGCCCGACGCAGCCCAACTCCGGGCCGCATGGAAGCAACTACGCCAACACGGGCTACACCAGGACTGCTTTCACATCCGAGGGCGCGACCAACTACATCTTTCAACCCTCCCCACTACCAGCGAATCCGCTGCCCGTCGTCGCTTTCCTGCATGGCTATTCCTTCATCGCGTCGGGCGCGCTGGACCAGAACATAGGCCAAGTCATCCATTTGGCGCGCAAGGGCTACATCGTGGTCTGGCCACAGTTCCAGCCGAGCACCTTCACGCTGCCTTCGACCTTCGAATCCCGTGCGGCGGGGCAGATCAAGGCGGGCCTCGCTTACCTGGCGGCCAATCCGGCGACGATGGCCCAGGCGGCCCGGCATGCGGACGGCAGCATCAAGTTTGGGCTTGCGGGCTACTCGGTGGGTGGCGCGACGGCGATCAACCTCGCAGCGAACTACCTTGCCAACGGCATTCCGCGCCCCAGAGCTCTCGCGACGATCGAGGCAAACAACGGCGGCGGCACGACGACTCCGATGCGAAATGCGTCAACCATTCCTGCTGATGCCAATGTGCTGATGCTGATGGCAGAAGGTGACGATGCGAACACCTTGAAGACTTCGTCGGACGCCTGGAACCAGATCCCGCAGATTCCGGCGTCCAACAAGCAGTGGATTGGCGTTTACTCAGACGCGCACCCCAACTGCACTGACGAGAACCTGGTGGCGGACCATGGTTGGCCGCTCGCGAGCGCCAAGAACCTCGACGCGCTGGATTACTTCGGCGGCTACAAGTGGGTCACTGCGCTCTTCAACTACACATTCAACGGCAGCGACTACGACTACTGGCGTGGCAACGGCATCAGCCAAAACGCCATGGGTACGTGGAGCGACGGGATAGAGATTCGGCAGGCCGTCGGGTCGCAGACGGCCTTCTGGCCGAACCACTGAGCTTTCAATAGCTGCCGATGCGCGAGCGGGCTGCCAGGGAAACACTCCTGTCCTGCTCGCGCCACTGTTGTGGCGACAACCCCGTCCACTGCTTGAAGCTTCGAGTAAAGGCGCTGTGCTCTGAGTAGCCCAGCAACTGGGCGACTTCCGCGATGGCAAGTCGCGGATCCCTCAAATAGCCCTCAGCCATCTGACGGCGAACCAACGCAAGCTCTGTTCGGAAGGTTGTGCCAGCCCTCGTCAGGCGGCGCTGGATGGTTCTCGAAGACTGGCAAAGCTTCGCCGCCACTGCTTCGATATCGGGCTCACCGTCATGCAAGAGCTTTGCCGCGGCGCGGCGCACCTGCTCGACGATCGGTTCCTCTTGCGGCAGCAGCGCAAGCATCTGTTCCGCCTGGCGCTCCATCACTTCGCTCAAGCTCGCATCCGCGCTCTGGATGGGCAAGGCCAGGTTCTCGGTGCTGTTGCGAATGATCGTCTCGTCCAGGGAAGGATCGAAGGTCAGCGGACAGTTGAAGTAGTCCAGATAGGCCTGCGTGTTGGCCGGCTTTTCATAGGGGAACTGTATGAACACCGGTGACATCTGCGCCCCAGCCAGGTTGCGTCCGAACTGGACGGCTGCAGTGATCCCAACCGTATCTGCAAGCATGCCCGGGCGCCGTTCAGACACATTCCAGACCAGTTCGACGTAGCCGTCGCCGGTCCGCTGCGTCATTGGGTGCACGTCGGAAATAAGCCGTTGATAGCGGCCCATGCGTTCGATGCCTGCGCCCACCGTCTCGCACGCCATCAGAACATAACCCATCACGCCCAGGTGCCGCGGTGCGATGGTTTGGCCGAGGTGCAGACCAAGGAGCGGGTCATCGAGATGGCGAGCTGCCCGCTCGACCATGTCGACCCAACGATCGATATTCACCCCTCCCAACAAATGGGCCTGAGGCAACGGCCGGGATTGACCCAGCACGGATTTGGCGTCCACGCCCCGAGCGTCCAAATACTCGTAGAGCAGCTGCGCGAATGTCTCCGGGATGGTGCGTGTGTAGAGAGGTTTTCCCACTCACGACCTTTCTTTTGGTTGGCGCATATTGTCAAGCAGGTCGTCGGAATAGGTCAAGATCGGAGGGCCCCAAGCTCGCATGATCCGGCTCCATAACAAGGCGCGCAGGATCTGAAAAGGTCGGCGCGCACTGATTCCGACAAGCGACAGCAGCGCCGCCACGACCGAGGGTTTCGGTCAAAGCGTACGCGCTGTCCGACCAGGAGCGAGACAAATGCGTGACGTGACCCTGCGCGGGCTTCGAATCTTCGAGGCCGTGGCCTCGGCGAGCAGCTTCTCCAAGGGCGCCGAACTGATGGGCCTGACGCAGTCGGCAGCGTCCCAGCAGATTCACTCGCTAGAGCAAGAAGCTGGCGCCAAGCTCTTCGATACGCAGGCGCGCCCGATCAGGCTGACCGACGCAGGACGCGAGCTGCTCCGCCACACCCGCGTCGTCCTTGCCCAACTCAACGTGGCCGCCGATGCGCTCTCCAGCCTGGAAGGCGAGTTCCGAGGCCAGCTTCACCTGGGCGTCGTGTCGCCCGCCCACTACTTCGCGCCGTCCATCATCTCCGCCTTCAAGGTTCGCTTCCCTGGTGTCCGGGTTCGCATCACCGTGGCCAAGCGTGACCAGTTGCTGTCAATGCTGGCAGAACACAAGATCGATCTGATCCTCGCCGGCTACCCTTCAGCTCAGACCGAAGTCGAGGCCGAGACGTTCGCGCGCAATCCACACTGCCTGGTGGCCAGTGCCGACCACCCGCTCGCGGGCCGACGCGGCCTCACATGGCAAGACCTCCGCGGCGAGCCTTTCATCTTCAGAGAAGACGGATCGTCCACGCGCCAGTTCTTTGAGCACCTGCTGCAGACGCAGGGCTTGCAGGTGAACGTCGACCTGGAGCTCGATGGCAACGAGACCGTCAAGCAAGCCGTCATGGCAAGCGGAGGCATCGCGTTCCTGTCCGCCCACGTCTTCCAGCACGAGCTTGAGTCAGGAAAATTGAGCGTGCTTGACGTTGAAGGCATGCCCAAGTGGCTGGACTGGTGTGTATTGACACGGCGCGAGCAGGCGGTGCCCGCGATTCGCCAGGCCTTCCGTGAGTTCGTTCTCGCAGAGGGTGCGCGTTATGCAGCCTGTTCGTTGTCACAGGCCACCGTGCCCGACCGTCAGCGGGCCGCGATCGCGCCACCCACGCTGGTCGTGTCCAACACCGGCAAATCAGAAGTCCAGCGAGACCAGTCTGCAGTGATCGCCGTTGCCAACGCGCCATCGCAGCGGATTCGCTCGACGGCGGGGCTGAAGGACAGAGGCGACGTCCACCGCGTGAGCATCCAGGCACCGCGCGCCGTGCCTTCGAGCGGGTCGCGGCTCACGTAGAGCTCAACGTCGCGCAGCAAAGCGGCAAGCGCAACCAGCGACGCCCGGTTGCGTGCCAGCGGGCCATCGACCACAACAGGCCCCAATCCACCAAGCTCGCGAATCGTCCACGCGGTCATCTGCGCCACGTACAGCGATGCCGCGGTGGCGCGGGAGACCGGGTCCACATCGCGCTGCCATTCCTCCACCGAAAGCATCCTGCCGTCCAGGCGGATCTCACCGGCGTGTCCTGCAAAGGCCCCGCCCTGCTCTTCGAAGCATGGTCGGATCCGTAGTCCACGCCCCAGCAGACCTGCAATGCGTTCGGGGTCTGCGATCGAAGGATCAGCACCAGCACATAGCCGCGTCATCTCGCGCCCGCCCATGAAGCGTGCAGTTGGGACGGTCTCACCGCGAACGGAGACATTGCCAAGCTGATCGAGCTGCGATCGCAAGGTGCGACTCATCGCACCTGGCGAAAGGATGACCGTCCAGGTGCCACTTGAAACCAGCGTCATGCGTGGCCATTCGCGCAGGTAACGCGCCAGGCAGGCGTTGCTGTCGTGCACCCCTACGTGAATCTGTACGTTACGCGGTAGCCCCAGCGAATCTGCCAGCGCCGGTCGAATCAGCCCCAGTACCTCCCACGCACGACGCACCGGCGCGAAGCGTGCGGCCCAACCTTTGGTCATCGCCCAGGACGAGAAGTTCCGCCGGTCCGGATTCCACAACAACGTGTGGCATCCCAGGGACGAAACTTCACTCGACTTGATGCCGCTGAGCCACCAAGCCCAATACTGGGCGTAGGGCATCAATGTGTCGACTGGTGCAAAGGTCTTGCGAGCATGTCGGTTGAGCCAGTCGAGCTGCAGGCCCATGTTCAAACCCCGGGGCAACACTGGGCTGAGCGTTGCAGAGAAGCAGTCAACCTCCTGTGAGATGTGTGGCGATCTGTCGTCGAAAACTTCCGATTCATAGTCCGGGATCGGCATCGCAAGAGCACCGTCCCTTAGCGCCGCGACTGCGGCACCGTGCGTGGTCACGATGACCCGTTGCAGTCCGCGAGCCTTCTCGCCCAGCCCGATCAGGGCTGACCGCAGCCAAGCCTCACAGGCCGCACTGTTGAGTGCCTCATACCCCAGTTCGCTGAGGCTCGACGAACTGGGTTGTGAGAACTCCCGGCATACATCGCCGTCGTCGTTGACAAGCAGCAGCCGGCTGCTCGTCTTGCCGATGTCGACGACAGCGGTGTACTTCTCGTGCTTGGCGTCGACTGCACGTTCAGACAATCCCGCCTCCCACGCGCTGCGCGGAGGGGCGCGCCTCAGCCATGCGCCCCCGGTAGCCGCTCGCACGGTAGACCGCCACCGGATCGATGGCTGTCCCCGCCTTGGCTCGCAGGTGCCGCAAGATGGGCGAGACGTCCGTTTGGAACGCCGCTTTCAGCAGTTGGGAAGCTGCCAGCGCATCGTTCGCTTCCTGCGCTTCCTCAAGGGCCTCCCGGTCAACCAGCAAAGCCTGGGCGTAGCTGCGCTGCACCTGCTCAGCACTTGTCATCAAGCTCTCGATGGGATCGGTGACGTTGTGACTTTGATCGAGCATGTACGCAGGCGAGAACCCACTCACGCTCTCATCCGCTGCTGCGACGAGTTCGTTGAAGATCAGGAACAGCCGATAGGGCGACACGCTGCCAGCATCCAGGTCGTCATCGCCATACTTGCTGTCATTGAAATGGAACCCCGCCAGCCGCTGGGCGGCAATCAGCCGCGCGACGATCAGCTCGATGTTCACATTGGGGGCGTGATGTCCCAGATCGACAAGGCATTGGGCCTGGGGTCCCAAAGCCTGCGCCGCCATCAAGCTGCTACCCCAGTCCTGGATCACCGTGCTGTAGAACGCGGGCTCGCAGATCTTGTGCTCGAGCATCATTCGCCAGTCGGCTGGTAGCGCCGCATAGATCTGACCAGCGCTGTTCAGGTAGCGGTCGAAGGCGCGGCGGAAATGCTGCTGCCCCGGGAAGTTGCTTCCATCTCCGACCCAAACTGTCAGCGCCTTGCTGCCCAGCGTCTGGCCGATGGAAATGCATTCGATGTTGTGGTCAATTGCCTGTTGGCGTGTCGCTGAGTCCGTGTGCGCAAGGCTGCCGAACTTGTAGCTGTGAGCCTGCCAATCCTGATCGGAAAAGGTGTTCGAGTTGATGGCGTCGAAACCGAGCCCGAAGGCGGCCGCCGTCTCCCGCAGCTCCGACCAGTCCTTGCACTTGTCCCAGGGGATGTGCAGGGAAATCGTCGGTGTTGCGCGGGTCAGTTGGTGGACGACGGCACAGTCTTGAAGCTTGTCGAAAACGTGGCGAGGCTCGCCCCCGCCGGCGAACCTTGCGAACCGTGTGCCGCCAGTGCCTACACCCCAACTGGGCAATGCAACGCCAAAGGCTCCGACGTGTTCAGCCACGCGCTCGATATCAATACTGCGTCGAGCCAGCTGTTCGCCGAGATGCTCGTAGTCAAGACCAAGGTGACGATGCAGCTTGGCATTGCCTGCGGCGATGAAGTCTGAGTGGATCGGGTGCGTCATGTTGGCTCCCGGTCAGCGAGTGAACGCAGCGAGGTTGCCGGCATCCACGTTCAAGATGTTGCCGGTGCTCTTGGCGGAGAGGTGCTCGGCCGCGAAGAAGTACGAAGCCTCCGCGATGTCCTCCGGAAAGACGCTGCGCTTGAGCATGGACCGGTCTCGATAGAACGCTTCCAGGTCATGCGCTTCGACCTTGTTGGCAGCGGCACGCTCCTCGCTCCATTTCCCCGTCCAGATCTTCGAGCCGCGGATGACCGCATCTGGGTTGACGACGTTTGAGCGAATCCCGAGGGGGGCACCTTCGAGCGCAAAGTTCCGGCTCAGCTGGATCTCTGCAGCCTTTGCTGCGCAGTACGCCATCGCCTGGTTGCTAGCGACCATGCCGTTCTTGCTGGCCACCATGATGATGGAGCCACCTGTACCCTGTGCCTTCATCGTCTTGAAGGCTTCGCGTCCGACCAGGAAGTAGCCGGTTGCCAGGATGTTCTGGTTCCTGTTCCACAGCGCCAGGCTGGTGTCCTCGATCGGTGCGGCCGATGCGATGCCTGCGTTGTTGACCAAGATGTCCACGCCACCGAACTCAATGGCGGCCCGCTCGAAACAGGCCACGACGCTGGCCTCATCAGTGACATCGCAGCGCATGCCGCGCACATGGTCGTTGCCGTACGCCTTGGCCAGCCCTTCAGTCGCGGCGAACAGCGCCTCTTGGTCGATATCCGCCAGCACGACGCACCCGCCGTCGGCCAGGATGCGCCTCGCGATCGCCTGACCGATGCCACCGGCTCCGCCCGTGACCAGCGCGACCTTGCCAACCATCGGCTTGGGCTTGGGGCTGCGTTGCAACTTGGCTTCCTCGAGCAACCAGTACTCGATGTCGAAAGCCTCCTGCTCGGGCAGGCCCACATAGCGGTCAATGGCGTTCGCCTCCCGCATCACGTTGATGGCGTTGACATAGAACTCACCTGCGATGCGTGCCGTGGCCTTGTCCTTGGCAAGGGTCACCATGCCGATCCGAGGCAGCAAGATCACAACCGGGTTCGGATCGCGGAGCGCGGGGCTGGTGCTTCGCTTGCAACGCTCGTAGTAGGCCGTGTAGTCGTCGCGGTAGCGAGCGATCAGATCACTCAGTTGAGTGCGAAGAGCGTCGCCCGCCAAGCTGTAGATCGACTCCGGCACGATCAGCGGCTGAATCTTTGTGCGGAGGAAGTGGTCCGGGCAGGAAGTTCCCAGGGCGGCCAGCGGCGCCAGATCATGCGAGTTGACGAACGCCATCACCTCCGCAGAGGTGTTCAGATGAAGCAGTTTGGGCGAGCCAGCAGCGGCCAGCCCTCGCAGGACAGGCAGCACGCGGGCCAACACCGTCGTGGACTCCGTCGCGGGAAGCGCGTCGAACCGGGCTCCACCGAACACCTTCGCGTTGCGTGCTGTTCGAGTTTCTTCCAGCCATGTCTGCGCGCGCGCGATCAGGGAAACGGTGTTCTCGTAGCAGGCTTTCGCGCCGTCGCCCCAACTGAACAAGCCGTGCCCCCCAAGCACAATGCCACGCAGGCCCGGGTTCGCCTCGTTGTAGGCTGCCAGTTGTTGACCCAACTCGTAGCCGGGCCGCAACCAAGGCATCCAACCAACGGTCCCACCGAAGACTTCCCGGGTGATGGCCTCCGAGTTCTCCATCGCAGCAATTGCGATGACGGCATCCGGATGCATGTGGTCCACGTGCGCGTAGGGCAGTGACGAGTGCAGCGGTGTGTCGATGGACGCCGCGCGACCGTTCAAGTTGAAGGTGCAGTGAGGCAGGTAGGCGACCATCTCATCCTCGTGGGCAAGGCCACGGTACAGAGACTTCAGGGCGCGCAGCTTCTCCATGTAGAGGGTAGAGAAGCCGTCGAGCTTCATCGAGCCGACGTCGCCGCCGGATCCCTTGACCCACAGGACTTCCACCTCCTGTTGGGTTAGCGGATCTTTCTGCCAAATCTTGGCCGACGTGTTGCCGCCACCGTAGTTCGTGATGCGCAGATCGGAACCCAGCAGGTTGGAGCGGTAGAGCAGCAGCTCGGGCTCGTTCAGCGTTGCAGCGTGCTGGTCATCCCAGACGGGAAAGGGCTTGTTCGTAGACATGGGACCTAGAAGAGTGGCGAGCTGAGGAGGGGTCGGGCATCGATGCCTCACGTTGCGACGGACTCTAGGAAGAGGGGCGCCCGCTTACAACGCCGCCTGCCTAATGAGCCGGATAAGGGGTGCTAATCCGCGCCGCTACAGCATCGCGATGACCCGCCGTCCCATCTCCGGAAGGGCTGAAGAGCAGGTCCAGCTGTGCCGACGTGCCAGCTCGTCCCCGGTCGGCCCGTGAAGACTCGCGCAAACCCTAGTAAAACAGCTCGCTGACTGAGACGCTAGGCGTGTCTTTCACGCCAGCTCATTGCGTACATGTCCGCTCGCGACTTGGACGGGGCGTCCGATAACGTGGCGGCAGCACCTTTGGACCGTTTCATGTTCGCCGTCGCATCACGCACTCCTGCTTCCCTGGATCCCCCCTCCCGCTGCGCGATCTCGTTGATCGCCATCTGGCTTGGCGTTGAGTCCAGAGGATTCGACCTTGCAGTCAGTGCACCGGTCAGCCTGGGGGCCCGCACATGCGTCTGAGCGAGGGCCGGAGCCCAGGGCGCCGGAACACCTCTCAGCCAGGTTGGGCCGTCAACTTGGTCGCGGACCTGTCCGACATCACGCCAGGCGGCGTTTCGGTCCCCTGCCGGCCATGGGACATCGGCACCGGCGTGCAGGGGTACGCATGGAGCGCTCCGCAACCCAAGGCAGTGTTGCTGCTACAGCATGGTTTCGGCGCGCACACCGGACTCTTTCTGAACCTATGCAACGGATTGATTTCTCGATTGCTGACCATCGGCATCAGCGTCGCCGCGTTTGACATGTGGGGTCACGGACGCTCGCCTGGACGGCGCGGTGTCACCGACGTTCGCGCCGCCGTGGATGACCACCTGATCGCGCGGCGGGAACTGCGGTCAAGCGGCCTTCCAGTTTTCCTGATGGGTCACTCGCTCGGCGGATTCGTCACGTCGTGCAGCGTGGCGCAGGAGCCCGATGGGCTGGCCGGGGCCATCGTCATCAGCGCTCCTCAGCCTTCTGGTTTCGGCCCAGTCAGCCGCTGGCTGGTCAACCTGCTTGCCGCTGCGGCGCCCGGATCCAAAGCCCCCGTCAAGGCAGCTCCCCCTGACACGCTGTCTCGGTGTCCTGACTTGCTGGCGCAGATCGTGGCCGACCCGCTGGTCTACAAAGGTTGGGCGACGACCAATATGGTTGCGGCGACGGCCCTCGAAGCCGCGCAGCAGGCGACGCCACGGCTCTCGGCATGGCGTACGCCGACGCTCGTCATGCACGGGACCGACGACGCTTCCATCCCCGTCGCCGACAGCCGGCGCCTTTTCGAAGCGATTTCGTCGGCCGACAAAACTTTGCACCTTGTAGACAAGGGCAGGCACGACTTGCTGAACGACAGCGACCGAGACGCGGTGACGCAGGCGCTGCTGCGGTGGCTGCAGGCCCGCGTAATCACCCCAACCCACGCCTAACCCGAAGCCTCCAAAGAGCCACTACATGCCCAAGCTTCGAGCCCCCTTCATTTGGACGCCGCGTCAGCAGATCGCCAAGGACTTTGTCTCGGCGATGAAAGAGCCCGCCGAACGCCATGACGGCATGAATCGCTGGTTCCTCTTCCGCACGACGATCGATTTGGCGAATACCCCGTCAGATGCCCCAACCCGCATCACCGTCGATGGCCGCTACTTGCTCTACGTCAACGGATCACTCGTTGGCCGTGGTCCCGTGAGATGCAGCCCGCTGGCCCAGCGGTTCGATACCTATGACATCGCGCCGCAGCTCAAGCGTGGTCGCAATGTCGTGGCGGTGCTCGTGCATACGTATGGTGTGGACACTGCGTTCTACGAAGGCGCTCGCGGCATGTGGCGCTCGGTGTTTGGTGAGGGCGGACTCTGGGTTGACGGTCCTGTCGTCAACACAGGCCAGGCCTGGCGCTGTACGCAGACCGCCGCCTGGGAGCAGGACGTTCCGCGCACCAATGACAGCTTGGGCTTCTTGGAGTCCTTCGATGCCAACCTTCTGTCCGCGAACTGGGCAGATCTTGACTTCGACGACAGCGGCTGGGATGCGGCAAACGTGCTGAAGGCTGGTGGCGGCGGCCCTGACGCGATGTACGGTGGCATGGAGGTCACGCCGTTCCCGGTGTTGATTCCGCGAGGCATCGCGCCGCTGGCCGAGAACTTTATTCGCGCTCAAGGCGTTCGCTGGATCAAGGCGCAGGTGCCGCAACCCGACCTGCCCATTCATCGGCGCCTGTATGACGAACGCCTGCAGGAGGCGGCCGCCATGTCGACCGCCAACGTTGAAGAGCTGCTGCGCATCGACGCGGCGACTACTGTCGTTCGAACGTTTGATGGCGCCGACACTGCTTTCACGCTCGACTTCGGCCGCATCTTCAGCGGCTACCCGGCCTTCGAGATCGAAGCCAATGGAGGCGAGGTCGTCGAGATTGCCTGCGCCGAACGCCTGCCTGGCGAGTGGGAGCGGTCCGGGGTCAAGGCCGACGCCCGGATCGAGCGCCGCGCCTTCCTGGGCAACGACGCGCACCTTTGCCGATATTTGGCACGTCCCGGCGCTCAGGAGTTTCAACGCTTCGAACTCTGCGCCATTCGCTACATGCACGTCGTCGTGCGCAACGCCGAGGCAGGGTTGAAGATACGCAGGCTTGGGGCCGTCGAGACTCACTATCCAGTGGAAGAGCGCGGGAGCTTTGAGTGCTCGGATGCCATGCTCACCACGCTGTGGCGCGTGGGTGCCTATACGGTCAAGCAATGCATGCATGACGCCTGGGTGGACTGCCCAAGCCGCGAGCAGCGGCAATGGCTGGGTGACGTGACTGTCGAGAACGCCGCAGCCTGGGCGGCCTTCGGTGACAGCGCGGCGCCACTGACCGCAAAGTTTCTGATCCAGGTCGCGGAGAGCCAGCGCGCGGACGGTCTTACGCAGATGTTTGCGCCGGGAGACCATGGGCACAACGCAAGGTTGATCCCGGACTGGACCTTGCAATGGATCCTGTGCGCCGCCGACCACTGGACGTTGACCGCAGACCTCGCCACCATCGATGAGATCTGGCCCTCGATCCAGAAGGCACTCGGCTGGTTTGAGCGGGTGTCCGGCCCCCATGGCCTGGTCGTCGACATGCCGTACTGGCACTTCATGGACTGGGCGGCACTCGGCCGGCATGGCCAGGCGCTTGCCTTGAATGCTCAACTCGCCGGCGCCTACCGCGCCGCCGCCATCATCGGTCGCGCGGTCGGCTCCGATCGTGCCGCTCAGCGCTATGACGACATGGCGGCGCGGATCATCAGCTACCTTGACCAAAGCCACTGGGACGAGAGCCGCGGCACCTGGGTCGACATGGTGGATCCCGTCACCGGCGCGCAGGATCGCCGCGTGTCACAGCACGGCGTTGCAGCGATCACGCTTTGGGGCGACGTCTCCGCGGAACACATCAGCCGCGCCTTTTCCTGGGCGATGGACGCCAAACGCGAAGCTGCAACACAAGCACCGCCGGTCGTGCCGTTTGCTCTCCCAATGAACACCGAAGCGCAGGTGGTGATGGCCAACACTTTTTATGGCCACTTTGTGGGCGAGGCCCTGGCACGCCACGGCTTGCGGGACGTCGCGCTCGCCAACATCCGACGGCGCTTCGGTCCGATGATCGACGCCGGTTCAAACACGCTGTGGGAAGCCATGACGCCGTGGGCGAGCCTGTGCCACGGTTTCTCGGCATCTCCCACCTTTTTCCTCTCGAGGCACGTACTCGGCGTTTCACCGGCAGCGCCGGGATTCGCCAGGGTGCGCGTCAGTCCCGACATCGTGGACCTGGAGTTCGCACGGGGATCTGTTCCGGTCGGCCAGCGCAATCTGGAGGTCAACCTGGAACGGACGCCTGACGGGTTCGACGCTGTCATCGAAGGCGACTGCGCCACGGTGGATCTGGTCTGTGCAAGCGGCTACCAACTGGGAGCCTTGCACCGGTCGCCGGACCAGATCGTCGCCAGCTTTGTCCGGACCACTAGCGAGCCACACGACAGCCCAACGGTGCAGTCCGCGACAACCTTCCCAAACCCTGCTGCACACGCTGCAGAAGCAACACCTCTCTTAACCCCTTCACGGAACCACACCATGAGCTTCAACCTTCAAAGCACCATCGGCGACCTGCTGGCCAGCGACGCCGCCAAGGCAGTCCTCGAGAAGCACATCCCAGGCATCTCCACACATCCAAGCATCGGCATGGCAAGGGGGCTGACTTTGCCAGCGGTCGCGAAGTACGCGGGCGGGCTGATCTCTGAAGAGGCCATCGAAAACGTCGCCAAGGACCTCGTCGCACTCGGTTAAGGACAGCTCACCGCTGACAAGCCATGGCTAACCATCTCTCGTCAAACTCTGCTGCCCCTGGCGCATCGCCTTGGAAGACCGCGCTGCTTTGTGGCATGGCCTCCTATCTGGACGCTGGAGCGCTTACGGGCGTGGCCACGGCATTGGTGCTATACGCCACCGAGCTGGGCCTCAGCAAGTCGGACATCGGGGTGATGTCTGGCCTGCTGACCGGCTTGTTCGCACTGGGTGCCCTGGTTGGCGGGAGCCTCGGCGACCGCTACGGCCGAAGAACCATCTTCCGTCTCAGCCTTGTCACCTTCATCGTCGGCTGCACGCTGCTGGGCGCTGCCAGCAACCACGCGATGCTGTATGCCGGCATCGCGCTCACCGGCCTGGCAATCGGCGCCGATCTCCCGGTGTCGCTGACCCTGGCCGCCGAGGCGGCGCCCGCTCACCTGCGCGGGCGCATGGTGTCCATCGCAAACCTGCTTTGGATCCTCGGCATCGTCTCAACGGGCGTGATCTCTGCCTTGTTTGCCAAGCTCGGCGCACCAGGTGGTCGCATCATCTTTGTCCATCTGGTGGTGGTGGGTGCCGTGGTTCTCATCTGGCGGTCTGGCATCCCGGAGTCCAAGGTCTGGTTGCGAGCGCGCGACGAGGCTCAGGGGCCGACCGCAACGGACGAGGAGGCCGTTCACTGGCACGTCGTGCGGGAGTTGTTCCGGCCGCCGATGCTTGCCTCCATGGCGGCCCTGACGCTCTTCGTCACCTTCTGGAATCTACCGGCAAACACCTTTGGCCAGTTTGGCCCGTTGATTTGGAAGCAGGTCATGGGCCTGCCCGTCGAAGCGCATGCGCGCCTGAACCTGATGGCCGTGCCGCTCGGTCTGCTGTTCTTCGCGATCTTCATGAAGATCGTGGACGGACCGAATCGGCAGCGCTGGGCGCAGGCAGGGGCCCTGTCTTCGATAGTCGGTTTCGGCATCCCGGTGTTTCTCGGGCTGAGCTATGAAACCTTCGTCGCCATGGTCGTCTTCTTCGTGTTCGGTGCGATGTTCGCCGGCGAGGGACTCTTCAAGGTGATGGCACAAGAGGTGATGCCAACCATGGTCAGAAGCACCTCTCAGGGAATCGCCATCTCGGTCTGCCGGTTCGGCGCCGCGGGATTTGCCTTTCTGACGCCTGCCCTCATCGGCGATGACGCCCGGCCGCTGTTCATCGCAATGTTTGCCTTCTCCATCGTCGCTGCACTCGTTCTGTGCCTTTGGATCCCGCGCCTCCCGCGCATGGGCCTGGCTCACGGCACCAACAGCACATCCCCTCACGGCTCGGGCATGCAGGTTCAGTCCTGAAACCCTCCCGACGTCAGCCCTCGAGAAGACATGATGACAAACGAATCAGCGCTGATGCAGCGCCCTTGGCTGGCGAGCTACCCGCCGGGCGTCCCAGCCGACATCGACTTGCATGCCATGCCGTCGCTGGTAGAGATGATCGACGACAGCCTGCGCAAGTTCGCTGACCGCGTGGCTTACAGCTTCATGGGACGCGAGTTCACGTTCGCGCAGGTTGATGCCGAAAGCGTGGCCTTCGGGGGCTACCTGCAGCGGCTTGGCCTGGTGCGCGGCGACCGCATTGCGCTGATGATGCCGAACGTGCCGCAGTACCCGGTGGCGGTCATGGCCGCGATGCGAGCAGGACTGATCGTCGTGAACGTCAATCCGCTCTACACCGCGCGCGAGTTGGAACATCAGCTGCAGGACTCCGGCGCCAAGGCGATCGTGATCCTGGAGAACTTCGCCAACACGTTGCAGCAATGCCTGACCCGCACGGGCGTGCGCCACGTCGTGCTGGCGAGCATGGGGGACATGCTGGGCGCTATCAAAGGCCGTGTCGTCAATGCGGTCGTGCGACACGCCAAGGGCATGGTCCCGTCATTCGAACTGCCTGGTGCAGTCCGTTTCAACGAAGCCGTCCGACAAGGGCGTCGCACATCGCTGGTGAAGCCAAAGACGGCCGATGCAGACATTGCCGTCCTCCAGTACACGGGTGGCACCACCGGTGTATCCAAGGGCGCGGTACTGCTTCACCGGAACATCGTGGCGAACGTCATGCAGTCTGAGGCCTGGTATCAACCGGTGATGGAGGCCATACCTGTCGATGAACAGCCCGCGTCGGTCTGCGCGTTGCCGCTGTATCACATCTTCGCCTTCACGGTCGGCATGATGCTGTCGCTCCGGACCGGAGCGAAGCTCATCCTGATCCCCAATCCGCGCGACCTGCCGGCAGTCATCAATGAACTGGCACGCCACCGGTTTCACAGCCTGCCCGCCGTCAATACGTTGTTCAACGCGCTGGCCAATCACCCCAGCTTCAACCAGGTGGATTGGTCACATCTCAAGGTCTCGGTCGGTGGTGGCATGGCCGTTCAGAGTTCGGTCGCCGCAAAGTGGCTCGAGCTGACAGGGTGCCCTATCTGCGAAGGCTACGGGCTGTCGGAGACATCTCCCACCGCCAGCTGCAATCCGGTCACGAGCACGTCCTACACCGGCTCCATAGGCGTTCCGCTGCCTTCCACATGGATGAAATGCATCGATGACGAAGGGAGCGAAGTCGCTATCGACCAGCCCGGCGAGATCGCGATCAAGGGCCCGCAAGTGATGGCAGGTTATTGGCAGCGGGATGACGAGACGGTCAAGGTCATGACGCGTGACGGCTATTTCCGCACCGGTGACATTGGCGTCATGAACCATCAAGGTCAATTCCGCATCGTCGATCGAAAGAAGGACATGGTGCTTGTCTCGGGCTTCAACGTCTATCCGAACGAGATTGAGGACGTCGTTTCCCAACTTGCCGGCGTCGCGGAGTGTGCGGTGGTCGGTGTCCCAGATCCGCATTCTGGCGAAGCAGTCAAACTGGTCATCGTGCGGAAGAACGCCGCGCTCGACGAGGACACTGTTCGCGCCTACTGTCGCAAGAACCTGACCGGCTACAAGCAACCGAAGGTGATCGCGTTCCGGGAGGAACTGCCGAAGACGCCGGTGGGCAAGATCCTGCGACGCGAGTTGCGCGGTTGACGGCGCTCGCCATTCAGAGAACTTGCCTACCAACGTCGGCGGCATCCCTGGACCGGCTGCTATGCAGCGGTTGCTGCCGGCCGCCGCCACCGGGCGAAATCACGCTGCATGGCGCTAAACAGTCCTTGCCTCCGGCGACGATCCGAGTGCGGGGCGCGCCTATCGGCCGCGCAACTGGTCCGGAATAACCGGGGCCGCGCCGCCGGCGCCTACCTGGGGGCAGCGCCAACGCGGTCCCGCAGTAAGCGTCCTGGCAAGTCATGTTGATCCGCTGAGCCGCGCCTAGGATGCTCGTATCCATCAACGACTTGATGGGTACGTACGCACTATGGACCAAGCAGCGCCAGGCCGCCGGCGGCGAGTTCACAGCGCAGAGTTCAAGGCACAGGCAGTACAAGCCTCGCAGCAGCCGGGCGTCTCGATGGCCGCGGTGGCGATGGCTCATGGCATCAACGCCAACCTTCTTCGGCGCTGGGTCTATGAGGGGGCTCAGCCGCCTACCGATGCAGTGGCTGTCAACGACAAGCCCGTTGGCTTCATCGCGCTGCCGATACCGGCACCGGCCCCACCGCCCGCACCTAGCAGTGAACCCATCCGCATTGAGGTCCGCCGCGGCTCGACCGTCATCGCGGTGACGTGGCCAGCAAGCGCTGCAGAGGCGTGCGCGGCCTGGATGCGCGAGCTGCTGCGTTGATCCGCATCGACGCGATGTGGCTCGCTACGGCGCCACTAGACATGCGTGCCGGCACGGAGACAGCCATTGCCCGCGTCGTTCAGGTCTTCGGCGGCGCCAAGCCGCACCATGCCTACCTCTTTGCCAACCGGCGCGCCACGCGGATGAAGGTGCTCGTGCATGACGGCATCGGCGTGTGGCTGGCAGCGAGGCGACTGCACCAGGGTCGCTTCGTCTGGCCTCGCGAGCTCACGTTGGAGCAGATGCCGCTGACGCAGCCTCAATTGCAGGCCCTGGTGCTGGGCCTGCCGTGGCAGCGTGTGGAGGATGACGGAGCGATCCGCCTGCTGTGACGCAATCGGTGCTCTCGCCGATGCGCGTGACTCGCGCTCGCCCCACACTGTCGTCATGGCAGTCGCCGCACCCCTCAGTGCCGAAGACATCGCCTCGCTGGAAGTCGCGGGGCTCGGGCACATCGGCGCCAAGGTACAGGCGCTCTTGGAGTGCCGGGCCTATGACCGCCACGAGATCGAGTGGCGCGACGCCAGGATCGAGAAGCTGACCTTCGAGATAGCGCAGCTGCGCCGCGTGAAGTTCGGCAAGAAGAGCGAGCAGCTCGACGCCGAGCAGAAGGCGCTCTTCGACGAGGCGGTCGATGCTGACCTCGCCGCGCTGGATGCGCAACTGGCCGAGCTGATGGCCGCCAAGCGCAAGGCCACCGAGCCCGCGCCCGAGCGGCCCAAGCGCGCCGCGCTGCCGGCTCATCTGCCGCGTGTGGACCGACACCACGAACCGAGCGACACGACGTGTCCCTGCGGCTGCCAGATGAAGCGCATCGGCGAGGACGTCAGCGAGAAGCTGGACTACACGCCGGGCAGCTTCACCGTCGAGCGCCATGTGCGCGGCAAATGGGCCTGCGCGAAGCTGCACGTTGACTCAGGCACCTGTGCCTGCAGAGATCATCGACAAGGGCTTGCCCACTTCGGGCCTGCTCGCCCATGTGCTGGTCGCCAAGCATTCGGACCACCTGCCGCTCTACCGCCAGGAGGCCATCTTCGAACGTGCCGGCCTGGCCATCCCGCGCTCGACCCTGGCCGCCTGGGTGGGCGTGTGCGGCGTGCGCCTGCAGCCGTTGGTGGACGCCATGAAGGCCGATCTGCTGCGTCTGCCGGTACTGCACGCCGACGAGACGCCGGTGGCCATGAATCGCCCCGGGTTTCGAGGAGGCTCAACACTCTGAGAGGATTGAGCCATGA
>CAXDTK010000009.1:0-45562 GCA_963992225.1 uncultured Comamonadaceae bacterium | reverse complement strand
AGCCGCGCCACGTCCGGGTGCATCAGCAGCCACAGCGGCTGGGCCAGCTCCGGCAGCGGCGGGCCGAGGCGCACCACGTCGGGCAGCGCCGCGCCGACGAAGCAGGGCAGCAGGCCGCAGCCCAGGCCGGCGCGCACCGCCTGCGCCGCGCCCAGCAAGGTGTTGGCACGCAGCCGGATGTCGCCGGCGGCCACATGACGGGCCACCCAGGCGCCCGGGCCGCTGCAGGCCAGGCCGGCGTCGAACCCCACCCAGGGCAGCCCGGCGCCGTCCGGCGCGTCGGCGGCCAGCGCCCGGGCGGCATACACCGCCATGGCCACCGCGCCCACCTGGCGCCCGCTCAACGACTCGTCGGGCCGGCCCGTGATGCGCAGCGCGATGTCCGCCTTGCGCTGGGCCAGCGACACCACCTCGTTGGACACCAGCAGGTCAAGCTGCAGGCCCGGGTGGTCCTGGCAGACCGAGGCCAGCATGCCGGGCAGCAGGTACTCGGCGACGGCGTCCGGCGCCGTCAGCCGGACCGGCCCGTCGGTGGCGACGTCCAGGCCGGCGATGCGCCGCTCCAGTGCCGCCACGTCGTCGCGCAGCTGCAGCGCCAGCCTCACGGCCTCTTCGCCCGCCGCCGTCGCGCGCAGCGCCGTGGGCAGGCGGTCGAACAGCCGCGTGCCCAGGCGCCGCTCGATGCGCTGCAGCCGCCGCGACAGCGTCGGGTGGCTGACGTTCAGCGGCCCGGCCGCCGCCGACAGCGTGCCGTGCTCGGCGATGGCCAGCACGATGCGCAGGTCGTCCCATTGCAGCCCGCTCATCGCAGCCTCAGGCGATCTGGAAGCTCAAGCCGGCCCGCGCCTGCAGCCGCCGCACTAGCGCCAGGCCCATGGCGCTGCCGGGCGTCCAGACGCCGCCGGGCGTGGCGTCGCGGCCCACGTCACGCAGCAGGCACAGCGCGGCCTCGCTGATGAGCTTGCAGGTGGAGCCGTAGCCGGGGTCGCGGTCGCCCTTGACGACCGCGCGAAGCGTCTGCCCGCCAGCTGCCTTGCCGGTGAACCAGACCTCGTAGCGGCCGGCCTCGCGGGCAGCCTGGTCGGGCCCGTCGCCGGGCTGGGTCAGCACGAAGCGGCGCAGCAGCGCCCGCATGGGGCCGAAGCCCAGCGCCAGGTTCTGCAGCCGGGTGAAGCGCGCCAGCATGAGCGCCTTGCGGCGCCCCTTGTCGCCCTGGCCCGGCCGGCCGGTCAGCAGCTTCTCGCTGTAGGCGAAACCCCGCCCCCAGGGGTGGCCGCGCAGCGCGTTGCTGCGGTGCATGTTCTTGGTGTTGATGGTGGCCATCACGAAGGGGCCGGCCCAGGCATCGGCCCAGTCGTCGAACGCGGCGCCCTGGTCGTCGGGCTGGCGCGGGCCCTTGAAGCCGCCGGCCAGCGCGAAGGGGTTGGCCATCAGCTTGATCAACGCCGGCTCGCGGCGCACGGCCTCGATGGTCTCCATCATGCTGGCGAAGGTGCCGCCGGAGAACGTGCCCTTCAGCCGGGCCACGCGGCCGCGCACCTCGGCCAGCGGCGCGCCGAAGCGCGCCTGGGCCTGGTCCTGCAGATAGACCACGCCGAGGTCGAAGGGGATGGAGTCGAAGCCGCAGGAGAACACGATGCGCGCGCCGCTCTTGCGCGCCAGCGGGGTCAGCTTGTCGATCATGCGGGCCATCCACAGCGGCTCGCCGCACAGGTCCACATAGTCGGTGCCGTTCTCAGCGCAGGCTGTGGCCAGCGGCTCACCATGCAACTGGTAGGGCCCCACGGTCGTGATGACGACCTGGGTACGCCTGACCAGACGCGCCAACGCGGCGGCATCGCCCGCGTCGGCCTGCAGCAGCGCGACGGCAGGCGGCAGGTGCAGCGCGTCGCGCACCTGGGCGAGCCGGTCCAGGCTGCGCCCGGCGATCGCCCAGCGCGCGCCCTCGGCGCCGCTCAGGTGCAGGTACTCCGCCACCAGCCGGCCGGTGAAGCCGGTGGCGCCGAACACAATGAGATCGAACTCCCTGTCGGCCATCAGGCCCTCCCCTTCATGGCCAGCCAGTCGCTGCGCAGCAGGCTCAGCGAATGGCAGTCGACGTACTCGCCCGCGACGAACACGATGCCGCGCTGGATGCCCTCGTGCCTGAAGCCGCATTTCTCGGCCACCCGCCGCGACGCATGGTTGTGCACCGACATGCCGCAGGACAGCCGGTTCACCGGCCAGTTGTCGAACAGGTAGTCGACCAGCAGTCCGGCCGCCTCGCTGGCCAGGCCCTGGCCGCGCATCGCGACGTCGGCCAGCGTCCAGCCGATCTCGCGCGCCGTCGTGTAGCGGGCCGCCGCGAAATGCACCACGTCGCCGATGACGCTGCCGTCGATCAGGTGGCAGATCAGCAGGCGCTCGGCATCCTCGCTGGCGAAGCCGTTGTCGCGCCAGCGCTGGTCCACCGCATGCGGCGTCATCATGCGCGAGCCCAGATAGGGGCCGCGCACCTGCGGGTCGCCCACCGTGCGCTTGAGCCACGGCAGGTCGTCCTCGGTCACGTAGCGCAGGCCAACGCGTCGTCCTCTCAGCATGGGTTCGGTCCTTGAAACAAAAAGCCCGGCCGAAGCCGGGCCCGATGTCGAGTGTCGCCGTTCAGAAGTGGATGCCGCGCATCATCTGCTGCATGGCAATCGCTTCGGGCGACAGGCCCGACTTGCCCGACTTGTCGCCCTTGGCGGCCGAGCTGTCCGGGAACATGCGGAAGCTGGTGTTCATGACGATCTGTGCGATGCGCGGCGCCGCGGCGTGCAGCAGCTCGCCCGAGATGCCCAGCTTGGTCGCGATGCGCACCGGCTTGGCGACGCAGGCCTCGGCAATCATGTCGGCGGCCTCCTCGGGCGCCAGCGTCGGCACGTTCTTGTAGATCGCCGTGGGCGCGATCATCGGCGTGCGCACCAGCGGCATGTTGATGGTGGTGAAGGTCACGCCGGTGTCGGCGAACTCGCTGGAGGCGCAGCGCGTCCAGGCGTCCAGCGCGGCCTTGCTGGCGACATAGGCCGAGAAGCGCGGCGCATTGGTCAGCACGCCGATGGAGCTGATGTTGACCACATGGCCGCGCTTCTTGGCCACCATGCCGGGCAGCAGGCCCATGGTGACGCGCAGGCAGCCGAAGTAGTTCAGGTCCATCGTGCGCTGGAAATCGTGGAAGCGGTCGTAGCTGCTCTCGATGGCGCGGCGGATGGAGCGGCCGGCGTTGTTGATGAGGAAGTCCACGCCGCCGAACTGCTCGGTGCACCACTGGATCAGCTCGGCGCAGCCGGCCTCGTCGGCGATGTCGCAGGCGAAGGCATGGACCTGGGCGTCCTTGCCGGCCTTGGCCTTGATCTCCTGGACGGCCTCGTCGAGCTTGCCCTGGTCGCGGGCGCAGATCAGCGTGATGGCGCCGGCCTCGGCGAACTTGATGGCGGCGGCCAGGCCAATGCCCGAAGAGCCACCCGTCACCAGCACCACCTTGCCGCCGGTCGCGCCGCGCAGCGAGCGGTCGATGAACAGCGCCGGGTCCAGGTGGCGTTCCCAGTAGTCCCACAGCCGCCAGGCGTAGTCGTTCAGGTCGGGGCAGGCGATGCCGCTGCCCTTCAACGCCGCCTCGGTGTCGCGGCAGTCGAAGCGGGTCGGGTAGTTGATGAAGGTGAACATGTCCTCGGGGATGCCGAGGTCCTTCATGACGGCGTTGCGGATGCGGCGCACCGGCGCCAGCGCCATCAGACCCTTCTTGACGCTCTTGGGGATGAAGCCCAGCAGCGCCGCGTTGATGAACAGGTTCATCTTGGGCGCATGCGCTGCCTTGCTGAAGATGTCCAGCACGTCGCCCACGCGGTAGCCCTGGGGGTCCACCAGGTGGTAGCAGCCCTGGCCCTTGTGGACCTTGTGCGAGATGTGGTCCAGCGCGTCGACGACGAAGTCCACCGGCACGATGTTGATGCGGCCGCCCTCCAGCCCGATGCTGGGCATCCACGGCGGCAGGATCTGGCGCATGCGCTGGATCAGCTTGAAGAAGTAGTAGGGGCCGTCGACCTTGTCCATCTCGCCGGTGGTGGAATCGCCCACCACCAGCGCCGGGCGGTAGACCGTCCAGGGCCGCTTGCACTCCTTGCGCACGATCTTCTCGCTCTCGTGCTTGGTCATGAAGTACGGGTGGTCGAGGTTCTCGGCCTCGTCGAACATGTCCTCGCGGAACACGCCTTCGTACAGGCCCGCGGCGGCGATGGAGGACACATGGTGCACATGGCCCGCGTCGATGGCCTGCGCGAACTCCACCATGCTGCGCGTGCCCTCGATGTTGACGGCCACCTGCGCCTCCTCGTCGGCGCCCAGGTCGTAGACCGCCGCCAGGTGGTAGAGGTGGTCGATCTGGCCCTTCAGGCTCTTGATGACGTCGCTGGCGACGCCCAGCTTCTTGCTCGTCAGGTCGCCGTAGACGGGAATGGCGCGGGTCTTGGACACCCCCCAGTAGGCCAGCAGGTCGGGCAGCTTGGCCGCGCTCTCCTCGCGCATCAGGAAGTGGACCGTGCTGCCGCGCCGGGCCAGCAGCTTCTTGACGAGCCGCTTGCCGATGAAGCCGGTGGCACCGGTGACGAAATACTGCATGCGGGTCTCCTGCTTGTGGAATGGGGTGTCGCGCCGATTCTTCCCCAGGCGCCGCAGCCCACCGCTGCGCACTTTCCCCAGGCACCACGGGTCTCGCGGCCACCCTTCGCGTAGAGCGCACTCACTAGGAATCGCCGTGCCGATCGGGGGCGCCGCCGCTACAGTGGCATCGGCAATTCGCACACTCGAAAGGACGACCATGGTCAAGAAGCTCCAGAAGATGGCTGACAAGAAGAAGGCCGCAGCCGCCACCGGCTTCCCCGCAGGCCTGCTCGACGGCGACATGGCCCAGAACATCAAGGACAGCGCCCAGCACATCTGGGCCGCCGGCCTCGCCTCCTTCGCCAAGGCCCAGGGCGAAGGCTCCAAGGTCTTCGAGGCCCTCGTCTCCGAAGGACTGAAATTGCAGAAGAAGACCCAATCCGCCGCCGAGGAGAAGCTCAGCGCCGTCGCCAGCAAGGTCACCGGCATGGCCGGCGACGTCGGCTCCAAGGCCGGCCAGCACTGGGACAAGCTCGAAACCATCTTCGAGCAGCGCGTCGCCAAGGCGCTCAAGAGCCTGAACGTGCCCTCCGCCAGCGATGTGGACAGCCTCATCAAGCGCATCGACGCGCTGGCCGTGTCGGCCGGCCTGAAGAAGGCCGCACCGGCCAAGGCCGCGCGCAAGGCCGCCGCCAAGGCCCCCGCCAGGAAGGCCGCTGCGGCGAAGAAGCCGGTCGCGAAGAAAGCCGCTGCCAAGACCGCCGCCAAGACGGTGGTCAAGAAGGCCGCCGCCCCGGTGAAGGCCGCCCCGGCCAGGAAGGCCGCCGCACCCGCCAGGAAGGCTGCGGCGCCGGCCGCGAAGAAGGCGGCCCCGGCCCGCAAGGCAGCGGCCAGGAAGGCCGCGCCGGCCCCGGCACCGCAGGCCGAGCAAGCCGCTCAGGCCTGAACCGCAGACGCTGACTGACCATGCGCCAACCGAAGATCGGGTTGGCCCTGGCAGGCGGAGGCCCGTTGGGCGCCATCTATGAAGTTGGCGCCCTTTGTGCTTTGGAGGAGGCCATCGCCGGCCTGGACTTCACCGCCTGCGACGGCTACATCGGCGTCAGCGCCGGTGGCTTCATCGCCGCGGCGCTGGCCAACGGCATGACGCCGCGCGAACTCTGCGCCGCCTTCATCGAGAACACCGCCGAGCCGCCCGACCGCTTCGACCCGGCCGACATGCTGCAGCCGGCCTGGACCGAGCTGGGCGCCCGCCTGCGCCTGCTGCCCGGCCTGCTGACCGACGCGGCCCGCGAGGTGCTGCTGGAAGGCCGCTCGCTGCTGGGCGCCGTGGAGCGCCTGGGCCGCGTGCTGCCCACCGGGCTGCTGAGCAGCGAGCGCTTCGGCGCGGCGCTGACCCGCGTGTTCGCCGAGCCCGGCCGCAGCAACGACTTCCGCCAGCTGCGCCGCCCGCTGGTGCTGGTGGCCACCGACCTGGACAGCGGCGAGGCCGTGCCCTTCGGCACCGCCGGCTGGGACCATGTGCCCATCTCGCGCGCGGTGCAGGCCAGCGCCGCGCTGCCGGGGCTGTTCCCGCCGGTCGAGATAGCCGGCCGGCACTACGTGGACGGCGCGCTGAAGAAGACCCTGCACGCCTCGGTGCTGCTGGACCGCGGGCTGGACCTGCTGATCTGCCTGAACCCGCTGGTGCCCTATGCCAGCGACCGCCTGTCCAACCGCGAGGCGCGCTCGCGCCGCGCCCGCGAACTGGCCCGCCGGCTGGGCCGCCCGGCCAGCGCCACGCTGCAGGCACGCATCCCGCGGCTGGTGGACGGCGGCCTGCCGCTGGTGCTGTCGCAGACTTTCCGCTCCCTCATCCACTCGCGCCTGGCGCTGGGCCTGAAGGGCTACGAGCTGACGCATCCGCGCACCGACATCCTGCTGTTCGAGCCCGACCCGCACGACGCCGAGTTCTTCATGGCCAACACCTTCAGCTACGGCCACCGCCGCCACCTGGCGGAGCATGCCTACCAGGCCACGCGCACGCTGCTGCGCGAGCGCGCCGCGGCGCTGAAGCCGCAGCTGGCGCGCGCCGGCCTGACGCTGCGCGAGGACCTGCTGGCCGACACCGAGGCCCGCCTGCTGCCGGTGCCCGGCGAGACACGCACGGACGCGGCGCTGCGCACGCTGCGCCGCAGCCTCACCGCGCTGGAGTCGCGCCGGCGCTGAGGCCCGCCGTCAGGCCGCGGCGTCCACCAGCTTGCGCGTGATCGCCGCCCGCAGCGGCGGCACATGGCGGGCCAGGTCGATGACGGCGCGGCGCAGCGCCAGCACCGGTGCGCGGTCGTCGGTGAAGAAGCGCACCAGCGCATTGGTCCCCGCGTACAGCGGCCGCGCCTCGCGGCGGTGCTCGGCCTCGTAGGCCTGCAGCGGCGCCGCCTCGCCCGGGTCAGCGCCGGGCTGGAGCCGGCGGGTCAGCGCCTCGATGCCGTACAGCCCCAGGTTGTAGCCATGCGCCGTCACCGGATGCATGCCCACCGCGGCGTCGCCGATCAGCGCGAACCGTGGCGCCACGAAGCGCTCCGCCCACACTGCCACCAGCGGGTAGACATGGCGCGCCCCCACCACCCGCATCGCGCCCAGCCGTTGCTCGGCCGCGGCAGTGATGGTGGCGGCCAGCTCGGCGTCGTCCATGGCCTGGATGCGCGGCAGCTCGGCATTGCGCACCGTCCACACGGCCGAGCAGCTGGCGCCGCGCTTGGGCAGCAGCGCCAGCGTATGGCCCTCCAGGAAGCATTCCTGCGCCAGGCCGTCGTGGTCGTGCTCGTGGGCCAGCGGCACCAGCAGCGCGCTGCGGCCGAAGTCCTGGTGCCGCGCGGCGATGCCGGCCAGCCGGCGCAGCGTCGAGAAGCGGCTGTCGGCCGCCACCACCAGCCGCGCATCGAAGGCCGTACCGTCGCGGGTGCGCACGCGCGCGGTCGCGCCGCGCTGCTCCAGCGCCACCACGCTGCGGCCGGTGTGCACCGGGATGCCGCGCGCCATCGCCCCGGCCCAGGCGGCCGCGCGGATCTCGTGGTTGGGCACCAGCCAGCCCAGGTCCTGGCCCTCGCTCTCGAACGGCAGCGGCACGCGGGTGCCGCTGCTGCGCACGCTGGCGCGCCGCAGCGGCGAGATCTCGGTGAAGCGCGCCCACAGGCCCAGCCCCTCCAGCAGCCGGCGCGAGCGGTGCGTCAGCGCGATCTCGCGGCCATCGTCGGCGGGCGCGGCCAGCGCGTCGGCGTCGGCCTGCTCCAGCACCGCCACGGACCAGCCGCGGTCGTGCAGCGCACAGGCCAGCGCCAGACCGGCGGGGCCGGCGCCGCAGATCAGGATGTCGGCATCGGGGGCGTCCGGCAGCGCCGCGGAGAACAGGGCAGCAGTCATCTCCGCAGCCTAGGCCGCGGCGCACCGCGCTGCCTTGATGCAGGTCATCGAGCCCGGCGACAAAGCCCACCGGCGCCGCTGGGTTGCTGCAGGCGCGGCACCATGCCGGCCGTGAACTCCCCTGCCCCGCCAGCCGACGCCCGCCCGACCGTCTACTTCGACGGCGCCTGCCCGGTGTGCCGGCGCGAGATCGCGCTGTACCAGCGCCAGCCCGGCGCCGAGTCGCTGTGCTGGGTGGACGCCGCCGCCTGCGCGCCCGAGGCCCTGGGCGCCGGGCTGGACCGGCCGGCCGCGCTGGACCGGCTGCATGTGCGAGGCGCCGACGGCCGGCTGGTTAGCGGCGCGGCGGCCTTCCTGGCGATGTGGGCCGCACTGCCTCGCACCGCGGGGCTGGCCCGGCTGCTGGACCGGCCCTGGCTGGTGCAGGGGCTGGACGCCGCCTACACGGGGTTCCTGAAGCTGCGCCGGCTGTGGCGCCCGGCGCGATGAGCGCCGTGTGGGCCAGCACCGTGCTGCCGGCCTGGCTGGCGGCCGACCTGCGCACCGACCATGCCGGCGAGACCGGGGCCGTGGGCATCTACCGTGGCCTGCTGGCCGTGAGCCGGGACGCCGGCGTGCGCGCCTTTGCGCAGCGCCACCTGGCCACCGAGCAGGCCCACCTGGCCCGCATCGAGGCCTGGCTGCCGCCGGCCGCGCGCAGCCGGCTGCTGCCGCTGTGGCGGCTGGCGGGCTGGCTGACCGGCGCGCTGCCGGCGCTGGCCGGGCCGGGCCCGGTGTACGCCACCATCGAGGCGGTCGAGACCTTCGTGGACCGGCATTACCAGGCCCAGGTCGACCGCCTGGCCCATGCGCCCGCCTGGGCCGCGCTGCGCGCCGAGCTGGACGCCTGCCGGCGCGACGAAGTGGCCCACCGCGACGAGGCTGCGGCGCAGCAGCGCGGCCGGCCCGGCCTCATCGGGCGGCTGTGGTGCACGGCGGTGGGCGCAGGCTCGGCGCTGGCCGTGGGGCTGAGCCGCCATGTCTGAGGGCCGCACCATCCGCCCCGAGGAAGTGGCCCGCTTCGACGCCTGGAGCGCCACCTGGTGGGACGCCCGCGGCCCGATGCGGCCGCTGCATGTCACGCAGGCGCTGCGCGGCCGCTGGGTGCAGGAGGCGGCCGAGCGTCATTTCAGGCGCCCGCTGGCCGGGCTGCGCGTGCTGGACGTGGGCTGCGGCGGCGGGCTGATGAGCGAGGCGCTGGCGCGTGAGGGCGCGCAGGTGGTGGGGCTGGACGCCTCGGCCGGCAACATCGGCGCCGCGCGCCGGCATGCCGCGCCGGACCCGGCCCTGGCCGCGCGGCTGGACTACCGCCACGGCGAGCCCGGGACCGCGCTGCAGGCCGGCGAGCGCTTCGACCTGGTGCTGGCGCTGGAGGTGGTGGAGCATGTGGACGACGTGCCGGCCTTCGTGGCCCAGGTCGCGGCCGCGGTGGCCCCGGGCGGGCTGCTGGTGGCCTCCACCATCAACCGCAGCTGGCGCAGCGCGCTGCTGGCGATCGGCGTGGCCGAGTACCTGCTGCGCGTGCTGCCCATCGGCACGCACCGCTGGCGCCAGTTCGTCACGCCGGCCGAACTGAACGCTGCTGCGCAGCGGGCCGGCCTGCAGCCGCGCGAGCTGATCGGCATGCGCTACCTGCCGCTGCTGCACCGCGCGCACTGGACGCGCGACACCTCCGTCAACTACCTGGCCAGCTTCGTGCGGCCGCCTCGGGAGACCCTGCCTTGACTTCCCCCATCGCCCTCGTCACCGGCGCCCGCGGCGGCATCGGCCGCGCGCTGTGCGCCCAGCTGCAGTCCCTGGGCTGGCAGGTCGCCGCCGTGGGCCGCGATGCCGCCACGCTGGCCGACGTGCCGGCCGCGCTGCACATCGCCGCCGACACCACCACGCCCGAGGGCGCCGCGGCCGCCATTGCCGCCTGCCGCGAGGGCCTGGGCACGCCGACGCGGCTGGCGCATTGCGTGGGCAGCACGCTGATCGCACCGCTGCACCGCAGCCGGCCCGAGCAGTTGCGCGAGGTGCTGCGCGTCAACCTGGACAGTGCGCTCTACATGCTGGGCGCCTGGGTGGAGGCGCTGCGCGAGCCGGCGCAGCCGGGCGCGGCGGTGCTGGTGAGCTCGGTGGTGGCCGGCATCGGCGTGGCCAACCACGAGGCCATCGCCGCGGCCAAGGGCGGCCTCGAGGCGCTGGTGCGCAGCGCCGCGGCCAGCTATGCGGCGCAGGGCCTGCGCGTCAACGCGGTGGCGCCGGGCATGACCGAGACGCCCATGACCGC
This sequence comes from uncultured Comamonadaceae bacterium, assembly GCA_963992225.1. GTDB lineage: Bacteria > Pseudomonadota > Gammaproteobacteria > Burkholderiales > Burkholderiaceae_C > Pelomonas. The sequence continues at coordinate 35,232 of CAXDTK010000009.1, read as the reverse complement.
CGCCATGCTGAAGCAGCCGGCCATGCGCGAGGGCGCCGCGAAGCAGTACCCGCTGGGCGGGCTGCAGAGCGCCGACGACGTGGCCGGCGTGATGGCCTGGCTACTGTCCGACGCCGCCGGCCGGCTGACCGGCCAGGTGCTGCCGGTGGACGGCGGCTTCACGCGCATCCGGCCGCTGGTGCGCTGAACGGCGCCGCCGCGGTCAGGGCGGCGCGTCGTCCGCGTCGCCCTCGCTGCCGGCCTCGCCGGGCTCCTCCAGCGTCTGCAGCTCCACCAGGCGGCGGTACAGGCCGCCGTCCAGCGCCATCAGCGCCTCGTGCGTGCCGCGCTCCTGCAGCCGGCCGTGGTTGAGCACCAGGATCTGGTCAGCGGCGCGGATGGTGGAGAGGCGGTGCGCGATGGCCACCACCGTGACGCTGCCGCGCAGCGCCGTCAGTGCCTCGCCCACACGCTGCTCGGTGGCGCTGTCGATGTTGCTGGTCGCCTCGTCCAGGAACAGGATGCGCGGCCGGCCCGCCAGCGCGCGCGCCATCGCCAGCAGCTGCTTCTGGCCGGTGGACACGCGCGCGCCGCCCTCGCCCAGCAGGGTGTCGTAGCCCTGCGGCAGCGCCATGATGAAGTCGTGCGCACGGGCCGCCCGGGCGGCGTCCTCCACGCCTGCGTCGGTGATGCCGGGCCGGCCCATCGCGATGTTGTCGCGCACGCTGGCCGACATCAGGTAGGGTTCCTGCGGCACCAGGCCCACCGCGTCGCGGAAGGCCGCGTCGGGCACGCCTGCCAGCGCCTGGCCGTCCACGCTGATGCGGCCCTGCTGCGGCGTGTAGAAGCGCAGCAGCAGCGACAGCAGCGTACTCTTGCCGCTGCCCGTGTGGCCCACGATGCCGACGAAGCTGCCGGCCGGGATGTCCACGTCGACATCGCGCAGCACCGGCCGCTCCGGGTCGTAGCCGAAGGTCAGGCCGTCGATGCGGATGCCGCCCTGCGCGATCGCGCGGCCGTCCTGCACCGGGCCGCGGTGCTCGTCCTCCTCCAGCAGCACGCGCACGCGCGATGCCGCCACCATGGCCTGCTGCAGCTGGCCGAACTGCATGGTGATCTGGATCAGCGGCTCCACCACGCGGGCGATGTAGCTGAGGAAGGCGTACAGCAGGCCCACCTCGATGGCGCCCAGCGGCCCCACCAGCTCGCGCCGCCCGAAGCTGTAGATGACCGTCACCAGCAGCAGCACGTTCATCAGGTCCAGCGCCGGGCGCAGCAGCCAGGCATTGGCGCGCAGCTCGGCGATGCGCGACAGGCGGTGGTCGGCATTGGTCGCCTCGAAGCGCCGGGCGAAGCGCTCGGCCGCGCCGCTGGCCTGCAGCACGGCCATGCCGGCCATGCTCTCGGCCATCTGCGCATTGATGTCGCTGCGCAGCTGGCGGGTGCGCTGCACCGCCGGCGCGGACAGCCGCTGGTAGACGGTGATGATGACCACCATCGCCGGCACCAGCGTGGCGACGATGAGCATCAGCCGCCAGTCCAGGAACGCCATCGCCACCAGCGAGCCGAGCACGACGATGGACGAGTCCAGCATCACGTACAGCACCTGGCGGTAGAGCTGGTTGACCGACTCGGTGTCGTTGGTGACGCGGCTGACCAGCTGGCCGGTGATGGCCTTGTCGAAGAAGGCCATGGGCAGCGCCAGCACATGGGCGTAGACGCGCTCGCGCAGCCGCAGCACCGAGCGGCGCGCCACGCCGGCCATGCGCGACAGCTGGGCGTAGCGGATCCACGTCGCGGCCCAGCCGGTGCCCAGCATCAGCGCCAGCAGCAGGCCCATCTCGACGATGTCGAACTGGCGCGGCAGCAGGTGGTGGTCGATGTAGCGCTTGCCGAGGATGGGCGCCAGCACCTCCAGCCCGGCGGCGATGACCAGCCACAGGCCGCCCCAGGCCAGGTGCGGGCGCTCGGGGCGCGCGGCGTCGAGCAGCAGCCCGACGCTCTGCCAGGGCGACGGGGGCACCGCGTCCGTCCTGGGTTCAGGCGGCGTCAAGGCTGGCCTCGATCTGTTGATAGCGCCACTGCGCGGCATACCAGCCGCCCAGCGCCAGCAGCTGGGCATGGGTGCCGCGCTCGATGACATGGCCCTGCTTCAGCACGAGGACCTCGTCCGCGTCCATCACGGCCGACAGCCGGTGCGCGACGACGATGACACTGCGGCCCGGCCGCGCGGCGCGCAGCGCGCGCAGGTGGTCCAGGATGTCGGTCTCGGTGCCGGTGTCGACGGCCGAGAGCGCGTCATCCAGCACCAGCAAGGCCGCGTCGCTGAGCAACGCCCGCGCGATGGCCACCCGCTGGCGCTGGCCGCCGGACAGCGTCACGCCGCGCTCGCCCACCTCGGTGGCATAGCCCTGCGGCAGGCGCGCGATGTCGTCGTGCACCGAGGCCAGGCGTGCCGCGGCCTCGACCTCGGCCGGCGTCGCGCCGGGCCGGGCCAGCGCGATGTTGTCGGCCACCGAGGCCGAGAACAGGAACGGCTCCTGCGGCACCCAGGCGATGTGGCCGCGCAGCGTGGCCAGCGGCAGCTCGGGCAGTGGCACATCGCCCAGCGTCATCCGGCCGGCCTGCGGCTCGCTCTGGCGCAGCAGCAGGCGCACCAGCGTGGACTTGCCGGCGCCGGTCGCGCCGACGATGCCCAGCGTGCGGCCCGGCGCCAGCGTGAAGTCCACCCCGTCCAGCGCCGGCCGCCTGGCGCCGGGGAAGCTGAAGCTCAGCGCCTCGGCGCGCAGCGTCGCGTCGGCGGGCAGCGCGGCCCGGCCCGCGTCGGCCAGCGTCAGCGGCGCCTCCAGCACCGGCGCCAGCCGCGCCCACGCGGCGCGGCCGCGCTCCAGCAGCGCCAGCACCCAGCCGGCCGCAAACATCGGCCAGATCAGCTGGCCCAGGTACATCGTGAACGCGGTCAGCTGGCCGATGCTCAGCTCGCCGCGCGCCACCAGCCAGCCGCCCATGGCCATCGCGATGGCCGTGGCCGCGCTCAGGCACATGCCCACCGCCGGCTCGTAGGCGGCCTCCCAGCGCTGCGAGCGGAACGCGGCCTCGGCGGCGCGGTCGGCCAGCGCGCCGAACTGCCCCTGGCTGCGCGACACCAGCCCCAGCGCGCGCACGGTGCGCACGCCGGCCAGGCTTTCCTGCACCTGCTGGTTCAGGCCGCTGAAGGCGCCGAGCGAGTCCTGCGCGGCGGTGTGCAGGTGCTGGGAGATCCACCAGAACGCCGCCGCCATCAGCGGGAACGGCAACAGCGCGGCCAGGCCGAGCCGCCAGTCGATGGCCAGCGTCATCATGGCCAGCACCAGCAGCAGCGTCTGCGTGCCGTCGAAGCCCGCCAGCATGGCCTCGCCGGCGGCCTGCTCCACGGTGTCGATGTCGTTGGTGGCCAGCGCCATCAGGTCGCCGGTGCGCTGCGCCTGGAAGTAGGCCGGCCCCTGTAGCGCCAGGCGCGCGAACAGCCGCGTGCGCAGCCGCGCGCCGAGCTGGAACGAGGCCTTGAACAGCGTCAGCCGCCAGCCGGCGCGCAGCAGGTAGATGACGACGCCGGCCAGCACCAGCAGGCCCAGTTGCCGCAGCAGGGCCGGCCCCTGCAGCCCGCCGGCGACGAGGTCGTCGACGACATGGCCCACCTGGCGCGGGATCCAGACGGTCAGCACGGCGATGCAACTCAGCATCGCGCCGGCGGCCGCGTAGGCGCGCCAGTGCTCGCGCACGAAGGCGGCGAGCATGCCGGTGAGGCGGGGTGGGGCGGGAACGGCGGCAGCAGGCATGCGAGGCCGCAAGTGTCGCCGCCCCGGCGGCCCCGCACGGGCGCACTGGTTTTCTCTCGATTGAGCCGCGGCAGCGCTTCGGCGACAGTCGGGCCATGTGGTCTCGACGACACCTGCTGCTGTTGGCCTCTGCCCTGGGCTGCTCGGGCGCCCGGGGTGCCGACATCGCACCGCTGCGCGTGGTCACCGGTGACCTGCCGCCCTTTGCCATCGAGGGCCAGCCAGGCCGCCGCGGCGTGCTGGTGGACCTGGTGGAGCTGCTGCTCAAGCGCTGCGGCCAGCCGACGACGGTCGAATACTTCCCGTGGAACCGCGCGCTGACCATGGCCGGCAGCCAGCCGCGCATGGCCATCCTGCCGCTCACCCGCACGCCCGAGCGCGAGCCCCAATTCCAGTGGCTGGTGAAGCTGTACGTGCAGCACTTCGTGTTCATCAACCGGGCCGGGCAGCCGCCCGTCACCGACCTGCAGCGGGCCCGGGCGCTGCGCATCGCGGTGCTGCGCGGCTCACCCAACCCGGCGCAGTTGGCGCGCCACGGTTTCGACGACGCGCGGGTGCTGCAGGGCAGCAGCGTGGAGGACATGCTGCGCATGCTGGAGCGCGGCATCGTCGACGCGATCTACGGCGGCGCCATGGTCAACATGGACAAGGTGCGCTCCAGCGGCCGCGACGCGGCGGCCTTCCAGGTGGGCATGACGCTGGAATCCGGCGACGTGTGGCTGGCCGCCCAGGGCGGCTTCAGCGATGCCGAGAAGGCCGCGCTGGAACAGGCGCACCGCAGTCTGCTGCGCGAAGGCGTGGTGGAGCAGCTGTTCCGCAGCTACGGCATGCGGGTGCGGGCGGAAGACCTGCGCTGATCCGCCCCGCGGCTACCGGGCGGCGGCAGGCTGCGCGCGCGGGCCGCGCGCGGCCAGCCACAGTCCCGCCCAGGTCAGCAGGCCGTTGAGCAGCAGCAGCTCCAGCCCGATCTGGTAGCCACCCCAGGGCTGGCCGAAGTCCAGCACCGCGCACAGCAGCGGCGCCGCGACGCAGACCGCCACCAGCGCGCGGCCCGGCAGCACCCGCGGCGTGAACATCGCGAACGCGAACAGGCCCAGCAGCGGGCCGTAGGTGTAGCCGGCCAGCTTCAGGATGAGGTAGATCATGCTGGGGTTGGCCAGCGCCTTGAAGCCCAGCACCAGCGCCAGGAACAGCAGCGCGAAGCCCAGGTGCACGCGGCGGCGCGTGCGGCTGTCCTCGCGCGGGATGCGCAGCAGGTCCACGCAGGTGCTGGCGGTCAGCGCGGTCAGCGCCCCGTCGGCGCTGGGCAGCAGGGCCGACACCAGCGCCAGCACGAACACCACCTGCACCCAGGCCGGCAGGTGCTGCATGACGATGGTGGGGAACAGCGCGTCGCCGCTGGCCGCCAGGCCGTGCTCGCGGGCGTACAGCGTCAGCAGCCCGCCCAGCAGCAGGAAGGCCGCGATGACCACCAGCAGCAGGCCGGCCAGCAGCAGCAGGTTCTTCTGCGCGTCGCGCAGCTTCGCGACCGACAGGCTCTTCTGCATCATCTCCTGGTCCATGCCGGTCATGGCCAGCGTGATGAAGGCGCCCGCCAGCAGCGCCTTGACCGAGAAGTCGCGGCTCAGCGGGTCGGTGACCCACACGCGCGACAGCCCGGCGGCATCCAGCTGCGCGAACGCGTCGGGCCGCCACAGCAGCACGGTGCAGACGACCAGACCGGTCAGCATGCCGGCGGTCTGCAGCGTGTCGGTCCAGACCAGCGCCTTCACGCCGCCCTCCACCGTGTAGAGCAGGATCATCACCAGCACCACCGCCGCGCCCAGCGCGAACGGCAGGCCCAGCGGGGCGAGGATCAGCGTGTGCAGCACCTGCACGACGAGGTACAGCCGCGCGGTGGCGCCCAGCGTGCGGCTGAGCAGGAAGTAGGCCGAGCCCAGCCGCTGCGCGGCCGGCCCCAGGCGCGCCCCCAGCAGCTCGTAGATGGAGGACAGCTTCATGCGGTGGTAGGCCGGCAGCAGCACGAAGGCGATGGCGACATAGCCCGCCACATAGCCCAGCGTGACCTGGAGGTAGCTGAAGCCGCTGGCCGCCACCGAGCCCGGCACGCTGATGAAAGTGACGCCCGAAAGCGACGTGCCGATCATTCCGAAGGCGACGACCGGCCAGGGACTTTCCCTGCCCCCCACATAGAAACCCTCAGCCCCGGAACCGTGCGCCACGCACCGGGCCAGGACCAACAGCAGGGCGAAGTAGGCAAGAACCCCGATCAAAAGCAGTGCAGGCGACATGGGCCCGCATCATGCCCGAGCGGCCCCCCTCGAACGGGGTGGATCAATTCGTCATGAAGCATCCCTACGATGCGCCCCGTTTTGGGCAATTTTTACTAACCCGTCATGCAAATCAAAACCCTGGTGTCCCTCCTCGCTGCCGCCTTCGCGGCGCCCACCGTGCTGGCATCGACCTCCGGGGTGGTGATCAGCCAGGTCTATGGCGGCAACGGCAACGTGTTCCGCAGCGACTACGTCGAGCTGTTCAACGCCGGCACCGCGCCGGTGTCGCTGGCTGGCAAGTCGGTGCAGTACGCCAGCGCCACCGGCACCGGCAACTTCGTCGCCACGGCGCTGACGAACGTGACCCTGCAGCCCGGGCAGTACTACCTCGTCAAGCTGGGCCCGGCCAGCACCACCACCGGTGCCGAGCTCATCACCCCCGACGCCACCGGCGCGACCGACCTGTCGGGCACCAACGGCAAGGTCATCCTGGCCAGCCAGGCCGGCACCATCGGCTGCAACGGCGGCTCCAACCCCTGCAGCGATGCGCAGAAGGCGCTGATCATCGACCTGGTCGGCTACGGCACGGCCAACTTCTTCGAGGGCACGGCCTCCATCGCCGCCACCAGCAGCACCGCCCTGCTGCGCGCCGCCAGCGGCTGCACCGACACCGACAACAACCTCGCGGACTTCGCGCGCCTCGCCCCCGCGCCGCGCAACTCGTCCAGCCCCTTCAACGCCTGCAGCGGCACCGGTGGCAACGCCCCCATCGTGCCGAGCTGCCCCGACGTGACGGCCGCCGCCGGCACGGCCGGCAACTTCGTCGTCAGCGCCACCGACAGCGACAGCCGCGTCAACGCGATCAGCGTCGTCGGCAGCCTGCCGGCCGGCGTCACGCTGGACAGCTTCACGGCCGCCACCGGCGACGGCGCTGCCGCCACGCAGTCGTTCGGCATCGCCAACACGCTGGCCGCGGGCGTCTACAACCTCAGCCTGAAGTGGGACAACGACGAGGCCCAGACCGCCAGCTGCAGCTTCAAGCTGACGGTCAGCGGCGCGGTCAGCATCCCGGCCATCCAGGGCGCCGGCGCCAAGAGCCCGATGAACGGCATGACGGTCACCACCACCGGCATCGTCACCAAGCTGATCAACAACGGCTTCTACCTGCAGGACCCGCTGGGCGACAACGACCCCGCCACCTCGGATGGCATCTTCGTGTTCACCAACTCCGCCCCGACCGTGGCGGTGGGCGACAGCATCCGCCTGGCGGCCAACGTGACCGAATACTCGGTGTCCACCAGCGCCGCCAGCCAGGCCAGCCCGCTGACCGAGCTGACCACGCCGACCGGCATCACGGTCCTCAGCCGCGGCAACCAGCTGCCCCAGCCGGTCGAGGTCAGCCTCGCCGCGCTGGCCAGCCAGGCCGACATGGAGCGCTACGAGGGCATGCTGGTGCGCATCACCGATGCGCTGACCGTCAACCAGACCAACTTCGTCGGCAGCTGGGGCCAGCTGACCGTGTCGGCCGGCGGCCGCACGCTCAACCCCACCAACGTGCTGCGCCCCGGCCCGGCCGCGCTGGCCCTGCAGGCCGCCAACCTGGCACGCAGCGTCGTGCTGGACGACGGCAGCGCCACCAAGTTCCCCAACCCCACGCCCTACCTCTGGCAGGACGGCACGGTGCGCGGCGGTGACACCGTCGAGGGCGTCACCGGCGTGGTGGACTTCGGCCCGTCGACGGACTCGGCCAGCGGGCCGCTGTCGTACAAGATCCACCCCACCGCAGCGCCCGTGTTCGCGCGCCCCGTCGCGCGCCCGGCCACCCCGCCGGCCGTGGGCGGCAACGTCCGCGTGGCCAGCGCCAACGTGCTGAACTACTTCACCAGCGGCGCCAGCGGCCCCTTCGTGGCCGGCAGCCCCAGCTGCGGCAGCGACTGCCGCGGCGCCAACACGCTGGCCGAGTTCAACCGCCAGCGCACCAAGATCATCGCGTCGCTGTCCAGCCTGAACGCCGACGTGGTGGGCCTGATGGAGATCCAGAACGGCGGCAGCAACTTCGCCGTGCAGAACCTGGTGGACGGCCTGAACGCCGTGATGGGCGCCAACACCTACGCCGCCGTGCCGCTGCCGGCCGCCGGCACGGGCACCGACGTCATCCGCGTGGCGATGATCTACAAGCCCGCCAAGCTGGGCCTGATCGGCGCGTCCCTGTCCGACACCGCCAGCATCAACAACCGGCCGACCTTCGCGCAGGGCTTCGTCGCCGCCAACGGCGAGAAGTTCGCGGTGGCCGTCAACCACCTGAAGTCCAAGGGCAGCTGCGGCTCGGGCCTGAACGCCGACCAGGGCGACCTGCAGGGCTGCCACAACCAGACGCGCCTGCAGCAGGCCCAGCGCCTGATCGACTGGCTGCCCACCGTCAAGGCCACGGCGCAGACCGAGGACGTCATCCTCGTCGGCGACTTCAACGCCTACGCCAAGGAAGACCCGATCGAGCTGCTGCTAGGCAGCGGCCTGCTGGACCTGGTGGCCAAGTTCGACCCGGCCGACTACAGCTACGTGTTCGACGCCAACGCCGGCCGCCTGGACCACGGCCTGGGCACCGCCAGCGTTGCGGCCAAGGTGACGGGCGCCACCAGCTGGCACATCAACGCCGACGAGCCGGAGTGGACCGACTACAACACCGAGGACAAGGCCGCCGGCAACGACTGGTACCAGCCCAACACCTTCCGCGCGTCCGACCATGACCCGATGCTGATCGGCCTGAACCTGGTGAAGAGCATCACCGGCACCAGCGGCAACGACACCATCGTCGGCACCGACGGTGACGACGTCATCGAAGGCGGGCTGGGTCGCGACACGCTGACCGGCAAGGGCGGCAAGAACCAGTTCGTGTACCGCAGCGGCGCGGACGGCCTGGACGCCATCACCGACTTCAAGCCAGGCCAGGACACGCTGGTGTTCACCGACCTGCTGAAGGCCGTGGGCATCACCAGCGCCGACCCGCTGGCCACCGGCCACGTCACCTGCACAACCCAGGCCGACGGCGCACTGATCGGCTACGACCCCGACGGTGCGGCCGGCAGCGCGGCCTCGCGCCCCGTGGTCAAGCTCAAGACCGTGCTGTGCAGCGCCATCAACGGCACCTCGTTCAAGTTCTGAAAGGCGATAACAACATGAAGTTCCACTCCCTCCTCCTTGCCGCCGCGGCCGCACTGCTCACCACCGCGGCCCACGCCGACTATCAGTTCGCCGGCAGCATCAGCGCCGGCCCCGAGACCGGCCAGGCCTTCACCGGCAGCTTCGACTACGACGCCTCGGGCCTGGGCGGCAGCGGCTTCGAAAGCCTGTCGCTGACGGCCTTCACGATGGATTTCCTGTCGCAGACCTTCTCGCTGAACGCCGCCGCGACGGCAGACTTCCAGGATGGCGTCTTCCTCGGCGTGAGCTACTTCACCTCGGGCGCGGGCTTCGACCTGAGCATGTTGTCCGGCAGCTTCGACGTGACCGACGCCTATCTGGTCTACCAGCCGGTGCGCGGCACCGAAAGCAGCGGCGGCTACCAGGTCACTGCGGCCGCCCCGCTGCCCGAGCCCGCCTCGCTGGCGCTGGTGCTCGGCAGCCTCGCCGGCGCGGGCTGGGTCTCGCGCCGCCGCAAGGCCGCCTGAGCGCCCTGCTGCATCGCGACAAGCCCCGCCTCGGCGGGGCTTTTTCATGGCCGGCCAGTAGCTGGCTAGTAGGTGCGGCCGCCCTTGAACTGCGCGTGCTGGCGCCGCTGCAGCGTCGTGCTGCGGCTCATGGCCTCGAAGCTGACGCGCGCATGCGCATGCATGACGGCGATGCCCAGGGCGTCCGCGGCATCCTTGCCGGGCACCCCCGGCAGGTTGAGCAGGCGCTGCACCATGGCCTGGATCTGCTCCTTCTTGGCCTGGCCGTGGCCCACGATGGCCTTCTTCATCTGCGTGGCCGTGTACTCGCTGACGCCCAGGTCGGCCGACACCAGCGCCGCGAGCGCCGCGCCGCGCGCCTGGCCCAGCAGCAGCGTGGACTGCGGGTTCACGTTGACGAAGACGATCTCGACCGCCGCGCATTGCGGCTGATAGCGCGAGATGACCTCGCGGATGCCGTCGAACAGGATCTTCAGACGCGCGGGCAGGTCGCCGGTCGCGACGGCATTCGTCTTGATGGTGCCGCTGGCGACGTAGGCCAGGCGCGGCCCATCGGCTTCGATGACGCCGAAGCCGGTCGTCTGCAAGCCGGGGTCGATGCCGAGAATCCTCACATCACCGCCCGAAATACCAGCGCGCCGAGTGGAAGAACACCGGGGCCGCAAAGCACAGCACCGCGATGCGGTCGAGCAGCCCGACGGCGCCGGTGATGGAACTGCGGTTGCCCCAGTACAGCACTCCGGCGTCCTTCTTCAGCGCCTTCATGACCAGGCCGCCGAAGCCGGCCGCCGCGGCCGTCAGGAAGGCCATGGCCAGCGCCTGGCCGATCTTGAACGGCGTGATCCAGAACAGCAGCGCGCCGGCGACCGAGCCGGTCAGCGTGCCTATCCACCAGGCCCGCATCGAGAAGCTGCGGCTGATGCGCCGCGCCACCGGCCGGCGGCGCAGCGTGCGCGTGGCGATCTCCTGCGCGATCTGCGAGGACGCGACGACCATCACCAGGAAGAACAGCAGGAAGGCGCCGCGGCCGGTGTAGCCGGGGAAGTCCAGCAGCAGCAGCGCCGGCGCATGCGACAGGCCGTAGACGCAGACCATCACGCCCCACTGGATCTTGGCGTTGCGTTCCAGGTAGCGGCGCGGGTCGTCGGCCAGCGCGCTGACGATGGGCAGCACGATGAAGCCGTAGACCGGCAGGAACACCGTGAACAGGTCGAAGAAGCGCGTGCCGCAGACCATGTACTGCACCGGCAGCAGCACGAAGAAGGCCACGATCAGCGTGCGGTGGTCGCTGCGCTGCGTGTGCATCAGCGTGATGAACTCGCGCAGCGCCAGGAAGGAAAACAGCGCGAACAGCAGCGTCGCACCCAGCGGCCCCGAGACCCACGCGACCCAGAACATGCAGCCGCCGATCCAGGCCGCCCGCAGGTCGCGGCGCACGCGCTCCCAGGTCAGCTGCGAGGCGATGCGCGCGTCCTCGTCCTCGCGCTCGCGCAGCGAGTTCAGGAACAGGCCGATGGTCAGCAGCGTCAGGAAGCCGAACAGCACGACGAACAGCAGGGCCACCTGCTCGCTGGCCGTCAGGGACTTGAGCCAGCGCATCAGTCGGCCTCCGCCGCGCGCCCGACCCACTCGGGGTTGGGGCGTTGCTCCATGACGGCCTCGCGGGCGCGGCACAGGAAGTCGGCCTTGCTCTCGCCCGGCCGCAGGTGAATCGGCGCCCCGAAGGTCACCGTGCAGAGGATGGGCACCGGCACGACCTCGCCCTTGGGCATGACGCGCTGCACGTTGTCGATCCAGGTCGGGATCAGCGGCACGTCGGGGAACTGCTCGGCCAGGTGGTAGATGCCGGACTTGAACGGCATCGGATGCCCCTTGCTGGAGCGCGTGCCCTCCGGAAAGATCACCAGCGAGTCGCCGTTGTCCAGCGCCTCGACCAGCGGCTCCAGCGGGTCCTCGTCGGGGTTCGCACGGGTGCGGCTGACGTAGATCGCGTTGAAGACCTCGGTGGTCAGCCAGCGGCGGAAGGCGCTCCTGGTCCAGTAGTCGCGCGCGGCGATGGCGCGCGTCTGCGCGCGCAGCTCATGCGGGAAGGCGGCCCAGATCAGGACGAGATCGAAATGACTCTGGTGGTTGGCGATGTAGATGCGCTGCTCGGCTTGTGGCGGGCAGCCCTTCCAGTGCCCCTGCGCGCCGGTGATGAGGCGGGCGATGAAGGCGAGCAACTGGCCGGTGAAGGCGGCTGGCGTCATGGGGGCGGATTATCGGGCCGCCCTCCCGCGCCGCCCGGCAGAACTTGGCGGCTTCACCAGTCGCCGCTGCCCCCGCCGAGGTCACCGCCGATGTCGCCACTCCCCAGGTCGCCCCCGCCCCAGCCGTCGCCGCTGCCGAAGTCGATCTCGCGCCGCGTCAGCTCGTCGGCGGCACCGCCCATGCCGTCCTCGAAGCTGCCCGGGATCAGCCCGCCGGCCGCGGCGCCGGTCGACGCGCCCTCGCGCGGCAGGTCGTGTTCGTCCTGGCCGCCGTGCAGCAGCCGTTCGGCCAGCATGCCGGCGGCAACGCCACCCGCGGCGGCCATGCCCATGCCCATCAGGCCCGAGCCGCCGGCCGCGGGGCCTTGCGGCATGCCGGCACCGAAGCCACGGCCCAGGCCGCCCTGCGGCCCGCCGTAGCCGGCCAGGGCGGGCTGCGCGGCCATCGAGGCGGAGCGTCGGCGCAGCGCGCGGACGGCGAAGCCGACGAGCAGCAGCGCGCCCAGCCCCCACAGCCACACAGGGACGCCCTCGCCGGCTGACGGCTCGGGCGCCGCGCGCGCGGCCGGCGCCGGCGCAGGACGCGGCTCCAACGGCGCCGGCAGCGCCGCCTTGGCTGCGGCCTGCTCGCGTTGCAACGCCTGCTCGAAGCTGTTGAAGCGGGCCGGGTCGGTGAACCTGAGCGCCGGGTCCAGCGCACGGGCGCGGCGCGTGTGCTCCACCGCCTGCGGGAACTGGCGCTGGTAGGCCAGGATCTCGGCCAACACGTAATGCGCGCGGGCGCTGTCGGGCCGGGCCGTCACCACCTCGCGCATCATCGTTTCGGCGGCGGCGTAGTCGCCACGCCGGGTGGCGGCCTGCACCTGGTCCGCCGTGGGCAGCGCCTGGGCGGCGCCCAGCCACAGCAGCGCCAGCAGGCCCAGGGCCGCAATCAACACGCGAGGCAGCTTCATGGCATCTCTCCCAGGCAGGACGGGCCCAGTGTGCGCCCCGGACGTGGCGCCGGCGCGTGCGCTTTCAAGACATCGCGCGTAGGACGGCGCGCCGCGGCTCAAAACCAGTAGTCGCGCACGCAGCGCCCGTCACGCGGCAGGTCGTCGAAGCTGTCGAGCCCGTCGAAGTGGTCGACGGGGATGGCCGCCACCGCCTCGGGGTCGGCCAGCCGCAGGTTGACGGCCACGCGGCGCCGGCCGTCCTCGCCGGGCTGCAGCGCCAGCCAGTGCGTCACGCAGCCGCAGGTGGGGCAGAAGTGGAAGGCCAGCGCCTTGCCGCGCACGAAGGGCCGGGTCTCGCCGCTGACGTGGATGCCTGCGTCGAGATGGTCGTAGGCCCACAGCGTGCCGTAGCGCCGGCAGGCGGTGCAGTTGCAGGCGGTGGCGCCGTCGGGCTGGCCGTCGAAGCGCCAGCGCACGCCGCCGCACAGGCAGCTTCCCTCGATCATGCCCGGGCTCCTTGCGGGTGGCGCAGCACGGCCGCCGCGTAGATGGGATCGATGTAGACGCGGCCACCGAACAGGAACTCGCGGCCGCCCACCTGGGCGAAGCCGAAGCGCTCGTAGAACGCCACGGCCCGCACGTTGCGATCGTAGACGCCCAGCCACAGCGTGCGGCCGCCGCGCCGTGCGGCTTCCGCGTGCACCGCCTGCATCAGCCGCGCGCCCAGGCCCCGGCCGATGAAGGTCTGACCGAGGTACAGCCGCCACAGTTGCAGCGGCGCGGGGCCGGTCACGCAGGGCGGCGCCGCCTTGGCACGCACGATGGCATAACCGGCCAACTGGTCGTCAACCCTGGCCAGCAGCGTCGAGCAGGCGGGGTCGACGATGACCGCCGCCATCAGCTCGGGCCGGAAATGTTCGGCCACGTAGTCGGCGATCTCCTGCGGGTCGTCCAGGCCGCGGTAGGTGTCGGTGAAGGCCTGCGCCGCGAAGCCGGCCAGGGCGGCGGCATCGGCGGCGACGGCGGGGCGCAGGTGCGGAGCGGGCATGGCCGGCATTCTGCGGCCCGCCGGCCGCGCCGCGCTCAGGCCAGCGGCTGGGGCTTGCCGCCCAGGCGCTGCACCAGCCCGGTGGTCAGCCGCGTGGCCAGGCCATACACGGTGAGCTGCGGGTTGGCGCCCAGGCTGGTGGGGAACAGCGAGCCGTCATGCACCGACAGGTTGGCCAGCTGCCAGTGCTGGCCGTCGGGCCGCACCACGCCGCGGCCGGCGTCGGCGGCCATGGTGCAGCCGCCCATCACATGGGCACTGCCCACCGTGGCGATGAAGGGCTTCATCGCCAACCCGGCGATGCCCTGGCGCGCCTCGGCGAGGCTGGTGTAGCCCGCCGCCTGCTCATGCACGGGCCGCACGGTCTTGGCGCCGGCCGCGAACTGGATTTCGGCCATGGTCAGGTAGGCGCGGCGCACGCCGTCGAGCAGGTAGTCGGTCAGCGCGTAGTCCAGCACCGGGGTGCCGTCGCTGCGCAGCCTGACCGCGCCGCCCGCCGCCTCGGCATGGAAGCCGTCGCGCAGCAGCGCGATCATCAGCTGCGTGCGCGGCATGTCGCGGGCGCGCTGGGCCAATTCCGCGCCGATGCCGCCTCCGTTCGTCAGCGCGAACGCCGGGTGCACCGGCGCCACTTCCAGCTTGTAGCCCACGGGGCCATCCACCGGGCCGGTGTGCAGGAAATGGTCGCAGAACACCGAGAGCGGCGCGCCGGCCCAGCCGGCCACCTCGTGGTCGAACAGTGCCGCGCCGCCCGCCGTGGGGTGCAGGAAAGTGCGCTTGCCGAGCAGGTCGTGCGGGTCGGGGGCCTCGGAGCGCAGCAGCAGCGCGGGCGAGTTGATGGCGCCGCCGGCCACGACGTAATGCTTCGCGGTGATGCGCAGCGGCGCGCCGCTGACCGTGCCGTCCAGCGCCACCGGCTCGGCCACCAGCGCGCGCACCTGCCCGCCCTGCAGCTCCAGCCGCTGCGCGCGGGTCTGCACCAGCAGCGTGGCCCCCAGGTCCAGCGCCGCGGGCAGCGTGGTGACCAGCATGGACTGCTTGGCGTTGGTGGGGCAGCCCATGCCGCAGGAGCCCAGGTTCCAGCAGCCCTTGACGTTACGGCGCACCCCCTTGGTCGGAATGCCCAGCTTCGCGGCGCCGCGCCTCAGCACGTCGTTGTTCTCGTTGGGCTCGGTCAGCCAGTCGCCGATGTTCAGCCGCCGCTCGGCCTGCTCGAACCACGGCGCCATCGCGGCCTCGTTGAACTCGGTCAGGCCGAACCTGTCGCCCCAGTAGGCCAGCGCGTCGGGCGGCGTGCGGAAAGACCCGGTCCAGTTGACCGTCGTGGAGCCGCCCACGCTGCGGCCCTGCAGGATGTTGATGGCCTGGTCGGCGGTCTTGCGGCCGGCGGCCTCCTGGTAGAGCTGGGGGTAGGCGTCGGCCTCGCGCTGCCGGAACTGGCTGCTGGAGCGCAGCGGGCCTTCCTCGACGATGACGATCTTCAGGCCGGCGCGGGCCAACATCTCGGCCGTGATGCCGGCGCCGGCACCGCTGCCGATGATGGCGACGTCGCAGTCCAGCGTGGCGGGCAGCGGCCGGTGCGGGCCGCCATGCACCTTCCAGCCGCGCTGCAGGCCGTCGAGGATGGGGTCGGGAATCATGTGTGCACCCTCCGGCCTGCGGCCTGTCCCGCCGGGCGGGAGCGATCTTGCTTGGGGCGGCCCTGCGCTTCGATCCTCATGCGATCTCTCTCGGGCCGGCATAGCCGGCGGTCTTCCAGTTGTCGGGCTCGGTGAAGAAGGCGATCGCGTTCAGGTCACGCAACGCGTGATAGACCTGCTGGCGGGTGTTGGAGGCGGACAGGCGCATCGCGTCCAGCGCCTGCTGCACCTCCGGTACGCTGGCCTCGGCCCAGGGCTTGGACAGGCCCACCAGCGCGTAGCGGCCGGCCGCGGTGGCCAGCAGCCCCAGCGCCTCGGACAGCTCCTTGCGCGTGGCCGCCGGCAGCGCCGCGATGGCGGCGTCCAGCCGCGCCAGCTGCGCATCGAGCGCGGCCTCGCGCGCCGGCCCGGCGGCGGGCAGCAGTTCGCCGAGCACGGCCGCGGCGGCGGCCCGCATCAGCGTGCGCGCGTCGGGGCCGAGCCGGTTGCCCGCCAGGCCCGGCTTGATCAGCGCGATGCCCGCGCCCGCGATGCCCAGCACCACGGCCGCGCCCACCCCCAGCTTCAACCATCGGCGGCGCTGCATCAGGCGATCTTCTTCAACAGGTTGAGCAGGCGCTCGAAGGTGGCGCCATAGGGCGGCTGGAACAGCCGGGTGCCGGCGAAGCGCGACTGGAAGAAGATGGGCTTCTCGTTGCTGAACGTGCGGAAGCCCCATTCGCCGTGGTAGGCGCCCATGCCGCTGGCGCCCACGCCGCCGAAGGGCTGCTCCTCCTGGCCCAGGTGCCAGATGCAGTCGTTGATGGTGACGCCGCCGGCGTGGGTTTCTCGCATCACGCGGTCGCGCACGGCGGCATCGCTGCCGAACCAGTACAGCGCCAGCGGCCGCTCGCCACGGTTGACATGCGCGAGCGCCTCGTCGACGCGGTCGTAGCCGACGATGGGCAGCAGCGGGCCGAAGATCTCTTCCTGCATGACGGTGGCCTCGGCCGGCACGTCCAGCAGCAGGGCGGGCACGAGGCGGCGGTCCGACGGCGTCTCGTCATGGCTGCGCAGCACGCGCGCACCGCGATGGGCGGCGTCGTCGATCAGCCCCTGCAGACGCGCGTGATGGCGCGGCGTGACGATGCTGCTGTAGTCGGCGTTGCCCTCGATGCGCGGATACATGCGCCGCATCTCGGCCAGGATGCGCTGGGCCAGCGGCTCGATCAGCTCCCGGGGCACCAGCACGTAGTCCGGCGCGACACAGGTCTGGCCGGCATTGAAGAGGGTGCCGAACGCCAGGCGCGACGCGGTCAGGGCCAGGTCGGCGCTGCGGTCGACGATGGCGGGCGACTTGCCGCCCAGCTCCAGCGTGACCGGCGTCAGGTTCTTCGCCGCGGCCTGGGCCACATGCCGGCCCACGGCGGTGGAGCCGGTGAAGAAGAGGTGGTCGAAGGGCAGCGTCGTGAAAGCCTTGCCGACCTCGGCATCACCGGTGACGACCTGCATCTCCTCGGGCGCGAAGTGCTCGGCCACCAGGCGCGCCATCAGCTCAGCAGTCGCCGGCGTCAGCTCCGAGGGCTTGATGAGCACGCGGTTGCCGGCCGCGAGCGCCGCGACGGCGGGCTCCATCGCCAGGTAGTAGGGGTAGTTCCAGGGCGCCACGATGCCGACGACGCCCAGCGGCTGGCGCATCAGCACGTTGCGGCCCGGCATGAAATGCAGCGGCGTCTCGACGCGGCGCGGCTTCATCCAGCGGCGCAGGCGCTTGATCGCGTGGCGCGCACCGGCCTCGACGGTGAAGAGGTCGGCCAGCAGCGATTCCTGCCGCGCCCGGTGCCCGAAGTCCTGCGCCATCGCGGCGGCCAGCGCCTCGCCGTGCCGGCGCGTCATGTCCAGCAGCCTTTGCAGGCGGTCGCGGCGCACGTCGTAGGACGGCATGCGCTCGGCCTCGAAGGCGCGGCGCTGCGCCAGCAGCAACAGCTGCAGGCGCTCCTGAAGCGCGTTGTCCATGGCCTTGTCTCCGGTTCGCTGTCGAATGCCGGGAGGCTACCCCCAAGACGAAGCCCCTCCATAGGGGACGGCCCTGGACTAGAGGAACGCGTCTAGTCGCGCGGGTGACAGCCGCGCGACGGTGGCGCGCAACTTCAGTGGCGGAAGTGCCGCACGCCGGTCAGGACCATCGCGATGCCCCGCTCGTTGGCGGCGGCGATCACCTCGTCGTCGCGCATCGAGCCACCGGGCTGGATGACGCAGGTGGCGCCGGCATCGGCCAGCACGTCCAGGCCGTCGCGGAACGGGAAGAAGGCGTCGCTGGCCACGGCCGAGCCGGCCAGGCTGAGGCCGGCATGCTGGGCCTTGATCGAGGCAATGCGGGCCGAGTCCAGGCGGCTCATCTGGCCGGCACCCACGCCCAGCGTCATGCCGCCGCCGCAGAAGACGATGGCATTGCTCTTCACGTACTGCGCCACGGTCCAGGCGAACATCAGGTCGTCCAGCTGCTGCGCCGTGGGCTGCAGCGCGGTGACGACCTTGAGGTCTTCGCGCTTCAGGAAATGGTTGTCGGCCGTCTGCAGCAGCAGGCCCGAGCCGACGCGCTTGCTGTCGCCGGCATTGCGGCCCTGCTGCCAGGGCGTGGCGCCGCCCGGCGGCAGCGCGATCTGCAGCAGCCGCACGTTGACCTTGCCCTTGAAGATCTCCAGCGCCTCGGCACTGAAGCCGGGCGCCATCAGCACCTCGACGAACTGCTTGCTGACCAGCTGCGCAGCCGCGCCGTCCACCTCGCGGTTGAAGGCGATGATGCCGCCGAAGGCGCTGGTGGGGTCGGTCTTGAAGGCCTTGGCGTAGGCCTCGGCCGGGTTGGCGGCCACGGCCACGCCGCAGGGGTTGGCGTGCTTGACGATGACGCAGGCCGGCACGTCGAAGCTCTTCACGCATTCCCACGCCGCATCGGCGTCGGCGATGTTGTTGTACGAGAGTTCCTTGCCCTGCAGCTGCTGGCCCGTGACCAGCGAGCCGGGCGCCGGGAACAGGTCGCGGTACAGCGCCGCGGTCTGGTGCGAGTTCTCGCCGTAGCGCAGGTCCTGCACCTTCACGAAGGTGGCGTTCATCTGCGCCGGGTACTCGGCCTTGGCACCGTCTTCCTGCAGCGCCGACAGGTAGTTGCTGATGGCCGCGTCGTACTGGGCGATGCGGTTGAAGGCAGCCACGCTGCAGGCGAAGCGGGTCTTGTCGCTGGTCCTGCCCTGGGCCTTCAGCTCGTCCAGCACGCCGGCGTACTGGGCCGCGTCGGTCAGCACGGTGACGTCCTTCCAGTTCTTGGCCGCGCTGCGCACCATGGCCGGGCCGCCGATGTCGATGTTCTCGATGGCGTCCTCCAACGTGCAGCCGGGCTTGGCCACCGTCGCCTCGAAGGGATAGAGGTTGACGGCCAGGATGTCGATGCGGGTGATGCCGTGCTGGGCCATCGCCGCGACATGCTCGGGCAGGTCACCACGGGCCAGCAGGCCGCCGTGGATCTTGGGGTGCAGCGTCTTGACGCGGCCGTCCATCATTTCCGGGAAGCCGGTGTGCTCGGCCACCTCGGTCACCGGCAGGCCGGCGTCGGCCAGCAGCTTGGCGGTGCCGCCGGTGGACAGCAGCTTCGTGCCCAGGGCGTGCAGCTCCCGGGCGAATTCGAGGATGCCGGTCTTGTCAGAAACGGAGAGGAGTGCGGTGAGGGCCATGCAGGTGCTCGCAGTTCAGGGGATGTTGTGATCGGTCAGCTTGCGCCGCAGCGTGTTGCGGTTCATGCCCAGCCATTGCGCGGCCTTGCTCTGGTTGCCGCCGGCCTCGCGCATGACGATCTCGAACAGCGGCTTCTCCACCAGCTTGACCAGCATCTCGTGCATGGAGTGCGGCTCCTGCCCGTCGAGGTCGCGGAAGAAGGCTTCGAGGTTGTCGCGCACGCAGGCGTCGATGGGGTTGGGCGGGGTGTTCTTCTGGGCACTCATATCAGTTCGGTTCCATCGGGCCGAGCGCCGGGCCGCTCCCAAGCCGGCCCGTCAGGCGATGTGCTGGCCGGTCGCACCGGCAAGCATCGCCGTCCCCACGGGGGACCGGCCGGCGTTGCCCGCGTTCAGCCGGGCAAGGATGGGCGAGGGGCTTCATGTCACGCGGCGCAAGCTTCGTCGGCCTGCGCGTCCTCGTCATTGGCAGCCGCGGTGGGCGGCAGCCGGTCGTGGGTCTGGCCGAGGTCGTCGAACCAGTCGCGGAGCGCCTGCAACTGCTCGTCGCAGCGCTCCAGGGTGTTCATGTGCTGGCGGAAGGCCTCGCCGCCGGGCAGGCCGCGCACGGCCCAGCCGATGTGCTTGCGGGCGCTGCGCACGCCGCTCAGCTCGCCGTAAAGGCCGTAGTGGTCGTGCAGGTGCTCGGTGAGCAGGTCGCGCGCCTCGGCCACGGTGGGCGCAGGCAGGTGTTCGCCCGTCGCCAGAAAGTGCGACACCTCGCGGAAGATCCAAGGCCGGCCCTGGGCGGCGCGGCCGATCATCAGCGCGTCGGCGCCGGTGTAGGCCAGCACGTCACGCGCCTTCTCGGGCGAGTCGATGTCGCCGTTGGCCACCAAGGGGATGGCCAGCGCGGCCTTCACGGTGGCGATGGTGTCGTACTCGGCCAGGCCCTTGTAGCCCTGCTCGCGGGTGCGGCCGTGGATGGTCAGCATCGCGATGCCGGCGGCCTCGAACAGCCGCGCCAGGCGCAGCGCGTTGCGTTCGTCGGCGCTCCAGCCGGTGCGCATCTTCAGCGTGACGGGCACGCCGCGCGGCGCGCACTGGGCCACCACGGCCTCCACGATCTCCAGCGCCAGCGCCTCGTTGCGCATCAGCGCCGAGCCGGCCCACTTGTTGCACACCTTCTTGGCCGGGCAGCCCATGTTGATGTCGATGATCTGCGCGCCGCGGTCGATGTTGTAGGCCGCGGCCTCGGCCATCATCGCCGCGTCGGTGCCGGCGATCTGCACGGCGATGGGCCCCGGCTCGCCGCGGTGGTCGGCGCGGCGCGAGGTCTTCAGGCTGCCCCACAGCTCCTTGCGCGAGGTGACCATCTCGCTGACCGCGTAACCCGCGCCCAGGCGCCGGCAGAGCTGGCGGAAGGGCCGGTCCGTCACCCCCGCCATCGGCGCCACGAAGAGCCGGTTGGGAAGGAGGTGGGGGCCGAGGTGCACGAGGGGTCTGCTCAAAAAAGAGGCGAGATTGTAGCCAGCGGGCCCGTGCAGGCGCGGACACAATGCCGGCATGGAAGCCTGGCTCGGCCAATTCGTCCACGACCTGCTCGCCGCGCTGGCCCTGCCCCAGGTGGGGCTGATGGCGGTGTTCGTGATCGCCTTCGTGTCGGCCACGCTGCTGCCGCTGGGCTCGGAGCCGGCCGTCTTCCTCGTCGTCAAGGCCGACCCCGGCCTGTTCTGGCCCGTCATCGCGGTGGCCACGCTGGGCAACACGCTGGGCGGCATGAGCAGCTGGTGGCTGGGCTATGGCGCCGAGAAGGCGGTCGAGGCGCTGAAGCACCGCGAGCCGCCCAACCCGCGGGCGCTGGCCTGGCTGAAGCGCTTCGGCCCCAAGGCCTGCGTGATGAGCTGGCTGCCCGTCGTCGGCGACCCGCTGTGCGCGGTGGCCGGCTGGCTCAAGCTGCCGTTCTGGCCCTGCGCGGGCTGGATGGCGCTGGGCAAGTTCATCCGCTTCGTGCTCTACACCGCCGCGCTGTTGTGGCTCATCCCTGAATCCTGGTTGCAATGAACACCACCACCCCCGCCTACCAAGACCTCGCCACCCGCCAGCTGCGCCTGCACCGCCTGGGCCACCTGCAAGCCATCGCCCAGTGGGACCAGGCCGCCAACATGCCCGCCAAGGGCAACGAGGCGCGCAGCCTGGCGCTGGCCGAGATGGACGGCCTGCTGCACCAGCTGGCCACCGACCCGGCGCTGGCGGGCCTGCTGGACAGCGCCGCCGCCGAGCCGCTGGACGACACCCAGCGCGCCAACCTGCGCGAGATCCGCCGCGCCTGGCGCGCCGCCAACGCGCTGCCGCAGGCGCTGGTGGAGGCCAAGAGCCTGGCCAACAACCGCTGCGAGCATGCCTGGCGCACGCAGCGCCCGGCCAACGACTGGGCCGGCTTCGCGCCCAACCTGCGCGAGGTGCTGGCCATCGCCCGCCAGGAGGCGGAGCTGCTGTCGCAGAGCGCCGGGCTGTCGAAATACGACGCGCTGCTGGACCAGTACGAGCCGGGCATGCGCTCCGCCGAGGTGGAGCGCGCCTTCGCGCCGCTGCGCCAGTGGCTGCCGGGGCTGATCCGCGACGTGCTGGCGCGGCAGTCGACCGAGACGGTCATCGAGCCGGTCGGCCCCTTCCCCGCCGCAGCGCAGAAGGCGCTGGGGCTGGACGCGATGCGGCTGATGGGCTTCGACTTCGCCGCCGGCCGGCTGGATGAAAGCACCCACCCCTTCTGCGGCGGCGTGCCCGAGGACGTGCGCATGACCACGCGCTACCGGGAGGACAACTTCCTGCCGGCGCTGATGGGCGTGATCCACGAGACCGGCCACGGCCGCTACGAGCAGAACCTGCCGCGCGAGCTGCTGGGCCAGCCCATCGCCCGCGCCCGCTCCATGGGCATCCACGAGAGCCAGAGCCTGTCCTTCGAGATGCAGCTGGGCAGCCACCCGGCCTTTGCCGGCCTGCTGGCGCCGCTGCTGGTGAAGCATTTCGGCGAGCAGCCCGCCTTCGAGCCCGGCAATCTGCACAAGCTGCTGACGCGGGTGCAACCCGGCTTCATCCGCGTGGATGCCGACGAGGTGACCTACCCGGCCCACATCCTGCTGCGCTTCGACATCGAGCGCGCGCTGATCGAGGGTCAGGCCGAGGTGGAAGACATCCTGGCGCTGTGGGACGCCAAGATGGCCGAGCTGCTGGGCCTGGACACGCGCGGCAACTTCAAGGACGGCCCCATGCAAGACGTGCACTGGCCGGCCGGCCTGTTCGGCTACTTCCCCTGCTACACGCTGGGCGCGATGTATGCCGCGCAATGGTTCGCCACCATGCGTGCGCAGCAGCCGCAGCTGGATGCGCAGATCGCGCGCGGCGAGCTGGGCACGGTGTTCGACTGGCTGGGCACCCATGTCTGGCAGCAGGCCAGCCGCCACGAGACGCCCG
Organism: uncultured Comamonadaceae bacterium; assembly: GCA_963992225.1. GTDB lineage: Bacteria > Pseudomonadota > Gammaproteobacteria > Burkholderiales > Burkholderiaceae_C > Pelomonas. The sequence continues at coordinate 12,462 of CAXDTK010000009.1, read as the reverse complement.
AGCTGGTGCAGCGCGCCAGCGGCGAGGCGCTGAACCCGGCCCATTTCGAGGCCCACCTGCGGCAGCGCTACCTGGGCGACTGAGCGGCGGACGCGCAAAAAAATGGGCCGCTTCAGCGGAAGCGGCCCAAGTTCGGTTCGAACGATCTCTCGATCAGCACCACCGCGCTTCCCCGGCCCCCCGGCCTTCTCCACGCGTGGCGCCCGGCGTGTTGTGCTGTTCCGGGCTGGGCCGTGCACGCTGCAGCGACCGTGTTGTCATTCTGGGCGGGCCCGGCGCCGCCGCCACCCCCGCAAGCCCAGGGGCGCCCGGCCGCGCCGTGAAGGGCGTCACAGCATCAGCGCCAATCGCTCCAGGATCAGCACGCCGAAGAAGGCCAGGCCGGCGATCACCACCCATTTGACGATCACCAGGCCCAGCTGCCGCCAGCGCCGCTGGCCGGTGGCGACGGACAAGGCGAAGCACACCACCGCCGCGAACAGCAGCAGGCCGATGACGAGGCGGGCGATCAGCACGGGGCGGTTCGCCGCGTCACCAGGCCGGCGCCAGTTCGGCGAAGCCCTTGGGCGCCGCGCGGTCGTCGTCGAAGCTGACGACCTCGTAGGCCGATTCGTCGGCCAGCAGCGCACGCAGCAGCTTGTTGTTGAGTGCGTGGCCGCCCTTGAACGAGGTGTAGGCCGCCAGCAGCGGCATGCCCGCGACCTGCATGTCACCGATGGCGTCGAGGATCTTGTGCTTCACGAACTCGTCGTCGTAGCGCAGGCCGTCGGCGTTGAGCACCTTGTAGTCGTCCACCACGATGGCGTTGTCCATGGAGCCGCCCAGCGTCAGGCCGCGCGAGCGCATCAGGTCGATGTCGGCCGTCATGCCGAAGGTGCGCGCGCGGGCGATCTCCTTCTTGTAGCTGCCCGATCCCATGTCGAAGACGAACTGGCTGCCGGTCGCGGCCACGGCCGGGTTGTCGAATTCGATCTCGAAGCTCAGCGTGTAGCCGTGGTGTGGCTCCAGCTTGGCCCACATCAGCTTCTTGCCCTCGCCCTGGCGGACCTCGACCGGCTTCTTCACCTTCAGGAAGCGCTTGGGCGCGTCCTGCATGACGATGCCGGCCGACTGCAGCAGGAAGACGAAGCTGGCGGCCGAGCCGTCCAGCACCGGCACCTCGTCGGCGTTGATGTCGATGATGAGGTTGTCCAGCCCCAGCCCGGCGCAGGCCGACAGCAGGTGCTCGATGGTCTGCACCTTGGGGCCGCCCGGGTCGCCGCCGGGGCTGATGGTGGTGGCCATGCGGGTGTCGCTGACCGACGTGACGCCCACCGGGATGTCCACCGGCGGGCACAGGTCCACGCGGCGGAACACGATGCCGGTGTCGACCGGGGCCGGCCGCAGGGTCAGCTCGACCTTCTGGCCGCTGTGGATGCCGACGCCGACGGCGCGCGTGATCGACTTCAGGGTGCGTTGCTTGACCATGGGCGCGATTGTCCCGGATCAGGACTGCCCCTGCTGCGGCCGGCGTTCCACCGGCAAACGCAGCGACAGCCGCGTGCCCATGCCGGGCGTGGAGTCGATGCGCAGCTTGCCGCCCAGGCGCTGCGCGCGCTTGATCTGGCTCTTCAGGCCGCGGCCATGCTGGATGGTCTGCAGGTCGAAGCCGGCGCCGTCGTCCTCGACGCGGATCTCGACATAGCTGCCATGGTGGCGCGTGACCATGCGCACGCGGCTGGCACCGGCATGCTTGAGCACGTTGTTGAGCGCCTCCTGCATCAGGCGCAGCACGTGCAGCGCGTCGGGCGGCTCCAGCCAGGGCAGCGGTGGCAGGTCCTGCACGTCCCACTCCAGCTTCAGGCCGCCGATCTGCAGCCGCTTGCCCAGGCGGTAGCGCATCGTGGCCAGCAGCGACACCAGGTCGTGGCCCACCGGCTCCAGCGAGTCGATCACCAGCCGCAGGTCGTCCACGCATTCGCGCAGCACCTCCACGCACTGCTCATGCGACATGCTGCCCTGCTCCATGGCCACCAGCGCCGACAGCAGCGACGAGCCGAGGCCGTCGTGCATGTCGGCCATGATGCGCTGGCGCTCCAGCAGCAGCGCCTGCTGGCGTTCGACCTCGCGCAGCTGGGCGTTCTGCGCCTGCAGCACCGAGACCTGCTCGTCCAGGTCCTCCTGCAGCTGGCTGTTCTGCGCCTGCACCTGCTCCACCGCGCCCACGTAGCGGCGCTGCACCGCATGCACGAAGCTCATCATGACCACCAGCGTCGCCACCGGCATCAGGAAGACATGCTCCGGCCAGGCCCAGCCCGCCAGCACGGCCAGGTCGTGCAGGCCGATCAGCACGCCGATGACCAGCGCGACCGCCATCACGCGCAGCTCCGGGCGGCGCTCGCGCCAGGCCAGCCAGGCCACCCAGGCCGTGCCGATGCCCGCCACCACCGCCGTCACGGCGTACTGCAGCACCACCATGTCGAGCTGGAGCAGCCACAGTGGCATGGTCGCCAGGCTCATGGACACGACGCTGGCCACCAGCGCCCGTTCCAGCCACCTGGCGCGCCGGGCGGCGAAGCGCAGCGCGAACAGCAGCGCCGTCACCATGACCCAGCCCATGGACGCATGGGTGGCCCACCAGAACCAGTCCTGGCCCCATTGCGAGCCGGGCAGGCTGACGTAGTAGTGCAGGTTGCGCACCATCCAGGCCGCGGCGCCGAGCGCGAACAGGCCGTAGATCGCCTCGTCGCGCCGGCGCAGCCACAGCGTCAGCGCGAACAGGCCCAGCACCGCCAGCGTCAGGCTGACCGCCTGCGGCAGCACGGCCTGCGCCCGCACCCGCCACTGCCAGCGCTTCTCCAGCAGGTCCCGCGGCCCGACCCAGATGCGCGACACCGCGTGGTAGCTGCCCGCCGGCACCGGCAAGGCAACGACCAGGTCCAGCCCCTGCGGGCCCACGCCGGGCAGCGGCAGCCAGATGGGCTGCACCCATTGCTCCCGTTCGCTGCGCTGGTTGTCCTGCAGCACACGCCAACCCGCCCCGGTGTGCGCCAGCACGGCGGCCGACAGCGTCACCAGGCGCGGCAGGTACAGCGCCTGCACCTCGTCGCTGCCGGGCGGCACGTGCACCCGGTACCAGCGCATCTCGAAGCCGCCCGCGTCACTGACGACGGCGGCACCGGGCCGCGCCCGCACGTCCGGCATGGCCAGCGGCTGCCAGGCGGCAGCGGCCTCGGGCGGCAGCAGCTCGGCCGGCAACGCGACATGCTCGCCACCGGCCACCATGTGGTGGCGCAGCGCCGCCCACCAGGCCTCCAGCTGCGCGCGCGTCCAGGTGCTGGTGGCCAGTTGCACCGGCGCCGCGTCGTCGCCGGCGGTGCGCGAACTCGGCTGCGGCAGGCGCTGCGCCTGGGCCGGCAGACCCATGACCAGCGCGAGCAGCAGCAACCAGCCGCGCAGCAGGGTGCCGAACTCAAGCATCCCTACAAGTCTTTCTAGGCATTGACATGGAGCGCGAGCATGCCACATGGCCCGGGCGCGGACTAACCGCCCAGGCAGTTGGAGCGACCGTTCAGCCGCCGTCATCGGCCGGCAGGCGCGTCGGCATGCGTCGAGGCCGGTACAGCACCCGACCGCCGGAAAAGAAGAAGTGCTTTGAGCGTTGGCTGGTGGCGCGCCCGAGATCGGGTCTGGCAGGAGGCTGGGCTGCAGTCCAACCTCATGCGGTGGTGGCCCCGGCGCCACCCGAATCGCGCCGATTTCAGCGCCCTCCCCGTAAATCACCCGTCAACGCACCAAGCGCCAAAGAAAAAGCAGGCCCGCGGGCCTGCCTTTCGCAGCGGAGGTGACGAGGGGAACCGGCTCAGTCGGCCTGCTTGCGCAGGAAGGCCGGGATCTCGATCTCGTCCATGCCGTTGGACGACAGTGCCTCGACCTTGGCAGCCGCGCTGCCCGAGCGACCATGGCGCCAGACGCTGGGCACGTTGGCGTTGGCGAAATCGCCCAGGCCCAGGCCGACATTCGCCTGCTGGCCGGCGGCCGGCGCAGCCATGGCCACCGCCTGCGTTAGCACGGGCATGCCGTCGGTGCCGTTGCGCACCACCTGCTGGGTCTGCACGACCTGCAGCGGCGCCTGCTGGCGGGCGCGGCCGGCGGTCAGGCCGGTGGCGATGACGGTCACGCGCAGCGCGTCACCCAGGCCTTCGTCGTAGGCGGTGCCGTAGATGATGTGCGCGTCTTCGGAGGCGTAGCGCTTGATCGCGTTCATCGCGTTGCGCGATTCGCTCAGCTTGAAATTGGCGCGGCTCGCCGCGATCAGCACCAGCACGCCGCGTGCGCCGGACAGGTCGATGCCCTCGAGCAGCGGGCAGGCGACGGCGGCTTCGGCAGCCTTGCTGGCACGGTCGGGGCCGGTGGCCTGGGCCGTGCCCATCATGGCCTTGCCGGGCTCGCTCATCACCGTCTTGACGTCCTCGAAGTCGACGTTGACCAGGCCGGGGATGTGGATGATGTCCGAAATGCCGCCAACGGCGTTCTTCAGCACGTCATTCGCATGGGCAAAGGCCTGATCCTGCGTGACATCGTCGCCCAGCACGTCGAGCAGCTTGTCGTTCAGCACGACGATCAGCGAGTCGACGTTGGCCTCCAGCTCGGCCAGGCCGGCGTCGGCGGCCTTGGCGCGGCGGCCGCCTTCGAATTCGAAGGGTTTGGTGACCACGCCCACCGTCAGCACGCCCATTTCCTTGGCGACGCGAGCAATCACCGGCGCGGCACCGGTGCCGGTACCCCCGCCCATGCCGGCGGTGATGAACAACATATTGGCGCCGGCGATGGATTCGCGGATGCGCGCCTCAGCTTCCTCGGCCGCCGCCTTGCCCATTTCGGGTTTGGCACCGGCGCCGAGGCCGGAGGTGCCGAGTTGCAGCAATTGATCCGCCTTGGAGCGGTTCAGCGCCTGCGCGTCGGTATTGGCGCAGATGAATTCCACGCCTTGAACGCCCTGGGCGATCATGTGGTCGACCGCGTTGCCGCCGCCACCACCGACCCCGATCACCTTGATTTGGGTGCCTTGGTCAAACTCTTCGATCATCTCGATGGGCATATCAAACCTCCTACTGCAATTGTGCCGTAGCACACAAAGAATGAACAGTTGCTAAAACGTTTTTTTCGCGGTTCTTGGGGGGTCAGAAATTCCCCATGAACCAATCCTTGACGCGGCCGAGCAGGGTTTGCACCGAGCCGGCCTGCTGCGCCGCCTTGAAACCCCGGCTGCGCGACAGCCGGGCTTCTTCGAGCAAGCCCATGACGGTGGCGGAACGCGGGTTGGCGACCATGTCGTAAAGCGCGCCGGAATAGGTCGGCAGGCCGCGCCGGACGGGTTTCAGGAAAATATCCTCGGCCAGTTCCACCATCCCCGGCATGACCGCCGATCCGCCGGTCAGCACGATGCCGGAGGACAGCAATTCCTCATACCCGCTCTCGCGGATGACCTGGTGCACCAGCGAAAAGATTTCCTCGACGCGCGGCTCGATGACGCCAGCCAGCGCCTGCTTGGACAGCATGCGCGGGCTGCGGTCGCCCAGGCCCGGCACCTCCACCTGGTCGGACGGGTCGGCCAGCAGTTGCTTGGCGACGCCATATTCGACCTTGATTTCCTCGGCGTCCTTGGTCGGCGTGCGCAGCGCCATCGCGATATCGCTGGTGATCAGGTCGCCGGCGATCGGAATGACGGCGGTATGGCGGATCGAGCCGCCGGTGAATATCGCGACATCGGTGGTGCCTGCGCCGATATCCACCAGGGCCACCCCGAGGTCGCGCTCGTCGGCGGTCAGCGCGGCATGGCTGGAGGCGCTCGGGTTCAAAACCAGCTGGTCGACCTCCAGGCCGCAGCGGCGCACGCACTTGACGATGTTTTCGGCGGCACTTTGCGCGCCGGTCACGATATGGACTTTGACTTCCAGGCGGCCCCCGCTCATGCCGATGGGTTCCTTGACCTCGTGGCCGTCGATGACAAATTCCTGCGGCTCGACCAGCAACAGGCGCTGGTCGTTCGGAATATTGATGGCCTTGGCGGTTTCCACCACGCGGGTCACATCGACCGGCGTGACCTCCTTGTCGCGCACGATCACCATGCCGGTGGAGTTCTGGCCGCGGATATGACTGCCGGTGATCCCGGTGTAAACCCGCGATATTTTGCAGTCGGCCATCATTTCGGCCTCTTTCAAGGCCTGCTGGATGGACTGCACGGTCGCGTCGATATTTACGACCACGCCACGCTTGAGGCCGTGCGAGGGCGCCACGCCGAGGCCGGCGATGCGCAATTCACCGCCCGGCAAAACCTCGGCCACGACCGCCATGATCTTGGCGGTGCCGATATCCAAACCGACGACCAAATCCTTGTATTCCTTGGCCATGTCCGTCCTCAACGTTTTCTATTTACGGGTTTACCCGGAGTTTGTGTCGTCACGCCGCGCAGCTTCACCGCGTAGCCGTCGGCGTGGCGCAGGTCGGCCGACAGCAGCGGGCTGTGATAGGTGGCCGTGACCTGCGTGATGGAGCGGGCAAACTGGCCGAAACGGCCCACCACCTCGGCCTCGCTGCCGCGGCCCAGCTCGACGACGGCGCCACTGCCGAAGCCGAGCCGCCAGGAGCCGCGGCCGGACAGGTCCAGGCGGTCGATGCCCTCCCCCAGCTTCTCGGCCGCCGGCGACAGCGCCCGCCACATCTGCAACATGGCCGCGGCGCTGCCGGGCGGGCCGGCCAGCACCGGCAGGTCTTCGTCCTCGACATCGCCCAGGTTGGCGTGGAAGACCTCGCCGAAGCTGTTGACCAGCGCGCGCTCGGCGCTGGCCTCGGTGGCCGCGTCGGCGCCGTCGGTGCGCGCCTCCCAGTAGGCGGCGGCGCGGTGCTCTTCCAGGTTGACCTTGAGCCGCATCGGCCAGACGCGCTGCAGCCGGGCGCGGCGCACCCAGGGCACGGCCTCGAACGCGGCGCGGCCGTCCTTCAGGTTCAGGCTCAGGAAGGAGCCCTGCAGCCGCGGCAGCGCATTGGCGCGCAGCGAGGCGACGCTGTTGCGGCTGACGTCGCCCTCCACCTGCACCGCGCGCAGGTTGAACGCCGGCAGTCGCACCACCCAGCGCAGCACGCCCCAGGCCGCCGTCACCAGCAGCGCGGCGACGAGCAGCGCCGACACCGCATTCATCAGGCGGATGTCGGGCGGCAGCGCAGCGGTGGCGACGGCGGAATTCATGTCCGGCTCAGGCCTTGTCCAGCCGTGCCTGGGCCAGCAGCCACAGGCACAGCTGCGGGTAGGCGACGCCCACGGCCTGCGCGGCCTTGGGCACCAGCGAATGCGAGGTCATGCCCGGGCTGGTGTTCATCTCCAGCAGGAAGGGGGTCATGTCGGACTTGCGCAGCATCAGGTCCGCGCGACCCCAGCCGCGGCAGCCCAGCAGGCGGTAGGCGCGCAGCACCAGCTGCTGGATGTCCGCCTCCAGCGCAGCGGGCAGCGAACCGAACAGGTACTGCGTGGTGTCGGTCTCGTACTTGTTGGCGAAGTCGTAGTTGCCGGCCTCGGCGCGGATCTCGATGACCGGCAGCGGCACGGCGCCGGCGCCCTCGCCCAGCACCGCACAGGTCAGCTCAGGGCCCTCGATGCACTGCTCGAACAGCAGCTCGTCGTCGAAGCCCAGCGCCAGTTCCACCGCGCCCTGCATGTCGGAGTAGCCGGCGACCTTGGTGATGCCGATGCTGGAGCCCTCGTGCGGCGGCTTGACGATGACGGGCAGGCCCAGTTCGTCGGGGATGGCGCGGATGCGCTCGCGCGTCAGCTCGGCGCGGGACAGCGCCAGGTACTGCGGCGTCGTCAGGCCTTCGGCGGTCCAGACGCGCTTGGTCATGGTCTTGTCCATGGCCACGCCCGAAGCCGTCACGCCGGAGCCGGTGTAGGGGATGCCCAGCCATTCGAGGGCGCCCTGCAGCGTGCCGTCCTCGCCGCCGCGGCCATGCAGCGCGATGAAGGCGCGCGCGAAGCCCTCGTCCTTGAGCGCCTGCAGCGGCCGCTCGGCCGGGTCGAAGGCATGGGCGTCCACGCCCAGCGCGGTCAGGGCGTCCAGCACGCCGCGGCCGCTCATCAGCGAGACCGGCCGCTCGGCGCTGGTGCCGCCGAACAGCACGGCGACCTTGCCGAGCGAGGTCGGATCAATGTTCAGATCGATCGGCGCAGTCATGCCGAGGCTCCTTGGAAATGTGCGGCCACCAGCCGGGGCAGCGCGCTCATCGAGCCCGCGCCCATGCCGATGACCACGTCGCCGTTGCGGCTCAGTGCCGCCAGCGCGGCCGGCATGTCGGCCACCGTCGCGACGAAATGCGGCGTGCCGACGGCCTGCGCGAGCGCCGCCCCGGTGGCACCGGCGATGGGCGCCTCGCCGGCCGAATAGACCTCGGTCAGCAGCACCACGTCGGCGCCCTGCATCACGCGGACGAAGTCGGCAAAGCAGTCCCGCGTGCGGGTGTAGCGGTGCGGCTGGAAGGCCAGCACCAGGCGGTGGCCGGGGTAGGCGCCACGCGCCGCAGCCAGCACGGCGGCCATCTCGACCGGGTGGTGGCCGTAGTCGTCGACCAGCGCGAAGCGGCCGCCGTCCGCGGCCGGCCAGTCGCCATGCTTCTCGAAGCGGCGGCCCACGCCGGAGAAATGGGCCAGCGCCTTCTGGATGTCGACCTCCGAGCAGCCCAGCTCCGTCGCGACCGCGATGGCGGCCAGCGCGTTGCGCACGTTGTGCTCGCCGGCCAGGTTCAGCAGCACGTCCAGGTCGGCCGAGCCCTCGCGCTGGCAGGTGAAGCGCATCTGCGCCCCCGGCAGCGCCTGCACGCCCACCGCCCGCACGCTGACGCCGGCGCCCAGGCCGTAGGTGACGACCGGCCGCTCGATGCGGCCCAGGATGGCCTGCACGCCGGCGTCGTCCGCGCAGACCACCGCCGCGCCGTAGAACGGCATGCGGTGCAGGAACTCGATGAAGGCCGCATGCAGCTTCTCCACCGAGTGCCCATAGGTGTCCATGTGGTCTTCGTCGATGTTGGTGACGACGGCCAGCACCGGGCTGAGCTTCAGGAAGGACGCGTCGCTCTCGTCCGCCTCGACGACGATGAACTCGCCCTGGCCCAGCCGCGAGTTGGCCCCCGCCGCGTTGAGCTTGCCGCCGATGACGAAGGTCGGGTCCAGGCCGGCCTCGACGAGGATGGCCGTGACCAGCGAGGTGGTCGTCGTCTTGCCATGCGTGCCGGCGATGGCGATGCCGCGGCGCAGCCGCATCAGCTCGGCCAGCATGACCGCGCGCGGCACCACCGGCACCTGCCGGCCGCGGGCGGCCTGCACCTCGGGGTTGTCGGCCGCGACGGCGGTGCTGGTGACCAGCGCCTGCGCGTCACCGATGTTGGGCGCCGCGTGGCCGATCTCCACGCGCAGCCCCAGCGCGCGCAGCCGCTCGGTGGTCGGGCTCTCGACGGCGTCCGAGCCGCTGACCGTGAAGCCGAGGTTGTGCAGGATCTCGGCGATGCCGCTCATGCCGGCGCCGCCGATGCCGACGAAGTGCAAACGCTGGACGGCATGTTTCACTTCAGCATCCCTTCGATCTCGTCGGCCACGCGTGCGGCGGCGCGCGGCCGGGCCAGCGAGCGGGCCTTCTCGCCCATGGCCAGCAGCGCCGCGCGGTCCAGCCCGGCCAGCAGTTCGTGCAGCTTCTCGGGCGTCAGCTCGGTCTGCGGCAGATGGATGGCCGCGCCGTGCTGGGCCATGAAGACGGCGTTGTCGCGCTGGTGCGAGGTGGTGCTGACCACCAGCGGCACCAGCACCGCCGCGCAGCCGGCCGCGCACAGCTCGCTGACCGTGATGGCGCCGGCGCGGCAGACCACCACGTCGGCCCAGGCCAGGGCGGCGGCCATGTCGTCGATGAAGGGCCTCACCTCGGCCGACAGGCCGGCATCGGTGTAGGCCTGCCAGACGGCGCCGAGATGGTCCTGCCCCGACTGGTGCAGCACCTGGGGGCGCTGGTCCGCGGGCCACAGCGCCAGCGCCTGAGGCAGCGCCTGGTTCAGCGCGCGCGCGCCCAGCGAGCCGCCCAGCACCAGCAGGCGCAGCGGCCCGATCCTGTCGGCCATGCGCTCGGCCGGCAGCGGCAGCGCCTCGATCTCGGCCCGCACCGGGTTGCCGCTGACGACCGCGCCGCGCGTGGACGCCGCAGCCACGCCGTCGAAGCCGAAGGCGATGCGCTTCGCGAAGGGCTTCAACGCCGCGTTGCTCTTGAGCATGGCCGCATCGGCGTTGACCAGCATCAGCGGCCGGCCGCTGAACACCGCGGCCAGGCCGGCGGGCACGCAGACATAGCCGCCCATGCCCAGCACCGCCGTCGCCCGGCGTGCCTGGTAGACCCGGCGGGCCTGGCCCAGCGCCCTGAAGAAGCCCACCACGCCGCGCAGCGCATGCTTGAGCCCCTTGCCGCGCAGGCCCGCGAAGGGCAGCGCGTCCAGCGCGATGCCGCGCGCCGGCACCAGCCGGTTCTCCATGCCGGCCGGCGTGCCTATCCACGACACGGTCCAGCCGCGGCGCTGCATTTCTTCCGCCACGGCCAGGCCCGGAATGACGTGGCCGCCCGTTCCGGCGGCCAGTACGACGAGGTGCCGTTCGGTCATTGGAGCCCCTCGTCCAACGGGTACGTTGGCCGATCCCCCGAGGGGATGCGGGCCGGCTCGGGAGCGGCCCAGCGCTCGGCCCGCCACGCACTACGGCCTTCACGAGTCATGACCGGCCTCCGCGCATCATTTGCCGGTTCTCGAGGTCGATGCGCAGCACCACGGCCAGCGCCACGCAGTTCATCAGGATGGCCGAGCCGCCGAAGCTCATCAGCGGCAGCGTCAGGCCCTTGGTGGGCAGCGCACCCAGGTTGACGCCCATGTTGATGAAGGCCTGGCCGCCCATCCAGATGCCCACGCCCTGCGCGTACAGGCCGGCGAACACGCGGTCCAGTGCGATCGCCTGGCGGCCGATCAGGAAGCAGCGGCGGGTCAGCCAGAAGAAGGCAATGATCACCAGCGCCACGCCGACGAAGCCCAGCTCCTCGCCGATGACGGCGAGCAGGAAGTCGGTGTGCGCCTCGGGCAGGTAGTGCAGCTTCTCGACGCTGCCGCCCAGGCCCTGGCCGAACCACTCGCCGCGGCCGAAGGCGATCAGGCTGTGCGTGAGCTGGTAGGCCTTGCCCTGCGCGTACTTCTCGTCCCAGGGGTTGAGGTAGGCAAAGATGCGCTCGCGGCGGAAGTCGCTCAGCGTGATCATCAGCACGAACGCGCCCAGCAGCACCGCGACCAGCAGGAAGAACATGCGGCCGTTCACGCCGCCCAGGAACAGGATGCCCATCGCGATGCAGGCGATGACCATGAAGGCGCCCATGTCCGGCTCGGCCAGCAGCAGCAGGCCCACGAAGGCCAGCGAGATGGCCATGGGCGTGACGGCGCGGAAGAAGTTCTCCCGCGCATCCATCTTGCGCATCATGTAGTTGGCCGCGTACAGCGCGATGCCGAACTTGGCCAGCTCGCTGGGCTGGAAGTTCATGACGCCCAGCGGGATCCAGCGGCGCGCGCCGTACACGACCTTGCCGACGCCGGGGATCAGCACCGCCACCAGCAGCACCAGCGCGACGACGAACACCCACGGCGCCCAGCGCTCCCACACCGCCACCGGGATCTGCACCGTGACCAGGCCGGCCACCAGGCCGAAGCCGATGGCCACCAGGTGGCGGGTCAGGAAGTGGGTGGGCAGGTACCTGGCGAAACGCGGGTTGTCCGGCAGCGCGATGGAGGCCGAATAGACCATCAGCAGGCCGAACGCCATCAGCGACAGCACGACCCAGACCAGCGTGATGTCGAAGCCCTGCAGCTGCGTGGGCCGGCCGGCCGAGGTGGAGACCCAGTCGCGCACCGGCACGCTGGCGTCCTCGCCGCCGTCGCGCTTCCACAGCGACTGCAGCCGGGCGGTGACGCCGCTCAGCACCGCGTTCACAGCGCCACCCCGCGCTCATCGGCCAGCTGCTGCACGGTGGCCACGAAGACCTCGGCGCGGTGGGCGTAGTTCCTGAACATGTCCAGGCTGGCGCAGGCGGGCGACAGCAGCACGCTGTCGCCGCTGGCGGCCTGCTGCAGGCACCAGGCGGTGGCCGCCTCCAGCGTGTCGTGGCGTTGCAGCGGCACGCCGGTGCCGGCCAGCGCGGCCTCGATCTGCGCGGCGTCGCGGCCGATCAGCGCCACCGCGCGGGCATGGCACGCCACGCCCGGGGCCAGCGGCGCGAAGTCCTGCCCCTTGCCGTCGCCGCCGAGGATGAGGACGAGCCGGGCCGGCGCACGGTCGGCGCCGAGGCCGGAGATCGCGGCGACCGTCGCGCCGACGTTGGTGCCCTTGCTGTCATCGAAGAACTCGACGTCGCCGATGCTGCACGG
>CAXDTK010000008.1:0-45826 GCA_963992225.1 uncultured Comamonadaceae bacterium | reverse complement strand
GTCGGCGTGGGGGTGGCGCCGGGCGCGGGACGCGCAGCGGGCCGGTTGCGCTCGGCAGCCGTGGCGGCTGCGGCGGCCGGCGCCGTGGCGGTAGCCGGCGGCACCGCATCGGCAATGACCGGCTCGGGCTGGCCCTCGTAGCTGCGGTCCGGCACCAGCTCACGGGTCAGGCGGCCCTGCAGCGCAAGCGCCTGGGCCGGCAGGTCGCCGGCGACCGCCAGCACCTTGCCGCCGCGGCGCGGCTCGGGCGGCGTCTCCCAGACCACCAGCGCGCGCGGCATGACGGCCACCGTCATCCCAGGGCGGCGCTGCTCCAGCAGCTCGCGGTTCCCGAACGGACCGTCGTGGTAGCCGCCCATGGCCCGCACGTCGAACACCAGCTCCGCCCAGGCCAGCCGCTCGCGGCCCATCTGGCGCACCATGGCTTCGGCGCGCGCCTCGGCCACGCGCAGCCGTGGCCACAGCACGCCGCGTGGCGGCTGCAGCACCGCATAGGGCGGCAATTCGGCGGTAGCGGCATCCAGCCGCGCCGGCACGGGCTTGCCGTCCGGATGCTGGTTGCACAGCAGCAGCAGCGCGAAGTAGGGATCACCGTCATCCGGGCGCAGGTAGTCGCCGGCGCCGGCCGCGCTGCCGCGCTCCCAGACGCAGGCCGTGCCGCGGCTGGCATAGCCGTTCCACGGGCCCTGGCGCTCGCTGGCGCCGGCGTAGACGGCCGACGTGAAGGCGGGCGGCCGCGCCCGCGAGAACATCGGGTAGCGCAGCTCGAAGCTCTGGCTGCCGAGGTCGTAGTCGCGCAGCTGCACCCACAGGCCCAGCACCTGGCGCTGCTCCTGCACCTGGTTGCCGAGCCGGTCGCTCAACGCGCGCAGCGCGCGCGGCCGGGCGATCTCGTTGCCGGCCGTGGCCTGGGCGGCGGCCGGGTCGAGCTGCTCGAGCAGCTGGTTCGCGAAGGCCTGGTCGCGCCGCGGGTTGCCGCTGCCGGGGCCGAACAGGCGCCGCGCCGCGTACTGCTGCAGCAGCATCTCGGGGGCGTCGGGGATGTAGTCGGCCGCGCCGGTGCGGTGCAACTGGGTGCTGACGCCCTGCAGCTCGTTGGCGGCCAGCGGTGCGCGCCCCAGCACCTGGGACACCGCGCGCAGCCGCGTGACGATGTCGCGCGGGAACGTGAAGCCGCCGCACAGGTTCTGCACGCTGGCGCATTTGCCGTTCGGGTCGCTGCCGGTGGCCAGCGCGCCGGCCATGCGGTAGTAGCGGTCGGCCGCGGCCAGGGCGCCCATGCCCTCCGCGGCTGCGCCGAGGTAGAAGTAGGCGATGTCGCGCCGATAGCTGGTCTTGGCCACCAGCAGGCCCATCTCGGGCCAGTCCTGGTTGCGCAGCGCCTGCTGGATGCGCGGCTGGTTGATCAGGTAGATCGGCATGCAGGCCAGACCGCAGTCCAGCTGCACGGTGCCGGCCTTGATGTCCTCGAGCAGCTGCTTCTCGCCGCCGGGAGGGACCGCATTGGGGGCCGCACAGCCGGCCAGGGCCACCACCAGCAGCGGCGTGAAACGCTTGAGCAGGGTTTGCATCATTTCCATTGACCTCGCTTGGCGGACATGGCCTGGGCCATCGCGTCCTTGTAGGCGGCCGGGGCATCGGCCGCGGCGGTGGCCGCGCCGTTGAGCAGCAGCGCTTCAGCCGCGTCGACGTCGCCGCGGCTCAGGCAGCGGAAGCGACCGTCGGCGCGACGCTCGCAGCTGAGCTGGTTGTCGACACCGGCCAGCCATTTCTCGAAGCCGCGGCGCCGGCTCTCGGCAATGCTGGCAACGCCGTGCAGCGGCAGCGCCTGGCCGTCGATGACGGGCCAGCCGTCGGGCGACAGTCCGCTGACCGTGCCGGCTACCGTGCGCGCCGGGCTGGGCGCAGCGGCCTCGGCCGCCGGCTTGCGCGGTGCCTCGGCGGCCGCGGGCTTGCGCTCGGGTTCGCTGGCGCCGGCGATACGCACCCAGTCGCGATGGACCTTGATCGGCACGGTCAGGCGGCCCGCGCAGGCGGTGGGCGCCTTGGCCACGCGCGCCATCAGCACCGGCTGGCCGGCCGTGCCGCGCAGGTCGGTCAGCGGCGTGCCGGCCGGCAGCGTGCAGACCAGCCCGCCGCTGCCGTCGCGCACGGCCCAGGGCCGCGTGATGCTGCCGCGGCCCAGCGGCGTCATCGCGGCCAGGTCCGCGGCGTCGTCTTCGGCCGCTGCGTCTGCTCGCGAGGAGCCGTTCATCAGCCGATCGACCAGCAGATAGGTCGGCCACAGCAGCAGGCCCGCCAGCACCACGCTGATCAGCCAACCGCCGCGGCGCAGCGCGCCAGCCGGCCGGTTGTGCTTGGCCTGCGCGAACTTCTCATAGGGCGCGCTGAACGCCGCGGCACGCCGGCTCAACACCACCGACACCCCGCACAGCAGCAGCGCCGCGGCGAACAGCGGCCACTGATACAAGCGCAGCAGGTGGAAGAGCTGGAAGTCGCGCAGCACCTGCGTCAGCGCGGCATCGCCGGCAGCTCCCACCACCGCCAGCGCCAGCGGCGCCATCACCAGCCAGTTGAACCAGCCCTTCAGCGAGCGCATGGCCGCCTTGAGCACGCCCAGCAAGGCGCGGCCGTCACCCAGCGCATTGGCGCGCAGCGCCAGCGCGGTCAGCAGCAGCTGGCCGTACATCAGCCCCAGCCCCAGCGGGTGCAGCCAGGCCAGGTTGCCCAGGTTGTTCTTGAACCAGGTGCCGGTCGGCAGCAACGGCAGCACCAGCAGCATCAGCACCAGCGACCTGAACAGCAGCGCGCCGAACTGCTTCAGGTAGCCGCTGAGCAGCAGGCCGAAGCCCGGCGCCAGCAGCGACACCAGCGCCTGCGCGCCGGCCACGCGGGCGTAGGTGGCGGGCAGCATGTGGTCGTCGCCCACCTGGTGGCGCCGTGCGCCATGGGCCAGCAGCAGCTGCACCAGCGCCTCGTCGCCCCACAGCGCCGCCCAGTGCAGTGGCGCCTTGCCCTGGTCCAGCAGGTGCGGCTTGACGCCGGCCTTCAGCAGCCGCTCGATGACCGGCAGGTAGGCCGCCGCATGCTTGTGCTTGAAATGGTGGCTGTACAGCGCCATGAACAAGGCGTTGCACGGACTGGCGCCCTTGACCAGGTGGTTGTGACCGATCCGGTGCGGGTCGGCCCCACGGGCCAGCAGCCTGTCGACCACCGGCAGCACCCGGTCCAGCGGCGCTTCAACCAGCGCCATGTGCAGCGGCAGCACGCCGTCCTGGCTGGGCCGGTCGGGGTCGGCCCCGGCATCGACCAGCAGGTCGATGAGCTGTAGCGCGACATCCGGCACCTCGCAGGCCACGGCGCGCTGCAGCGGCGTCAGGTCGTTGGCGCTGATGGCGTTGGCATCCACGCCGGCCTTGAGCAGCCGCGCGACCACGGCGGGCTCGACCGGGTACTTCTGCTTGTCGGTCTGCAGCGGCTGCAGCGCCAGGCCCAGCAGGGTCTGACCGTCCGGCAGCGAAGACGCCAGCGTGGCGCCGCGCGACAACAGCAGCTCCATCACCTCCTGGCGGCGGTAGCGGATCGCACCGGACAGCGCGCTATCGCCCTCCTTGTCGACCACCTCGATGTCCGCGCCATGGTCCAGCATGAAGCGCACCTCGTCCAGACGGCCCCAGCAGGCGGCGATGACCAGCGGTTTCCAGACGTTCTTGGGCGCGTCGAAGCTCTGGCCCTGGCGCACGAACTCGTCGAGCAGGTCGTTGCGGTGCGCGCGCATGAGGCCCATCACCACGTCGTCGGTGCGCTGGTCGATGTCGGGCACGAAGTCGGTCAGGCGCAGCCAGGGCATGGCCTGGGTGACACTGAGCTGGTCCACCGGCTTGGCCTTGGGCAGCGCCTCCAGCTGCTCGACGATGCCCAGCTTCATCAGCCACAGCAGCACCCGCGACTGCGGCTCCAGCAGCCCGTCGCGCAGCGCCTGCTGCACATCGGCGGGCGCATCGGCCAGCTCCTCGGGCAACAGGAATTCGCGGCCGGCCAGCTTCAGGCGGATGCGCCCGCCGCTGTGCAGCTCGTAGACCAGCTGGTTGAACGCGGCCTTGGCGCCCTGCTTGCCCATGAAGCGGGACAGCATCTCGCCGGCGAACTCGCCCTCGCCGCGCGCCTGCAGGTAGAGGTAGAAGGGATCGAAGGGCTGGGCCAGCGCGGCGACGTAGTGGTCCTGCTCGGCCAGCAGCGCATCGCCCAGTTCTTCCGACGTGGTGCAGCGGCGCCCGCCGGCCGACACGAAGGGTCGCTGCGCGTCCAGCGTGTAGACCGCCCGCACCAGGCCGGCGCGGCGGTGGGCGTCATCCTGATCGAACTGGCGCACGATCTTCTGGATCTGCGTGCCCAGCTCCATGTCGCGGGCCGCCTCCAGCCACTTGCCCACCGTGCCGACGTAGAGATAGTCCAGCCCCAGCTCGGGGTACTTCTCCAGCAGCGCGGCCAGCTGGGCCGGCGTCTCGTAGGTCTCGTCGCCGCGGAAGGCCAGTCGCTCGTAGACGCGCTGGGTGCGGGTGTAGTCCACCTGCAGCGGCAGCTCGGCCACCCAGCGACGCACCTGCTCCAGGCCGAAGCGCTGCTTGACGCTGGGGTTGAGCAGGCCCTTGATCAGCGTTTCCAGTGACGCGTCCATGCCGGCCGGGAACGGCACCTCGCATTCGCGGATCTGCGCCACGCGCACGCCATCGGGCACGCCCTGGAAGGGCCGGCTGCCCTGCCAGCATTCCAGCAGCGTGATGCCCAGCGCGAAGTAGTCCACCTTCTCGGACACCAGCGTCAGTGTCTCGTTGCCGAAGCGGGCCAGCTCGGGCGCCGCGTACTCGCGCGTGCCGTTGGCCGTCACCTGTACGTCGCCGCTGCCCTGGCGCAGCGTGGAGATGCCGAAGTCGGCCAGCACGACGCGTGCCAGGTCGGGGCCGGAGACCAGCACGTTCTCGGGCTTGAGGTCCTGGTAGATCAGCCCCACACGGTCGTGCAGGTGCTGCAGGCCGTCGGCGATCTGCGTGGCCAGGCGGCGCAGCCGCTCCAGATCGCGCAGCGGGCCGTCGCGACGCAGCAGCTGGTCCAGCGTGCCGGCCGGGAAGTACTCGAGCACCTCGAAGTCCTGGCCCGCCGCATGCCCCTGATCATGGATGGCCACAACGTTGACGTGCGGCGCCGCCTGGATGGCGGCCAGCGCCGCCAGCGGCGCCCGCACGCCGGCACGGTAGTGCTTAAGCACGTAGCGCTGGTCACCTTCTGCCACCACGTAGGTGCGGGCCTCGCTGGTGGTGGTGCTGAGCGTGGATTCGACGCGGTAGCTGCGGCCCTTGAACGTGACTGCCTGGCCCGGCATCAGGTGCTGGGCGCCGCCGTCGTCGTCGGTCTGGGCGGTGGGAAGGGACTCCGCGCCGACACGCGCGGTGCCGCCGGCCCCGGCCATCGTGGCCGTGGCCTCGACGACGCGCGCCGTGCCGGCCGGGCCGGTCAGGTCCGGCGTGGCGATGCGGGCGGTGCCGGCGGGGCCGACGGGCTCGGGCGGGACAACGCGCGCGGTACCGGCGGGGCCGGCATCCACGCGGGCGGTGCCGGATGGGCCAGCCGCATCGAGCCGTGCGGTACCTGCCGGCCCCTGGGGCGAATGGGTGTCGGAAGAGGAAGTCATGCGTCGGAAGGGCGGGAAGCGTCGGAGGCTGGTGCGCGCGGGATGTCGGCGATCAGCACGGAAATGTTGTCGAGGCCGCCGGCTTGGCGGGCCAGCTGCACCAGGGTGCGCGCGGCGGTCTCGCGATCGGCCACCAGCGCGCGGGCGATGTCGGCGTCGTCCACCATCTCGGTGAGGCCGTCGCTGCACAGCAGGAAGCGGTCGAACGGCCGGATGCCATCGGCGATCTCGGCGCATTCGAGAAAGCTCTCGCCGCCGCCGCCCAGGGCGTTGACCAGCAGGTTGGCCGGCATGTCGGCATTGCCGCTGGCCTGGCGCAGCGAATGGTCCTGCGTCAGGCATTGCAGCACGCCGTCGCGGCGGCGGTACAGCCGGCTGTCACCGGCATGGAAGCGCCAGCCGCGGCCACCGGCCATCAGCAGCCCGACCACGGTGGTGCCCATGCCGGCCCGCCGCGGGTCGTCGGCGCCCTGCGCCAGCAGCTCGGCGTGGGTACGGTAGGCCCACAGTTCCAGCACGCCCGTCAGGTCGGCATCGTCCAGGTCGGCCGGCACGGCCTGCATGAAGGCCGACAGGCGGCTGAGCGCATAGTCGCTCGCATGTTCGCCCGCGGCCGCGCCGCCCATGCCGTCGGCCACGGCCAGCACCAGGCGCCCGGTCTGCGCCGCCTCCAGCCGCGTGCCCAGCACCGCGTCGCGCAGCAACCGGTCACCGACCAGGATCATGTCCTCGTTGTTCTGGCGCACGCAGCCGATGTCGCAGCGGGCGTCGACATCCACCCTCATTCGAAGCTCACCGTGAACGCCACATCACCGAGCGACAGCGTCGCGCCGGCGTCCAGCCGCTGCTCCTGCTCCGGCGGCATCTGGCGGCCGTTGTAGAAGCTGTGGTTGAAGGACTTCAGGTCCTTGGCGAACCAGGCGCCGCCGGCGTCGCGGCGCAGTTCGAGGTGGCTGCTGGAGATCTGCGAGAAGCGCGCCAGCACGTCGGCATGCGGGCCGAAGCGCCGCCCCAGCACGTCGCCCGAGGCCGGGCGCAGGGCCACGCCGTGTGCGGCATTGCGCAGGCACAGCGACTGCGTGCCGGTCGGCGCCGAGGGGGCCGGAGCCGCCACGGCAGCGGTCGGCGCGGGCTGCGGCACGGGCGCCGCCGGCGCGGAACTGAGGCTGGACGTGGCCGCGCTCGGGCCAGCTGCCGAGAGGGCGCCCAGCGTCTTTGCCGGCATCAGCGGCGTGCGGTCGTGGGGGCAGACCTTGCCCTTGCCGACGAAGCCGCAGCGGCCGCATTTCAGCAGCTCGGTGCCGCACTGGTCGCAGTAGAAGGAATCATCGTCGATGTCGGCCTTGCAGCCGGGGCAGTGCAGGCTCATGCGGACTCTCCGGTCTTGTGGATGGCGTCATCCAGGTCGGCGCGGGTCAGCAGCCGCATCGCGGCCGGCTGCTCGCTCGCGGGCAGCCCCAGCGTGGCCACGCGCGCGGCGCAGGCGCCGCAGACCTTCTCGAACAGCTGCCGCACGGTGCGGCCGTTGCCGAAATTGGCGTCGCGGTTCGCGTAGACGGCGTCCAGGTGTTCGGCCAGCGCCTCCTCGAAGCCGGGCTCGGTCGTGAGGCCGTCGGCCTCGCACAGCCGCTGGAAGATGCAATGCATCTCGGTGCCGTCATAGTCGGCGAAGTCGATGCTGTCGGTGAAGCGCGAGCGCAGGCCGCTGTTGGCATCCAGGAAAACCTGCATCTCGCGGTTGTAGCCGGCCGCGATGACGACGAACTTACCGCGGTCATCCTCCATGCGCTTGAGCAGCGTGTTGATGGCCTCGATGCCTGGGTCGCCCGAGCTGCCCGGTGGCAGCAGCGAATAGGCCTCGTCGATGAACAGCACGCCGCCCATCGCGTTGTCGATGGCCTTGTTGGTCTGCTTGGGCGTGTCGGCGCGGTAGGCGCTGACCAGGTCCTGGCGCACCACCTCGATGACGCGGTCGGTGGGCAGCAGCCCCAGGCCGTGGAAGACCTTGGCCAGCAGGCGGGCCACCGTGGTCTTGCCCGTGCCGGGATTGCCGGTGAAGACGAAATGGCGCGTCAGCGGCTTGTTGCGACCCAGCACGCGTTCACGCGCCAGCGCGGCCTCCAGGCGCCGCACCGCATCCTTGACACCCTGCAGCCCGATCATGGCGTTCAGCTGGGCCATGGAAGCCGCCAGGTCGCCCTCGGATCCGGCCGATGCGGCGGGCACGTCCTCGGGCATCAGCGTGCTGAGCATCTGCGCGTCGGGCGGGCCGTCCAGCTCGTTGAGGCGGTCGGACTGCTCGCGCATCACCGTGCCGAGCAGGTTGCGGGCCTCGCGGCCATTGGCAAACTCGCGCGTCTTGCGTGCGCACAGCGCCGTGAAGTAGGCCTTGACCTTGTCGCGCGTGCCCGGACCCAGGCTGAGCTTGTCGGCCGAGGCCAGCAGCTCGAAGATGGCCGTCAGCTCCTCGGGGGTGTAGTCCTCAAGGTGATAGAAGTGGGCGAAGCGCGAGCGCAGGCCGGAGTTGCTGCGCAGAAACTCCTGCATCTCCTTGTCGTAGCCGGCGGCGATGACCACGTACTTGCCGCGGTCGTCCTCCATGCGCTTGAGCAGTGTGTCGACCGCCTCGTTGCCGAAGCTGTCGTTGTCGCCCTTGACCAGGCCATAGGCCTCGTCGACGAACAGCACCCCACCCTCGGCCTGCTTGCAGGCGGCGATCACCTTGGCCGCCGTGTGGCCCTGGTACTCGCCGACCAGCTTGCTGCGGTCCACCTCCACCACATGGCCGGTGGGCAGCACGCCCAGCGCCTCGAACACCTGGCCCAGCGAGCGTGCCACCGTGGTCTTGCCGGTGCCGGGGTTGCCGGTCAGCACGAAATGCTCCGCCAGCTTGGCCTCGCCGCGCGCCAGGCCCATGCTCTGGCGCAGCCGGTTGCTCTGGATGAGCTTGTGCAGCCGGCGCACCTCGGTCTTGATGTTGTCCATGCCGATGAAGCCGTCCAGCTCGGCCATGATCTCGTCGATGGACTTGACCCGGTCGGCCGGGGCCAGCACATCGGCCGGCAGCAGCAGGTTGTCGGTGCCAGCACGCGCGAAATAGGCGCTTTCCATCTCGGCCGCCTCCTCCAGCGCCAGGCGACCGTTCATGGTGCGGATGCGGGACCGGCCCGACTTGATGTCGCGGTACAGCCAGCGCATGCGCATCAGCAGCTGCTGGCGGGTGTCCTCCGGCAGCTTGAAGCCCTGGCGCTGCAGCGTCGCCACCGCGATCTCGGTCAGCTCCGCCGGCGTGTAGTCGGGGATGTTGACCATGTGCTGGAAGTGCTTCTGGAAGTTGCGCAGCTGCTCCTGCTGCCAGAACGCCAGCAGGCGCACCGGCAGGCCGGCCATGATGACCACCGGGTCCAGCTCCGAGCCCTCCATCAGGTGCATCAGCTGCTGGAACGGCGGCAGCGGCTCGCCCTGCTCGGAGAACAGCTGCTGCACGTTGTCGACGAACAGCACGCCGTCCTTCGCCCGCGCAAACGTCGCGGCCAGCTTCTGGCTGTCCAGCTCGTCCTGCTGCAGTGCATTGACGACCACCGGCTGCGCCTTCTTGACCAGCTGCAGGTTGTAGAGCACCTGGGTGATCAGCGGCCCCAGCCGCGACTTGGCGGTGCCCGACTCGCCGATCAGCAGCATGGACATGCGATGACGCGCGTCGCGCCCCGCCCGGCGCCGTGCCTCGGTCTCTGCGCGCAGGCCGTCCAGAATGTCTCGCAGCGGCTGCAGGCCTACCAGCGAGCCCAGCAATGCGTCGGTCTCGGGCGGCTTGAATTCACTGCCGCACCGTTTACAGAACTTGGCGGACGGCCGGTTGGCCGCGCCGCAGGAGGCACAGGTGTTCACGTAGATTCCTCGATGGCGCGCTGGCGTGGCCGGCAGCGCAGGCGGCATTGCGCCTCAGTCAAACAGCCAGCGTCCTCCCTGGGACGGATCTGCGCATTCGTTGGGCGTGCCGTGCTCGCAGTCGGCGAAATTGCAGCGCCAGCCGCGCGGCACCTGTCCCTCACGCGCCAGCTTCACCCGCATCGACATGAAATGCCGGCGGGCGGTCTGCGGGTCGTCGAAGGTCAGCCCCTCGGCCGCGGCCAGCACCGCCTGCACCCGTTCGCGCGCGGCGCGCAGCTGCGCCGACAGCGTCAGCTGCGACGCCTGGCTCAGCGCCATCTCCTGCTGATGCGCGGCCTGCTCTTGCGCCTCCCGGTCCAAGCGCCGCTGCTCGGCGACCCGGCGGGCTTGTTCGGCCAGCCCGGCCGCCTCGGCCTCACGGCGTGCTGCCTCGGCCTGCTGGCGAGCGGCCTCGGCGCTCGCGGCCTGGCGCTGCGCGGTGTCGCGCACCGATCGCAGGGACGCGGCCAGATTCAAACCGATCGGCTCAGGCGCTGCACTGGGCACCAGTGAGGAGGGTGGCTCCTGCAGCACCCGCTGGCCCAGCTGCTGCAAGGCCTGCAGCGCCGCGGCGAGGCCGGGCTCAGCAGGCGAGTGCGCCATCTGCTGCGCGGTCTCGGACAGCGCATCTCCACAGCCGCCACAGAAGTCGAAGAAGCTGGCGGTCTGGCAGCGGCTGCACAGGAGGCCGTTCTGGTCGTTGCCGCAGTCGGTGCAGAAGGTCGCGCCTTCGACCAGCTCGGCATAGCAAAAGCGGCACTGACCGTCCCGCAGCCATTGCCCGCAAGCCTCGCAGAAGTCCCCACCGCCCACCTCAGCGCCGCAATGTGAGCATGGCGCGCCGGTGGAGGCGCCGCACTCACCGCAGAAACGGGCCCCGTCGTCCAGCGGTGCATCGCAATGGCGGCAGTTGCGGCCGTGTTGGTCGCGCGCGCGCTGCTGGGTCTGCTGCCTGACCTGCACCTGCCCGGCCAGCCGATCCGGAGCGCTCAAGACAACGCCGTCCGCAAACGCCGATGGCTGTCCCCGCAACTCCCGAGACTCGGCAATGTTCCAGACCGCACGCCGCCCATGACCCCTCGCAAAGATGTAACAGATCGCCTCAGTTTAGCGACGGCGGAAGTGCGTCCGCAGCGAAACGCCTGCGCAAAGGCGCTACTAATACCAACCTTGCATCCAGCGAGTGCGCTGCAGCGTCGCCTTCGCCACATGGGTGCGGGCCGTCGTGACGCTCACGCGACGGATCTTGGCGATTTCGGCGTAGCGCAGTCCGTCGATGCAATGGGCCAGGAAGATGCTTCGTGCTTCTCGCTCAGCCGGTTGACACCCTCGCTCAGGTGCACGACACGCTACTTGGCAAGCAAGGCCGCCTCGGCGTCCGGGGTGGTCCCCCAGGACCACCTCCTCGGCCAGCACCTGCTCACCGTGGGCCACCTTCATGCGGTGGGCGTCGACAGCCAGGTTCAGGGCCGTTCGCATCGTGAAGGCCGCGGGAGCGCGCGCCGCTTCGCAACGGCTTCAGCAGCTCTCACAGATGAAGGACGGCCGGGAGCTGGACTAATGCGGCCTCGTCACGTTCCTTCAGCAGCCAGAAACAGCCAAAGGGGTGATGTTCGTGAGCCAGGAGGACGAGACCGGCAACGTGCGGGTCATTGTGTGGCCGAGCGCCAAGGAGGCGCAGCGCAAGCAGCTGCTGGCATCGAGTCTGCCGGCCGTCCGGGGTCGGTGGCAACGCAGGGGTGAGGCGTGCAGCCTGATCGCGCAACGCGTGGAGGACTTGACCGCCCTGCTGGGCGAACTGGACATGGGCAGCAGAGATTCCCGGTGAGGCTGGCGCGGAACTCGATTGTTGGGCTGACCGAGGCATCCGGGCGTACATACTGAGCGCTCGCAGGGGCGGGCCGCTTGGCTGAGTCGGCCAGCTTTCGAAGCCGGTACGCGACTGCTTTGGCAGGTGTTTAGCTGCCTTGGCCTCAGTCGAATATATTTCGGCTGCCAAAGCAGGCGCAAAAGTGATAGACGGAGAGCCATGCGTATCATCCTGCTATAGCACGAGAAAAAATGCGCAAGGTTGTTGCACCGGTCAAGGTGCTGCAGGGCCGCCGCGATGCTCGGCGTGCGTGGCGAGTTCGATCGCCTCGCTGACGAGGCGCTCAGCCGGTATGGCGAGGATGGCGCGATCGGCGGCCCGGGTGCTGCTTCGGGTCATCTGTTCACTGAGCGTCGCCCTCGACCGCCCGAAGTGACGTGCAACGGTGGCGGCAGAGCACAGCCCCAGGTTCACGGCCAGGCCGGCCACCAGGGCTCGCCCCCGGGCGCTCTCGACGCCCCGGCGCGACGACGGGTCGGGTCCGGCGCACGGGCCCAGCTTGGCCCGCACCCAGCCCTCGAGCAACTCGAGCGCTCCGTCGATTCCCTGGGGCTCGCTGGCCGCCACAAGAACGGCCGCAGGGCCGCGCACCTGGCGCGCCATCGATCCGGCCGGGCCGCGCGTCGCACGAGCACGGGCCAGTCCGTGGGCCAGTTCCCACTGGAGGACTTCCAGCGTCGAGGGCGTGTTCGCCAGCAGTTTCCTGATCGCGTGGCGCGCGAGCGGCACGGAACTGCCGAAGTGGGCCAGCACCGCGCCGGCCTCCACGCCGTCCGCCAGGCCAAGCCCGAGGATGGCTCGCAACGCCGCATGCGGGAAATGTGTCGGGGCCGCGCGCAGCCCCGTACCAACGGGACGCCATCCCAGCATGCGGATCTCGTGGCCCAGCACCTCGATCCGCTCCACGCGGTGGGCCTGGTAGCGGCCAGCGAACACCGGCCCGACACAGCCGTCCGCCTCCCGGACTCTCCTGGCGATCACATTGGCCAGGCCCGAGGCGAGCCTTCTCGGCGAGTCGTCGACGGGCAGCCGGGAGATCAGGTGGATCTCATGCGGTAGCAGCAGGTAGTAGATGAGTCCGCGGCCGCCCGAACGATGGGCGCCCACCAGCCGGGCTTTGATCCGCTCGACGAGCCAAGGGTTCAGCAGCAGGTCGCGCCCGGAGGCGGCCTGCCAATAGATGTGCCAGTACTTCGGCGGTCTGCCTTCATGGACGGACGTCTGCATGACACCCTGACGAGGGAGGCCCTTGTTGTTCTCCCCCCAACTTGGAACAGTCCCCGCTTCGTTCGGCGATGACAGCGGCCTTTGGCCCTTTCCGAACGGATAGGACCTCACCCATCACGCCTGCCGAGCCCGGGGACGGCCTGCGGTGCAGGCACTGGCGCCATGCACTGGCCTCGCAGGTGACCGAACGCCATCCGGTCATCCGAGACAGGTCTTTCATCGATGCGCCACGGTCCCTATCTTTGAGCTGCCCGAGGCAACCGCCGACGGCGTCTGTGTACTCAACCGCAAGGAGAACGTCATGAACGAAGAACTGGACCTGGAACTGGAGATCGTCGAACTGGGCGATGCCAAGGAAGAGACCAAGGGTCGCATCCAGGGCGTGGAGCCTGAGCTCAACGAAGTCGCACCGTACAAGCCGTAACGGGCCAGTAGTACGAAGGGCGTGCGGTCGGCCGGCCGCACGCCCTTCTGCCACGCCCTTGCAACACTCTTTCGAATAAGGACCCATCGATGCCGTACCGCCTCGCCGACCATGTGCGTGCGTGCCGCATCGATGCCCAGGTGATCCTGCTGGACCTGCAGCGGGACAAGTACCTCGGGATCGGCGGGGCGCAGCTGGCGGCCTTGTCGCGCTTGATCGTGGACTGGCCCGCCGACGGCGCGGCCGGGGTGCCGGTGGGGCCGGATCCGGTGCCTGATGCCTGGCTCGGCAAGCTCCTCGCGCTGAGGATGCTCGCGGATGCAGGCACACGCCGCGCACCCGTGCAGGCGATCGAGCCGGCGCACGACACGCTGCTGGCCCATCTCGACCCGCACCCGACCTCGATCCGTTGGGCGGACCTGCCGAACCTTGCGTGGTCCGCCTCCGTGGCCAAGTTCTGGATGAAGCGTCGTTGCCTCGCTGACATCGAGAAAGGCGTGCGGCGCCTGCGGGTCCGCCCTGCTGTGCAGCTGCCGGCCGATGCCGAGCGGCTCGGCGCTGCCGTCGCCGCGTACATGCGGCTGCGCCCCTTCGTCTTCACGGCGCAGGACCAGTGCCTGCATGACTCGCTGACGCTGGTGCGGTTTCTGGCGGGGAAGGGCTTGTTTGCTTCCTGGGTCGTAGGTGTGCGCACACGTCCGTTCGCTGCGCATTCGTGGGTGCAGAGCGGCCACCTCGTGCTCAACGACGTCCATGAACACGTCCGCACCTACACGCCGCTGCTGATCGTCTGAGGACACCATGTTTCGCTACATCGGCTTCAGCTGGAACTCCAGCGCCCCGGAACTGCCCGCCCTGGCGCGGCGGCTGGAACAGGCGCTGTGCGGGCATGGCTGGCGTGCCGTGCTCGTGGCGGCCGGACTGCGCGTCTACATGAGGGGTCAGATGCCGCGCGTCAACGGCGCCTACCTGCTACCCGGGAACCAGGGCGTCATCCTCGGACGCCTGTTCCGGCGCAGCGCGCTGGTGCCCGAGCCGGTGGATGTCGACCTCACCGACGCCGAAAGCCGACGCATCGTGCAGTCGGACGGGCGGGCGCTGCTCGACCAGTTCTGGGGCCGGTATGTCGCCTTCCTGCCGTCATCTGCAGGGCAGCCGCGCGTGCTGCGCGACCCCACCGGCACCCTGCCCTGCTACCGGATCGAGCTTCATGGGGTGAACATCGTGCTCTCGTGGCTGGAGGACTTGCCCTCGCTCATCGACATCGGCATGCCGCCTGTCGACTGGCAGGCGGTCGCTGCCCACATGGTGCTGGGCACGTTGAGTGGCCGCGCGACCCTGCTGAGCGGTGTGACCCAGCTGCTGGCCGGGGAGCTGACACCGATGTCGTCCGATGATGGCCCGCCTGAGCGCCTTTGGAGCGCTGCAGACTGTGCTCGGCATGCGTCGTCGCGGGCCATCCCCGATGCCGCGGGGCTGCTGCGGGACACGGTCGCCCGCTGCGTGCGAAGCTGGGCGGCCTGTTACGGCCGCATCGTGCTCAGGCTGTCCGGCGGCGTGGACTCCGCCATCCTGCTGGGCAACCTGGCGGCCGAAGCGAACGCTGGCGAAGTCGTCTGCCTCAACTACTACGGCGCCGGCACCGACAGCGACGAGCGCAGGTACGCACGACGGGCTGCACAGCGCGTCAACGCAACGCTGATCGAGCGGACCGTCGACGACGGGTTCCGTCTCGAGGACGTCCTGAAGGTGAGTCGCACACCCGTACCCGCCAACTACCTGGGGTTCATGGCATCGAGCCGCACCGATGCGGAGGTCGCCCGGCTGCACCAGGCAGGCACCGTGTTCAACGGCGCCGGCGGTGACCAGCTGTTCTTCGAAGTGCAATGCACCTGGCCGGCCGCCGACTACCTGCGCGACCGCGGCTTCGCCCCCGGCCTCATGGAGGCCGCGCTGGACGCTGCTCACCTGGGGAATGTCTCCTTCTGGAAGGCACTGCGCCAGGCGGTCATGTCTCGCAGCTTCAGGGGCAATCCGGTCGATGGCGCGGGTCGGCATCTGACGCTGATGCACCCCGAGGCGATGGCTGCGGCGCTGGCGAGGGCGCAGCGGTTCATCCACCCGGGCTGGCTCGACGCGCAGGACCTGCCCATCGGCAAGTTCCATCAGCTGGGCATGGTGGTCACCCCGTTCGAGTACTACAACCACTACCTGCGCGATGCTGCACCCGAGCGTGTCCAGCCCCTGATGTCACAGCCGCTGCTCGAGCTCTGCCTGGCGACGCCGACCTACGTCCTGACGCAGGGCGGCCGTGGACGCGCCCTCGCCCGGCGCGCTTTTGCGGACCTCATCCCGCCGGAGATTGCAGGCCGGCGATCCAAGGGAGGCGCGGCCGACTACATCGCGACCGTCTTGCAGCGCAATCTGCCGTTCGCGAAGGCGATGCTGCTGGAGGGTCAGCTGGTCAGGCATGGGCTGCTGGACCGGCGGCGCGCCGAGGCGGCGCTGGCCGGCCGCCTTGCCGCGAGGACCACGCATGTCACGGAGATCCACGCCTGCATCGCCACCGAAGCGTGGCTTCAGGTCGCGACTCCGGCGCGCGCTGCCCCCGTCTGATCGCCTGATGGCACGCCATGCGACAGCTGGGAGCGCTCGGATCCGCGCTGCGCCTGATCCGCGCCTGTGCCGACCGCTCCGTGCTGCTCGACCTGCTCGGTACGCTGTTGCTCGTCGCGCTCGGTGCCAGCCTCGTGGCGGGTTCACCGCTGGCGTTGAAACACCTCGTCGACGCGGTGGCGGAACAGGGCTTGGACGGCCCGTCTGGGAGGCAGACGGTGATAACCCATGGCGCGGTGTACCTGTTCGTGCTGATCGGTGCGCGTCTGGCCTCGGACCTCCGGCCGCTGCTGGCCGGCAGGATCGAGCAGCGCGTGCTGGCCCGACTGCGCCAACGCTTTTTCGGGCACCTGTTGCGCCTGCCACTGGCCTACCTCGTCAATCGCCGCAGCGCGGAGCTGCTGCACAGCGCCGACCTGGCCGCCGCCGGCGCGCAGGCCATGGTCTCGCACGCGACGAACAGCATCGCCCCGACGCTCATCGAGCTGGCCTGGATGACGGTCATCCTGGCCCAGCTGCAGCAACCCGCGCTGGTGGCCGTCTTCGTCGCCACCTCGCTGCTGTACCTGGCGGTCTTCGCGGTCGGGGTATGTTCTCAGCGTCCGGCCGTCCAAGCCGTTTCCGCCGCGAGCCTGGAGGTGTATGCACGGCTCAGCGATGGGGCGGCCCAGGTCGAGACGCTGCGCTGTTTCGGCGCCACGGAGGCCGCCGAGCGGGCGCTGGCGGGCGCTTCTTCCCTGCTGGTCACCCGGTGGCTGCGCCTGCACCGGCTGACCGCGTACAGCGGGCTTGCAGCTTCGGCGATCTTTGCGCTGGCGCTCGCGGCGTCCTTCTATGTCGCCGCCGGGGCGGTGGCCTTGGGCGAGATCACGGTGGGCGGCTTCGTCCTCGCCAACGTCTACATGCTGCAGATGGTTCGCCCGCTCGAGACCCTGGGGGCCGCGACCCGGGACCTGACGCGCGCCGTCGGGTTCATGCGGCCACTGCTCGACATCCTGGCCGAACCGGCCGAGGCGGTGCCGCCCCTGTTGCCGCCCGGCGCCCAGCGTCAGACCGACCTGCGGGCACCAGCGCTGCGCCTGGAGGACGTGCACTTTGGGTACGACCCGCATCGGCCGGTGCTGCGCGGCCTGAACCTGGACATCCGGGCCGGCCGCACGACTGCGATCATCGGTCGCAGCGGCTGCGGCAAGTCATCCCTGGCCCGGCTGCTCCTGCGGCTTTACGCGCCACAGGCGGGGCGCATCCTGATCGATGGCTGCCCTATCGAGACCCTGCCGGTGGACGCGCTGCGGGCCATGATCGGGTGGGTGCCGCAGGACCCCGGACTGCTGCGGGACACGGTCAACGCCAACATCGCCCTGGGCCAGCCCGGCGCGACGGCCGACGACATCCAGCGGGCGGCGCAGCATGCCCATATTCACCAGCACATCGCCGGCCTGCCCCAGCGCTACGACACGCTGCTGGGCGAGCGCGGCCAGACCGTGTCCGGCGGCGAGCGCCAGCGACTGGCCCTGGCTCGCGCGGTGCTGAGGGGGCCGCGGCTCTACGTGCTGGATGAGCCCACCTCCATGCTCGACGCCAGGACGGAGGCTGCGGTGCTGGGCAACCTGCGCGAACTGACGGCCGGCTGCACGACCCTCGTCATCGCGCACCGGCTGTCGACCGTCATGCATGCCGACGAGATCGTCGTGCTCGAAGACGGCCGGGTCCGCGAGCGAGGAAGCCACGCGCAGCTTCTGGCGCTGGGAGGCCTGTATGCGCAGCTGTGGCGGCAGCAGGCCAATGGCACGAGCTGAGCTCATCCGCGACTGGGCTCGCGGGCGCAGCGGGGCTTCGCGTCCTGGTCCGCCTTCATCTTCTCCATCTGGCGCCAGCTGTCGTACTGCGCGCGCAGTGACGCGGGCGTCTCGCCCGCCAGCATGGGGACGGTGCGCTCCTCGCCCTTGAGCCAGAACCGGTACCAGTCGAGGTTGCCCTGCAGCGAGATCATCCGTTCGCTCGGCGTGGACAGGGAATGGGCGCCGCCCGGGATCAGGATCATCTCCACCGGCTTGTACTGGCGCCGCAGCAGCGCGTAGATGTCGTAGTTGCCGTAAACCGGCGCCCCGTAGGACTCAATCCGCAGCGCCGTGCGCACACAGTCCGTGTTGAGCGCAGGGTCGTTTCGCAACCAGGCCTCGCGCGTCGGCCCGTAGGGCAGGCCCCGGTTCATCGACTCCATCTGCCGCCATCCCTCCACGCCGTACGCGACGGTGTAGTTGAACAGCGTGTTGGTGTCCCCGTCCGCCAGCGTCGCGGCGCGGATGGGCAGGTCCGAGTAGGTGACGAGGTTCAAGGTGGCCTCGCCCGTGGTGCTGAAGCCGATGATGCCGACGCGCTCGGGATCGACGAGGCCGTCCTCGACCAGGGCACGCACAGCGGCGCGCACGCCCTCATAGAACTGCGTCAGCTTCTCCTGGCCGTCGGCCTTTGTCGCGGCGCTGCTTGTCGGGCGGAAGTCCATCGCCAGCACCCGGATACCCTCCTGCGCGAAAGCCCGGCCCGGATAGGCGCTGGTGAAGCCGGAGTTGTAGTTCGGCCCGTCCAGGTAGAACGCGTCCGGGTCGTAGAAGTAGGTCTGGATCACCAGCGGCAGCTTGCGGCGCGTCTGGTGCGCGGGTCCCATCAGGCCGCCGGTCCATTCCCGGCCTCCCGCGTCGCGCCACGCATAGGGCGTCATGACGGCCCAGCTCGCCATGCTGAACTGGGGGTTCATGTTCGTCAGGCGCACCGTCTGGCCGCCAGGCCCGTCAGCCACGACATCCGGCGGCTCGTTCAAGGCTTGCTGAACGCGCAGTGTCCAGGCGGATGCCGGTCTCGCCGCGGGCTCGGCGTCCGGCAGCTCCTGCCAGCGTCCGGCGCCACTGCGCCGGAAGCGACGTCGCCTGTCGCCGTCGATCACGACAAAGCCATTGTCGGTCGGGTGGGCCGCGCCCACCCGACCTTCCATCGCCGCGATCACCTCCCAGCGGCCGCTGTCCGGCCAGTACTCGATGACGTGGGAGCCGGTCGACGTCCCGGCGCTGGCGGACCTGGGCAGGTGCGTCCCCGCCAGGACGACCGAGCTGCCCCCGTTCCGCCACAGCCGGTCCGAGCGGTACTGGAACGAGCCCGGCAGCGCGTCGTCCGGCGCGTCGACGATCGTTCTCTCCTGGCCATCGTCCAGCCGCCAAGCCGTCATCCTTCGCGCCGTCCTGACCATGCTGCCCGAGTAGTAGCGCAAGGGGTCGGCCTGCAGCGCAGGCGCATACCTGGCGACGACCTCGGCCAGCAGCGGATAGTCACGGCTCCATGCCAGTGTGCGGTGTGGCTCATAGCGCGGCAGCAAAGCCCAGCGCCCATCCGGCGAGATGCTCACCTGAGGCCGGGCGAAGTTCGCTTCGTGGAACGGCTCGCCCAGCGGACGGGGCTTTGCCGGCACGCCGAGGTCGGCAACATAGAAGCGGTACCGGCGCACCTGGGCCTGCAGCCGCTCCTGTCCCCACTTGACCGACCAGAACGACTGGTTGCCCACGACGATGCTGCGCGCACCGTCCTTCATCGGGGGATTGGGCACCTGCACCGCGTAGACCATGCGGCGTCCATCCCTGGCGACGTCAAAGGCAACCACGGGCGTCGCCTCGTGCGTGAGCCGGCTGACCGTCCCCGTGGGGAGGTCCAGGCGGTAGGCCTGGTTGACACCGTCCTCGATCCGGCCGGTGAACAGCAGCGTCCGGTCATCCATCCAGCGCACCTGCTGGATGGCGTAATCCCCGTAGTAGGGGTCCTGCGCCGATTCGAAAGCAAACGCCACTTGCGGTGGCGGCGGACGGCCGCCGGGCAACTGATCCAGCCGGAGGGACAGCAGCTGGATCTCGTAGCGGTTCCTGTCGGTGGACACGTCGGCCTTGCGCACGACGATGAACGCACGGGTGCCATCGGGTGAAACCTGCCGGCGCAGCTCGTCCGCCTCCTTGCCCTCGGGCTGCACGAGTCGCGTGAACTCCACGACATCCCGGACCGACGGGCCACCCCGCGCATGAGGACCGGCAAGGACGTGGGCGTGGGCGGTGGGCAGCAGCACCCAAAGTAAGGCGCACGACGGCGCGAGCAGCAGGGGACGCATGGTGGATTCCGGGAAATGCGCAGCTCACCTGCCCAACGCGCAGGCGCTGCGAAAGCAAGGGGTCAGCGGGGCGGCCGGCCAGCCGGCCAGCCGGACAGCCGGCGCTGGACTACCAGTCCAGCGTGATCCGGGCCGCGAGGTAGCGGCCGCGCCAGTCGGTCTGCGTGACGTCGAAGTTCGGCGCACCGGGCACGTACTGCGGCTGGCGGTCGGTGAGGTTGGTGACGCTGAGCCCCAGCGTCGCCGCGTTGAAGCCGGACACCATGTCGGGCCACAGCCGTTTCAGGTTCAGGCTCGCGGAGACATCGTGGATCCAGTGGTCGCCGAGCCGCCTCGTACTGGTGCCCGCATCCTTGTACGCACCGAGATAGCGGTTCGTCAGCCCGACGCTGAACGCCGGGCCGTCGAGCGCCAGGGACGCCCGGCCTTTCCACTTGGGCGCCCAGAAGTCCAGGAATCGCCGGCCCAGCCGATCCATGGCGGGAGCGCCTGGCGACAGCTGCACACGGTATTCATTCACCCGGGTGGCGCCCAGCGCTGCGGTCACGCGGCCCGAGGATGTCTTCCATGCGTAGACCGCCTCCAGGTCGCTGCCGGCGGTCTCCAGGCGGCCGTAGTTGGCCTCGGCCGACTTGACGCTGATGACCGTGCCGGGCTGGCCGTTGACCGATGGACCGCGGGTCACGAACGACGGGAAGGCACCCTCATAGTCCAGCGCCGTCTGCGGCGCCAGGACCGCGATCATGGACCGGATCTCGAGCTGCCAGTAGGTCGCGCTCAGCCGTGTGCCCTGCCCGCCCTCGGGCTCCCACACCGCGCCGATGCCGCGCGCCTTGCCGTGTTCCGGCGTCAACTCCCGGTTGGTGGTCCGCACGACGGATCCGGCGGTGATCGGCTCGCGGTTGCGTGCCGGATCGACGAGGCCGAACAGCGCGGCTTCGTAGGAAATGTCATTGACGTTCGTCTGCAGCAGCGTCGGCGGCTTGAACGATCCGGCAGCCGAGCCCCGGATCAACAGCGTGCGCGTGGGGCGCACCTCCAGGCCGCCTTGGAAGGTGCTGGCGGAGCCGAAGTCGCTGTAGCGGTCATGCCGGGCGGCGAGCGTGACGGCGGCAAGCGCCCAGCTCCCGGGCCCGGTGCCGGAGGCCAACAGGGGCGCCCGCAGCTCTCCATACGCCGCAGAGCTTCGGCGCTGACCGTGCACCTCCGACTGGCCCGGCACGGACATGTCGTACCAGTCCCTCGCCGCCTCCGCGCCGACCACGACGTCCACCGGGCCGGCCGGCAGCTCGCCCGCGCTGCCGCGCACGATCCCGCTGACCTGGTCCTTGCGGCCCC
Source organism: uncultured Comamonadaceae bacterium (assembly GCA_963992225.1). Lineage (GTDB taxonomy): Bacteria > Pseudomonadota > Gammaproteobacteria > Burkholderiales > Burkholderiaceae_C > Pelomonas. Next base: position 24,585 of record CAXDTK010000008.1, on the reverse strand, counting down.
GGTCCCGCCGCAGCGTGTCGACCAGGATGCCGCGCAACACCTCATCGTTCCCGGCGCGTCCGGCCGTGAACGGGTTGAAGGCGGTCGCCAGGGAGGTCGACCCCAGGGCTGCCGCCAGCGCTGACGAGTTGACCGAGTCGTTGGCCGCCACCGAGCGCCCATGGTCGGAGCTGGTGGAGACCGTCAGCTCGGCATCCCAGGCGCTGGCCAGCTCGCCCCTGACGCCCGCCAGCACACGGGTGAAGCGGGTCTGGCGCAGCAGTGACTGGTGGCCGCTGTCGTTGCCGAGCACGGACGACACCTTCACATCCACGCCGAAAGGATTGAACAGATTGGCCGCCGGCACGGTCACCCCGACCAGCGATACCCCTCGCCCGGGTGCCTCGGTGCGGTCCTTGACGAACATGACCTCGCCGAACGCCGTCCAGTGCTCGGCCACGCGGCGATCGGCCAGCGCATGGAGCGCGAAGGTCTGGGTGCCGTGGACCAGCGCAGCACCGCCGCCGGTCGCGTAGAGATTGCACAGATTGCGCTGCCCGGCGGTAGCCTGGAAGTCGGCAATGGCGGGCTTATGACCCGGCGCGAGCGGCGGGATGCCGGCGACACCGGACGTCAGCCCCGGCAGGTTGCCGCTGACGCTGCTCACATTGCCAGGCGCGCAGTAAGGCTGGCGCTCGTCCGCGCCGCCGATGGCGCGGAAGTCGACATCCTTGAAGAAGCTGCGGTCCAGGGTCGTGAGCGGGGTCGACCGGCTGAAGGCCCCGACCAGCAGATAGTTGCCATCCGCGGTCGTGGCGCCGGTGGCCAGCGACACGCTGCCGTCGCCGAGCCCGCGGCCAGTCCCGAGCCGGGCCGCCAGGGACTGACCGCTCATGGACTTCTTCAAGATGATGTTGACGACGCCCGCAAGTGCATCGCCACCATAGACGGCGGAGGATCCGGAAGGCACCACTTCGACCCTCTCGACCGCCGCCAGCGGGATGAGGTTCAGGTTGAAGACGCTGCCCGTCGAGGAGCCCACCGCCTGGATCTTGCGACCGTTGACCAGGACGAGCGTCGAGCCCAGCGGCAGGCCGCGCAGTTGCACGGTGCCCTGCCCGAGCGTGCGGCTGAACCCGCCCTCCCCGGCCGATGTGGAAACTTCGTTGAGGCCGGCGAGGAATCGCTGCAAGCTGGCCTGCCCGCTCTTCTCGATGTCCTTGGCGGTGTACACGTTCACCGGCGCCGGCCCTTCGGCCTCCACGCGGCGCAGGCGCGAGCCGGTCACCTCGACCCGCGAGATCGACTGGATCTCCGCCGGCGCGGCGTCCGGGCCGCTTCGAACCTGAGCGGCGACCAGCCCGTCAGCCGCGCCGTCCTCGGTGGATGCCTGCACGCCTGTCGGCGGCGCCTCATCGGCGCGGACCGCCGCAGGTCCGCCGCTCGCCGGTGAGGCCGGCGTGCCCGGCGCAGCCGCGGAGGGCCGCACCACCACGGCACCGGCCGGCGTCACGTGCGATACCAGCCCGGACCCCTGCAGGACCACGGCGATGGCCTCGGGGCCGGAGAGCCGCCCCGACACCGCCTTGGCCGTGCGGCCGGCAACGGCCCGGGAATCGAACAGCACAGACGTGCCGGTCACCCGGGCGATGGACCGCAACGCGTCGCCCAGATCCTGGGAGGGCTGCTCGATCAGGTGGCGCGACGCGAGCGGAGGCTCGGCCGCACTGACCAGACTGCAACCCACCAGCAGTGAGAAGGCGACGGGAAAGGGGATCCAGCGCACTTGGCGTCGACGGTTGGCAATTGGCTTCTGGAGCATCTCGTACCCTCGCAATGTTGTTGTCGGAGTGACAACAAGATGACGGGAGCGCCGAGGAAACGTTGGGCGGTGCTTGCCCTAACGAACTTTTTCGAGCTCAAGCCGTCCGTCGGTCTCCCGCACGCGCAACCCGTGCAACACCGCCACGGCCTGCGCGAATGCCGCGCTGTCACCGGTACGAAAAACGCCACTGACGCCGAGGCGGGCCTGCCGAAGCTCGTTGGACAACTCGACCTGTGTTCGGCTGTATCGGTTGATCTCGGCAACAGCGTCGACAAGTGATGTGTCGTCGAAGACCGCCTCCTGGCGCTGCCAGGCCATGGCCCGTTCGATGTCGGGTCGGTCCATGCGGGTCCTGACCACGGTGGCGCCTGCCGCGTCGCGACCAAGCATCAGGCGATCGCCAGAATGGAGAACGACCGCGGCTGCGGGCGCCAGACCCGCCGTCACGGCGCCTGCCGCCGGCCGCACGTTCACCCGGCCCTCGATCAGCGTGACGGTGAGCGAATCCGCGGTCTTGGGGCCGTCGATGTATTTCACCGAGAAGGCCGTGCCCAGTGCGACGACCTCGCTGCCCGCGACGCGCACCACGAACGGCCGGGCCGCGTCCTTGGCCACTTCGAACAGTGCCTCGCCGCCACGGACGTCCACCGTGCGCTGCTTCGGGCCGTAGTCCACCCGCACATGGGTGTGTGTGTTGAGCAGCAGGCGGGTGCCGTCCTCCAGCATGACCAGCCGCTGCTCGCCAATGGCCGTGCCGTACCCGCCCTGCTCGCGCCACTGCTGGAACAGCACACCGCCGCCTGCCAGAAAGACGGCCAGGCCTGCAGCCACCGCGCGCCGCCGATTGCCGCCCTGCGCGCGGCCCGCCTCGGGCTCGGACGACCGCGGGTGAGCGGCGGCATAGGCATCGGCCAGCTTGATGCTGGGAATGTCCTGCCACACGTCGGTGGTGCGTTCGAACGCTTCCCGATGCGCGGGCGAACGCGCCTGCCAGGCACGGAACTCGTCCTCCATGGCGCGATTGCGGCCGGGCCCGTGCAGACTGGCCACCCATACGGCCGCCTCGGCGGCGATCTCGGGCGTCACCCGCGGCCGCCCGGCTGCGCCCCGCCTGCCCGCTTCATCGAAGTCCGACGGGCTCATGGGTACCAGCCGTGCATCCAGCCGGTCAGCTGCATCAAGGCCTTTGCGATCTGATGATGAACCGTGCTGATGCTGACACCGTGCCGGCGGGCGATCTCCTCGTAGCTCAAGCCGTCAACCCGGTGCAAAAGAACCATTTCGCGCGCCCGGTCATCCAGGTTGGCAAGGCCCGCATTCAGACGCGCGATGCGCTCGCGAGCCAGCAGCTGATCCTCCACGCCGGGCCGGGCGTCGGCGATGACGACGTCGTCGACAAGCACCTCGGCGCCACGGATGCCGCGGTGCCGATGCGCGTCGATCGACAGATTGAGCGCCGTTCTCATCAAAAAGGCCTCGGGGTTCTCAACGGGGCTACCGCGTGCGAAGCAGGTCAGGCGGACGAAGGCTTCCTGCACGAAGTCGTCCGCGTCCTGCTCCGAGCTGCCGCGCTTCTTCAGCGCACGTTTCACCTCGGAGAATAACTGCAGCCAATTGATGTCCATGGCAATACCCGCTGGGTCAACGTAGGTGCCCCGACCGGCATCGCAAACGGCCAGCAGCACACAGCCCTGTGACGTCGCTCGCCTTTGGCGTGACGACCCAGCCGCCGCGCTGCCAGATCAGTCACGCGAAAGGCGAAGTCCGGTGCCGCGGGGTTGCCGGCACTCGGACGATGGTGCGCCGGCTTCGGTCCGTCGGCGTGGCAGCTCCCGGCATCTTTCACCCAAACTCCTTCTTGAAATCCGGGCGGAGGAGACTCCCTTCCCGCCCAGAGCATGGTTTCCGGCCATCATCGGCCGCTATTGGCGTGGCATCGCCGGCTCTCAGGCGGCAGCATCTCTGCCACCGCCGCTGTGGCGGGCCCGCAGGCAGTGCTTCGATGGTCAGGGTTCGGCGCAAACAGCGACCAGCGTCCTTCAAGTGCCGCAGCAACCGCTGCTCGCGCAGCGGCGATGCGATGAACCCGAACCGGATGTACAGGTGCGCCGCTTCTTCATCGATGGGAGGGGGCAGCATGGCAAGGGCGCCAGCCTGTTCGGCAATCAGCGTGGTGCGGCGAATCGCATCCCGCGGCAGGCCAGAGCCGATGCCTCGTCCCTGATCGTGATTGGATACCGCCAGCCTCGCCAGGATCAGCACAGGCCAAGGCTGCTACCCCATACCGCCGGGCCATGGTCGGCGATGGACCGAGGCACGTCAGTTGGACGGCGCCACCGCTTCGGCAGCGTCATGCATGACGGCAACAGCAATGTCTTCTTGAACGGACAGAGCGAGACAACAGACAGCGCGCGGGGGTCGGCACGAGCGCGAGCGCGCCGCGACTGAAACATTTCGTAAAAGTCGATGGCCGCAGACCGGACCAAGGCGCTCGCGACGTGCGGAGAACTGAAATTTCCGACTTGTCCCTCAAGCGAATCCTGCCCACGAGAAGAAGGCCCTGGCAATAACGCAAGGATTGTTCGGCCTCTTCGCTGCAGTGAGCGCCCGGCAAGGCTCACATGCGGGGCGAACCTCAAATGGACCGGCATCTGATGGTTTTGTCCCGCTGCTGGACAACCTGCCGCTAACGATCTGCAATTCGTTCGGGATCGATGCACGTCACCGCAAACCCACCAACAGAGCGGATGGCGGAACAGGCTACCGCAGGAGCAAGGGATGGATTCGACACGCTCTCATGTCCCGATGACTGAACTGTCGCCAGGCGGCGCACAACCGCGCATGGCGCAAAAGCACGCGGACCCCATCGAAGGACCGAGGCTCCTTGGAGCCAAGCGCGCGGCGCTGCGGGAGAGGCGGCGCCGCACCGCCGCGGGCAGGTCACATGTCGGCCTGGCCGGCTCGGCCGACGGCACCGCTGGGAAGCTGCTGAGCTCGAAGGACGGCAGCGTGGCCTTCCTCATGCGCGGCGGCTCCAGCAGCCTCATTGTCGAGAAGCGGAATTGCCCGATGTCAGGTCAGCGCACCGCGCAGACGATCGCGTTCGAGAGTGCGTGCGACTTCGACCGGTGGTGCGACGGCGAGCCCATCCGGTTCCATGACCCCCAGCTGCACGAACAGCTGCGTGCGCAAGGCCATGAGCTTCTCGGCGAGCACGGCTGACCTCTTTAGCCTTGCGACGCTGCCCGACGCGCACGGCTATGGCGCTGAGGTCCTTGCGCTGCTCACTTTGCTGCGACGGGCAGACCGCGCGGAGTCTGCGGCCGCCCTGTTCCGACGTGCGCTGCGGATGATCGGGGCGGAGTCAGGCGTGTTCCTCAGCGTGATCAAAGAGGACGCCTCGCACACCGCCTATCGATCGCTGTTCGCCTGCGACCCCCTGTGGGCCATCGAGTACTCCCGGCCTGGCTGGCACGACCATGACCCCTGGCTCAACCACGCCCTGCGCAGCGAGGAGCCGATCCGCAGCAACGAGCTGATCGTGGGCCCTTCCGAGGGAGAGTTCGTCCGGAAGTCGTCTATGCACGGTTTTGCCTCGGCCGTCGTGGTGCCGGCCCCGAGCAGTGCCGGCTCGGCGCGCGTGGGTGTGCTGAGCCTGGGCTCCAGCAACGCCGGGTTCTTCGACGGCGAGAACTATGAACTGGTCCGGCTTGTCGCCCGGGCGCTGGCCATGGAACTGCATGCGTGGTTGCTGCGGGTGGTCCACCGCGACCTGCTCGAAAGATCGGGCATCACCCCAGAGGAGATCGAGCTGCTCCGCCAGGAAGAGGCCGGCTACACCACCAAGAAGATTGCGGATCGACTGGGCGTGACGCCGAAGACGGTCGACCGTCGTTACGAGCGCGTGATCGCGAAGCTCGATGCACCGGACCGTCGAACCGCAGCCAGGATCGGCCGCCTCTACGGACTGCTGTGAACCCGTTTTACTGTGTCAACAAACGAAGAGATCTCGCCATGACATGCGATTGGGTCCGAGCCTACGTTTCGGCGGTCGAGCGGACTCGATGGAACGTTTCGCGCCAATGTGCGTGGACAGGTGCTCGACCTTACGACCCCACCGTGGGTCAGCGGCAGAGCCGTATGGACGCATGGCAGCGACTACTCTGCAACACAAGCTGTCGCCGGCGATGCGCGAATGCATGGCTTTGAATGGCTTCGCTACGAGTCCGTGCGCTCACCAGGGGCGCTCTGCGCCGCTGTACTCGAAGTCTGCGCACTCGCGCATGGGCGACCGTTCGATCTGCAGGAGTGGGTGTGTCACGCCACCCGCGCACGAGTCGTCGTCTCCAACCCACCCGAAGGCCAAGCGCTCAGCTGGGACTTCTGACCCTTGTGTCGACGGCCCTAGCCGGTCTTGCCGGCGCTGGGACGTCGATTCAACGCGGGGGATTTTGGGTCGAATGCCCCGCCGCTACAGGTCCAAACGGGTTCTAGATTGATCTCACGGCTCTCGACGAGCCGCAACGCACCCCACCCGGGTGCCTGCACGGAGGTCGATCGTCATGAAGCACCTGCGCATTCCAGGCCCCACGTCCATCGACACCCGCAACGTCCGGCTTGGGACGGGCATCTCGACCGGCTGGGCGCGCGGCCAACGCGCCGCCGTCCTGGCGCTCCTGGCTTGCATGGCGACGCCTCTCGCAAGGGCCGTCGACGGCTGCCAGGTCCTGTTGTGCCTGGCGGCGCCGAGCTGGCGCGCCATCCCCCAGTGCATCCCCGCGGTAACGCAGGTCCTGCGGGACCTCGCGCGCGGCAGACGGTTCCCGGTGTGCGCCATGGCGGGCGCCGGCAACTCGGCCAGCCACACCTGGTCGAGCGCACCGCACGCCTGCCCACCACAGTACACCCGGGTCCAGGACGGCCCCAACGGCCCCGTCTACAGCTGCGGCTTCGATGGCGCCATTGCCGTCACCGTCGACGGCGACCTGTTCACGACCACCTGGTGGTCGATCGCCGGCGACACGGTGACGGCGTTCAGTCCAAACGCCAAGGCTCGGCTCGGCCATTGGGACCCGCGCTTCGACGACGACCTTGCCGCATGGCTGGCACGCCAGCCCGTCGAGGCGCATGCGCGGGACTGAACGGCCATGGACGCCTCCACCTTCATCGCCCTGGCGCTGGCCTGCGCCCCGGCCGTCCACCCACACACGGCACGCGCGCTGGTCGAGGTCGAGAGTGACTTCAATCCATGGGCGATCGGCGTCGTCGGGGGCGACCTCGTACGCCAGCCCCGGCACCGCCGCGAAGCCGTGGCGACGGCCCGTGCATTGCACGCTGCCGGCCGGAACTTCAGCGTGGGTCTCGGTCAGATCAACGTCCACAACTTCGAACGCCTGGGGCTGACGCTCGAGAAGGCCTTCGACCCCTGCGCCAATCTCGCCGCGATGCAGGCTGTGCTGTCCGACTGTTTCAAGCGGGCGCGGGCCACCCGGCACCCAACACAGCAGACGGCGCTGCGCCGGGCGCTGTCCTGCTACTACAGCGGCGACTTCACAACCGGGCTGAGGCACGGCTACGTGAACAAGGTCGTCGCGTGCGCCTCCCGCTTACCGCCCCCTGTCCAACCCAAGGAGAAAACATGAACCGCAAGACATCGCCCCAATGGCTGCGCCTTATCAGCGCGTCGGCACTGCACGGGCTCGGCTGCTCCACCGCCGTGGCCCAAGGCTTCGACAAGATCAACGACACCGTCGTGAACGTCAACGCCATCCTCGTGACGATCTCGGTGGCCGTGGTGACGATCGCGATCATCTGGGCCGGCTTCAAGATGATCTTCCAGGGCGCCCGTCTGGCCGACGTGGCGAACGTCCTGATCGGCGCGACGCTCATCGGCGGGGCCGGCGCCATGGCGGCCTTCATCGTCGGCTGATGGCCGGACGCCATCATGCAAAGCGAGGTCATCTACAAGGGCGCCACGCGCCCGGCGATGAAGCTGGGGGTGCCGCTCGTGCCGCTGGTGGTGCTGTGCAGCACCGGCATGCTGCTGAGCATGTGGGGCGGCGTCCTTGTCAGCTGGTGGATCGCACTGGCAGTGGCGCTGGCCCTCGCACCGGCCTGGATGTGGATGCGCTTCGTCACCGCCCGGGACGACCAGCGCTGCCGGCAAATGGCGATGGCCCTGAAGCTGTGGCTCAGCGATCGCAACCACCGGCTCTGGCAGGCACGCAGCTATGCGCCCAGTCTCTACCGAGGAGCCTCCGATGGCTGGCATGTTTGAAGCCGCCACCCTGCGTCTGAGGACGCGCGCCGCGACGCCGCGCCTGTGGTCCGAGGCGAAGCGCGAGACGCCCCTGGGCTGCTTCGTCCCGTTCTCGTCGCTGGTGGGGCCCCATGACGTCATCACCCGTGGCGGCGACTACCTGCGCGTCTGGCGTCTTGACGGCGTGACCTTCGAGAGTGCTGACGAGGCTCAGGTGGCCGAGCGGCATGAGGCGATGTGCAGCCTTCTTCGCAACCTCAGTGGCGGCCAGTGGGCCGTCTGGACGCATCGCCTGCACCATGCCATCGACGACCGGCTCGATGATCCTGCGGAGCCGGCGTTCGCCCGCCACCTTTCTCAGGCGTACCAGCACCGGGAGAACGGGGCTTGCATGATGAGCACCCAGCTCTACCTGACGCTGGTTTACCGGCCCTGTGCGTCGCGCCTCGGCCGGGTGCTGCGTCCGCGGAATCACACAAGGTCAGCTCTCGTGGCAGCCGAGGCCGACGCGCTGCGCGCGCTGGAAGAGCGTTCGGCGCTGCTCGCCCGCGTCCTGCGCGGCTTCGGGCCCCGGCTGCTCGGGCTGCGGCAGTCGCGTGGGCGCGCCTATTCGGAGGTCGCCGAGTTCCTGGGCTACCTGGTCAACGGCTGCTGGCGTGCCGTGCCGGTCACGGCCGGCGCCCTCTACCGGACGCTGCCGACCTCCCGCCTGTCCTTCGGTGGGGACAAGCTGGAACTGCGGCAGGGGCTCACGCGTCGCTGCGCGGCGCTGGTGGATATCAAGGAGTACGCCGATGCAGTCGAGCCCGGGGTTCTCAATGCACTGCTGTACGAACGCAGCGAGTTCATCGAGACCCAGAGCTTCTCCATCCTGCCCCGCCGGGATGCCATGCGCGCGCTTGAACTGCAGCGCGACCAGCTGATCGCGAGCGACGACGTCGTCGCCAGCCAGATCGCCGACATGGACCTGGCGCTCAACGACCTGGGCGACGGTCAGTTCTGCATGGGTGAGTACCACTACTCGCTCGTGGTCTTCGGGACCGATGCGATGGACGCCGGCCGACGCGCGGCCAGGGCCATCGGCGCCGTCGGTGAATCCTCGAGCTTGCAGATGTCGTCCGTGGACCTGGTCGCGGATGCGGCATGGTTCGCGCAGATGCCGGGGAACTGGCAATGGCGTCCGCGTGACGCCAAGCTGTCGTCGCGGGCGTTTGCGGCCCTGTCATGTGCGCACAACTTCGCAAGCGGCAAGCGCGACGGCAATCCGTGGGGGCAGGCACTGGCCTTGCTTCGGACGCCCTCCGGCCAGCCCTACTACCTCAACTTGCACAGCAGTCCCGAGGGCGAGGACTCCGAAGACCGCAAGCTGCCCGGCAACACGCTGCTCATCGGTTCAACCGGCGTCGGCAAGACCACGCTGGAGATGTTCCTGCTGACGCTGACGCGCAAATGGGACCCGGCGCCCCGTCTGGTGCTGTTCGACCTGGACCGCGGATGCGAGATCGCCCTGCGCGCACTGGGCGGCACCTACTTCACGCTGGAGGCGGGCAAGCCCACCGGTTGCAATCCGCTGCAATGGGAGCCGACACCTGCGCGGCGCCTCTTCTGGGAGCAACTGATCCGGACGTTGGTCGCGTCGGCCGCATTGCCCTTGCTGCCGGCCGATGAGCGGGCCATCGCCGCGGCGGTGCAGAGCGCGGCCATGATGCCGGCTTCGCTGCGGCGCCTCTCCACGGTGCGCCAGAACCTGCCGAGGTCCGGCGAGAACAGCCTGTACGAGCGGCTCGGAAGGTGGTGCGAGGGTGGCGCGCTGGGCTGGGTGTTCGACCAGGCAGACGACCGGCTGCGCAACCTGCACGCCGAGCAGGTCATCGGTTTCGACACGACCGCGTTCCTCGACCTGCCCGAGGTACGCACGCCGGTCATGATGTACCTGCTGCAGGTGATGGAGGAGCTCGTCAACGGCGAGCGGCTGATCTATGTGATCTCCGAATTCTGGAAGGCGCTGGATCACGAGGTGTTCTTCGAGTTTGCCAAGCAAAAGCAGAAGACCATCCGCAAGCACAACGGCCTGGGCATCTTCGACACCCAGAGCCCGTCCGATGTGCTCAAGCACCCGATCGGCCGCACGATGGTCGAGCAGAGCGTGACCAAGATCTTCCTCGCGAACCCCGAGGCGGTCCGCAATGAGTATGTGGAGGGTTTCGGCCTGAGCGACGCCGAGTACGACATCGTCCGCAGCCTGGGCGCCCAGGGCGGCAGGCGCTTCCTGGTCAAGCAGGGCCACACCAGCGCGATCTGCGAGCTGGACCTGAGCGGCCTGGAGCGCTACATCACCGTGCTGTCGGGCACGACCGACAACGTCGCCCTCCTCGACGAGATCCGGGGCCGCGTTGGCGACGACCCGGCGGCCTGGCTTCCCGCGCTGCTCGACGAGGTCGAGGCGCGCAGGTGCCACCCGCAGGAGCTTGGCACATGAGCACCGCGCTCAACACCCTTGCGGCCAGCGTTCCCGCGACAGTGAGTGCCGTGCCGCCCGGGTCCGCCAACGGCCATGGCGCGGCGGGTTCCCAGGCGAGGGCTGTCTTGACGCGAGGCAATTCCGGGCTGCCATGCCATGGACGGGTCCAGTCAGCCGGGATGTGGCGGCAGCGCCAGCCAACGGATCGGAGAACCGGCGTCCTCTTGTCCACGCGTCCGCCGGCCAACCTTGCGCTCTGTGCCATTCGGTAGGGAGAGACACATGTTCACCTGGGTGGGCTCCAAGTTCGACGAGGTTCTCAGCACCTATGTGCTGGGCGTCGTGTCAACGTTGACCGTGGCCATCACGCCGGTTGCGCTCAGCGTGATGACGCTGTGGGTGGCCCTGCACGGCTGGGCCGTCGTGCGAGGCGAGGTGCCCGAGACGGTCCCGGCGTTCCTGTGGAAGGTCTTCAAGATCGGCCTCGTGCTGGCGTTCGCGCTGCAGGGGGGCCTGTACATCGCCAACGTGGCGGACCTGGCCAACGCGATGTCCATGGGCGTGGCGACGACGTTCGTGCCTGCCGATGCCCACCCGGCCATAGTCGCGACCCCCTATGCGTTGCTCGACAAGTTCAACGATGACGCCAGCGCGCAGGTGGCCGACATCATGAAGGAAGCCGGCATCTTCCGGCTTGATCTCGTGCTGGCGGGGGTGATGTTCTCGGTCGGCTCGGTGGTGTTCCTGTGCATCGCGCTGTTCGTCGTCACGCTGTCAAAGCTGGCCCTCGCGTTCGTGATCGCGATCGGTCCGCTGTTCGTGCTCTGTCTGGCCTGGCGTGCCACGGCCCGCTTCTTCGACAGCTGGCTGTCCATGGCCTTGAATGCGGTGGTGCTGACGTGGTTCACCTTCTTCGCACTGGGCCTGAGCCATTACATGGGCACCGCCATCTTCAAGGCCATCGAGGACGGCGGCGGCTTCCTCGGTGGCACGTTCAACGCGCTGGGTGAGGCAACCCGCTACTGCGTCCTGATGATCCTGATGGCGATCATCTGCTTTCAGGCGCCCAGCCTGGCGTCGGCACTCACCGGCGGCGTGGCCCTGCAGCAGGGTGTCCAGATCGTCCAGAACGCGCTGATGGTGTCGGGCCTGCGCTCCCGCCCCGGCAGGTCGGGTGCTGCCGCGGGTCGACCGGGTGTCTCGCCGCCTGTCGGGTCCTATGGCGCCGGACGCGCCATGGGCTCTGCAGTCGCGTCTGCCTCACGGGCCGCTGCGAGAGCGGGCAGCACGGCTCGCACCGGGGCCGGCATGGCCCGAACGGCCGCGTACCGGCTCGCCGCCTGGTTGGGCAGCCTTTGATCACCTCAGGAGAACCACGATGCGCTTTCTTCTCACGCTCGCCGCGGCTGTCACGGCGGCCTCCAGCGCCGCGCAGGCCAGCGGCATTCCCGTCATCGACGTGGCCAACCTGGCGCAGGCCGTCCAGCAGGTGAGCAGCCACATCACGGAGATCAACAACCAGGTGCGGCAGATCACGCAGCTGCAGGAGCAACTGCGCAGCATCAATGGCATGCGCCGGCTCGGCAGCGTCTCCAACAGTCCCCTGCTGATGAACTACGTGCCCGCGAACGCCTTCGTGCAGATCGATGCGCTGCGCAACTCGGGCTACGAGGCGCTGACGTCGACCGCCAAGGTGCTGCGCCAGGCCGACATGGTCTACAACTGCCTCGATCTGCAAGGTCCGGCACGCGTGGCATGCCAGGCCACGCTGGCGCAGCCTTACCAGTACAAGGGCCTGATCCAGGATGCGATGAAGTCGGCTGCGGGACGCCTAGGCCAGATCCAGTCACTGATGGGCCAGATCGATGCGACCACCGATCAGAAATCGGTCCAGGAGATCCAGGCCCGCATCGGTGCCGAAAACGCCCTTCTGGCCCACGAGATGTCGCAACTCCAGATGCTGCACGGCCTGGCTGACAGCGAAGACCGCATTGAGAGATCGCGGGACCGGGAGCGCCGGTACGAGATGCTCAATCGCACCGGCAAGGTTGCCGACTACCTGCGCTGACGCCGGGCGGCCACAACCTGACAACCCACTGGGTCGATCATGAATGCTGTCCAGACACCAGGCGAAGCCGCCGCATGGCCCGATCAAGCCGCAGACGTCGCCGACAACCCGGACCCCGCCGTGGCACTGCTGGCCAACCGGTCGTGGGAGATCGATCGCGCCGAACTGCTGCACCGGTCGGAGCGCCGGGCATGGCGGGTTGCCGTGGCGGGCATGGTGCTGGGCCTCACGGGCGTCGCTGCCGTGTTCGTGCAGGGGCCGCTGCGTCACGTCGTCGAGATTCCGATCGTGGTCGACAAGGTCACCGGCGAGACCACGATCCAGCAGCGGCTGGACGCAGAAACCGTCCCGGCGATGGACGCCCTGGACAAGCACAACCTCGCCAACTTCGTGCGCGCAAGGGAGAGCTACCACTGGTCGTTCCTGCAGCGTGACTACGACCAGGTCGCCCGCATGGCGGTCCCCACCGTGTTCGCTGAGCACAGCCGCAGCTTCGAAGGCCCGGACGCCCTTCACAAGAAGCTGGCGGCGACGCAGGAGTGGCGCATCCAGGTGGTCAGCGTTCAGCTGGCCGCCACCGCGCGCACCGGCAACGCGGGCCAGGCGACCGTCACCTACGACAAGCTGGTGCGCCAGCCGGAGCGCAATCTGCCGGAGGTGAAGTCACGCCACACGGCGAGCGTCGTCTTCGAGTACCAGCCCAGGGTGCTGCTCAGGGAGAAGGACCGGCTGGAGAACCCGTTCGGCTTCGTGGTCACGGCCTACCGCTCGGACCCCGAGATCAACACGGCTGCACAGGAGCAGCGGCCATGAGGACCGCAGGCCTGCCCCTCGTGGCCGGGCTCGGGCTGGCTTGCAGCGCGGCGGCGGCGGGCGACCCGCGCCTTCGCGAGGTCGCCTACGACCCGCACCAGGTGATCACCGTGCCGGTGAGGCGGGGCATCGTGACCCTCGTCGTGCTCGGCGCGGACGAGCGCATCCAGGAGGTCGGCACCGGGCTCGGCGCGGACTGCGCCAAGGCGGACTCGACATGGTGCGTGGCCGCACAACCGGGCGGCAGGACCCTGTTCGTCAAGCCCAGGCGTGCGGCTGACGCGGCCAACAACCTGGCGGTCGTCACCGACAAACGCGTCCACAGCCTTCGCTTCACGGTGCTGGCCGAGGGCGATCCGAAGCCGCCCGTCTACCGACTCACCGTGAACGCACCCGTCGCCACGCCCCTGGCGGTCCGCGCTGCGGCGCCGCTGCTGCTGCCGGTCCTGCACGCAGCGGCGCCAGTGCCGGCCGAGGAGGTCGCAGAGCGCCTCAAGGCCACACCTCGGCTGCTCAACAGCCACTACAGCCTGGCCGAGGGCAACGATTCGCAGGACATCGTGCCGACGCTGGTCTTCGACGACGGCCGCTTCACCTACCTGCGCTTCCCGGGCAACCGCGAGGTGCCGGCGGTGTTCCAGGTGATGGGCGACGGCACCGAGAGCCTGGTCAATACCCGCATGGAGGAGGACCTGCTGGCCGTCGACCGGGTCTGTCGACGGCTGGTCCTGCGGGCGGGCTCCGCAGTGGTCGCGCTCTGGAACGACGCCTTCGCGCCCGAAGGCGTGCCGCCCCTGGACGGCACCACCGTGCCGGGCGTGCGACGCGTGATCCGGGCAAGCGACGCTGCCGCGCCGAACGGTTCGACCGGAGACGCGCCATGAGCGATCAAGCCAAAGCGCCGGCTCGTAACGTCCCCGACGCTGCACGGGACGACAAGGCGCCCACACCCCTGCCCGAGGCGCACGACGGCGCTGATGTCGGGTCGCAGACCCGGCAGCTGGCCGTCTCCAAGAAGGGGCTGCTGGCGGCTGGCCTGCTGGTCAGCGGCGTTGTGGCCGTGGCCGTGTTCGGGATCCAGCGTCTGGCGGTGGGTGGCCAGAAGGCCGACAACGACGGGCAGCAGCGCAGCCGCCCGGCCGCGGCTTCCGCGAAGACCCCCAGGCTGGAGATGACCGCGCCTGCAGCCTCGTCCAGCAAGACCGGCATGACCACCCAGGTGCCGGCCCTGACGCCCGTCGACGATGAACCGGCCGATCCCATCCGGATCCGGCAAACCCCACCCGGGGCCGCCGGCGCTGCTGGCGGCCACGCGACGACCAACGCCACGGGCACGCCGAAGCCGTGGCCCCCGGAAGACGCTGCGGTGCTGCTGGTCAGCATGCGGCCAGCAAGCAGTTCGGCGGAGCGGCCCGCAGTTCATGACCTGCCTGCGGCTGACGGCGGCGCAGACGTGGACGCGCTGGCCGCCACGACGCGCCACCTGCAGGCCTACCAGCACCAGCTGCAAGGCATGCTGGAACAGCTCACGCGTGGGGCGGAGATGGCCGGCAGCTCGTCGGGGCCGGCGGCGCCGCGGGTGACGGCACCAGCGGCCGGTACCCCATCCCCGGGTCTCATCGGGGGACAACCGCCGCGGTCCTCGCCCACCGGCGTGGTGGCCCGCTTCCTCGGCACCCCGAGCCTCACGGTTCCGAAGGGCACAACCTTCAACTGTGCACTCAAGACCCGCGTGGTCAGCGCGAACTCGGGCCTGGTCGGCTGCCAGGTCCAGCGTCATGTGTTCAGCGCCGATGGGCGCGTGCTGCTGATCGAGCGCGGGTCCCATGTCGACGGCGAGTACCGGATCACCTCGGTGAGGCCGGGGGTGGTCCGCATCCCGGTGCTGTGGACACGGATCCGTACGCCACTGGGCGTGGTGGTCGAACTTGAAGCGCCGGCAACAGGCCCGCTCGGTGAATCGGGCATCGATGGCCACGTGGACAACCGCTGGAGCGAACGCATCGGTGCGGCCATGCTCCTGTCGCTGATCGACGACGCGGTGAAGCTCGTCGTCCAGGGCCAGGCGAACGAGCGCCAGGGCAGCACCATCGTGCTGCCGTCGACCACCTCCAACACCAGCAGGCTGGCCGAGAAGGTGCTGGACAGCACGATCAACATGCCGCCACTGATCGAGCGCAGCCAGGGTGGCATCGTGGGGGTCCACGTCGCGCGGGATATCGACTTCTCGGCGGTGTATGGGCTGCTCCCGTCGGCGAACCCGACCCCTGCGCCATGACCATGGCTGCCTCGACCACCACCGACATCGGGGCGCCTTCGTGGCAGGGCGACGCCACCTCGGTCATCGAGTTGCTGCGTCCGCTGCGCAAGGCGCTGGACACCCCGGGCGTCATCGAGGTCTGCCTCAACCGACCCGGCGAGATCCATGTCGAGACGGCCGACGGCTGGCAGGCGCTGTCCGCGCCACAGATGACGCTGGAGCGGTGCCTGTCACTGGCGACCGCCGTGGCCACGTATGGCGACCAGCAGATCGATCAGGATCATCCGCTGCTGTCGGCCACGCTGCCCAGCGGCGAACGTGTCCAGTTCGCCATCGCGCCGGCTGTCTCGCGCGGCCTGGTGTCGATCACGGTGCGCAAGCCCGCACAGGTGCTCAGACGGCTGGAGGACTTCGAGCGGGACGGGCTGTTCGAGCGGACCGGCGGCGCTCTCGACGCCAGCGACGCGCGTCTGCCTCACGAGCAGGAGCTGCTGCAGCTTTTGGCAGCCCGACGTCATGCCGACTTCCTGCGCCTGGCCGTACGCCATCGCCAGACCATCGTCGTCAGCGGCAGGACGGGCTCGGGCAAGACCACGTTCATGAAGGGGCTGGTCGAGGAGATCCCGACAGACGAACGGCTGATCACGATCCAGGACGCAGCCGAACTGACCCTCCCTCACCACCGCAATGCCGTCCACCTGTTCTACAGCAAGGACGGCCCCGGCGCAGCCCGTATGACGGCCAAGTCGCTGCTGGAGGCCTGTCTGCGCATGAAGCCGGACCGCATTTTTCTGGCGGAGGTGCGGGGCGACGAGTGCTTCCACTTCATCCGGCTGGCGGCCTCGGGCCACCCGGGCAGCCTCACCAGCGTGCACGCCGGCAGCTGCGCCCTGGCTTTCGAGCAGATGGCGCTGATGGTCCGGGAGAGCGGCGCCGGCAGCGGGCTGAGCCTCGTCGAGATTCGGCGGCTGCTGCGGCTGGTGGTGGACGTGGTGGTGCAGTTCGACCGCGATGCGCTCGGACGCTTCGTCTCCGAGATCGACTACCAGCCCCGCGCCCAGCGCTTCACCCGCGACGCGTAGCCGCCAGGAGCCGTCCCATGACGAACGCATCTGCCCTCGGCGCCTCCTCCTGGTCCCCAACGCGCAAGGCGGTCGCCGCCCTTGTTGGCCTGGTCGCGTATGCGGCCCTGGCCTGCGCAGCCGTGTATCTGTCCGGCGCGCTGTTCCTGCTCTTGAACAAGGTCGATCCGGGGCAGGCCCGGTTCGGCAGCATCGTGCGCTACTGGGAGAGCTATGCCGACAACCCGTCGCTGCGCAAGAAGCTGCTGCTTGCCATCACCGTGCCCGCCGGCGGCTTGCTGGTGCTGTTCCCGGCGGCGCTCCTCGCCTCGGCGCGGCGGTCGCGATCGCTGCACGGTGACGCGCGTTTCGCGACACCCGCCGAAGTGGCAAAGTCGGGACTGGTCTCTTCGGGTCCGCCCGGGATCCTGGTGGGCCGCTACCGAAGCCGCTACCTGTTCCTGCGCGGCCAACTGTCGGTGATCCTGTCCGCGCCAACCCGCAGTGGCAAGGGTACCGGGGTGGTGATTCCGAACCTGCTGAACTGGCAGCACTCGGTCGTGGTCCTCGACATCAAGGGCGAGAACTTCGACATCACCGCCGGCTACCGGGCGGCACAAGGCCATGCCGTGTTCGCCTTCTCCCCGTTCGACGAGGAGGGCCGCAGCCACCGGTGGAACCCGCTGTCCGCCGTGCGAACCAGCGCCAGGCACCGGATCATCGATCTGCTCAGCATCGGCCAGGTGCTCTACCCCAACGACGGCAGCGGCAACTCGATCGAGGCCTTCTTCAACGACCACGCGCGTAACCTCTTCCTCGGTCTGGGATTGCTGCTGCTGGAAACGTCCGAGCTTCCCCGCACGATCGGCGAACTGCTCAGGCAGTCCTCGGGAAAAGGGTCACCGCTGAACGAGCACCTCAGGGGGTTGATCGCGGCGCGCAGCCGCTCGAAGCAGCCGCTGAGCGGGGAGTGCCTCCAGGCCCTGCAGCGGCTGCTGTCGACTGCGCCCAATACGCAGGCCAGCATCGTCGCGACGTTTACCGCGCCGCTGCTCCTCTTCACGGACGCCATGGTGGACGTGGCGACCAGCGCTGACGACTTCTCGCTGGACGACCTGCGCCGCCGCTGCATGTCGATCTATGTGCGGATCCCGCCGAACCGGCTGGCCAATGCCCGGCCACTGTTGAACCTGTTCTTCTCGCAGCTCGTGAACTTCAACACGCAGAAGACGCCGGAGCAGGACCCGACGCTGCGCTACCAGTGCCTGTTGATCAACGACGAGTTCACGGCGATGGGACGGGTCAACATCCTGAGCAGTGCCGTGGCCTACCTGTCCGGTTACAACCTGCGCTTGCTGACCGTGATCCAGGCCATGTCGCAGCTCGAAGCGGTCTACGGCATCCACGAAGCCCGCACCTTCGCGACCAACCACGGCCTGCAGATCCTCTTCGCACCGCGTGAGCAGCGCGACGCCGAGGAATACAGCGCCATGCTGGGTCACTACACCCAGCGCGCCACATCGCGCGGCCACAGCCGCTCAGCCGGCGCCAGCGGCCATTCAAGCCACAGCAGCCAGGAGAGCGACCAGCGCCGGGCGCTGCTGCTTGCCCAGGAGTTCAAGGAACTGGGCGCTGACCGTCTCGTGATCATCATGGAGAACTGCAAGCCCATCCTCGGCGAGAAGCTCACCTACTACCGCGACAGGGCGTTCAGGGCGCGGCTGCTACGGCCACCCGTTGTGCCTGCTCTCGACGTGGAGCGACAACTCGCAGCGAGTGAGCGGCTGTCCGGCTGCGACGGTGCCGGCCAGCGTGCAATTGAGACGGCCAACGAACTGCTCCACACCTTCCCGCACAGCGGCCGCGGTGCCAACACCGGCTCCGCGTCGCGTGAGCTCCCCGCCGGAGTTGGCGAGCGGACCGACCTCCACCTGGACTACAGCCGTACCGAAGACCCCCGTTCTTGAGGAATGCCGTCATGCGAATCATCACCATGACACCCTTCTTGCTGCTGCTGGGCCTGCTGGGCTCTTGCGCCTCGCCACCCAGGCTTGCTCAGGTGGACGAGGCGCTCAGGCGGCCGGCCAACACCGCCGTGGCAGTGGATCTGCAGATCTGCCGCAGCGACCTGCTCGACACCCGGCTGGTCGCGGCGCAAAGCCAGCGGCGGGCCGATGCGGCGGACGCCGCACTGGCCAGCGTGGCCGCGCGGCCCGTCGATCCCGGGCCCCCGGCAAGGGGCAACAGCCTCTACAGCGTTCGGTTCGAGTTCGGCAGCGCACGCGTCGACATCTCTGCCGAAGACGGCCGGCTGCTGGTCGAGGCGGCCCGGGCTGCGCCGTTGGTGGTGCTTCGGGGCAGAACCGACGGCGATCACGACTCGCTCGCCGACAGCCGCATCGCACGAGAGCGGGCGACAGCGGTGCGGGACTACCTGGTCTCGGTCGGCGTCGAGCCCTCACGCATTCGCACCACTCACCAGCCTGCCGGCGACCATGTCGCCGACAACACCGGAGTTGCTGGCCGCGCCCTGAACCGCCGGGTGGAGATCGAGATCTATCGCGCACCGCCCATGGCCCTATCCCAAGAGGCGTTGCGCTGACGTCCATCCGCGGGAGTCGGTCAGGTCCCGGTCAGCCCCTGCAACTCAACCATGAAGACGAACGCGCCCACGATCAGCCCCGGCGGTCACGGAACAAGGGACCAGGTCCATGTCACCCTGCTGGGCCTGGGTGCGCAGCTGCGTGCGTACGCCGCGGCACGGCGCATCACGGTGTCTACGGCCATACGCAGCGCGATCCACGAGATGGTGGCGGTCGAAGGCTGTGGACATCAAGCTGCCCTGGAAGACGTCGAGTCGGGTGAGAAGCAGCGGCTGCTGTTGAGGCTCACCTCCTCACAAACCAGTCTCCTGAGCCGCCGCGCCAGCACATCGGGTATGTCGAGGAGTCAGTACGTGGTCGCATTGATGGCAGGTCAGGCGCCCCCGGCGTTGCCGCAGAACCATGACGCCATGGTGGCGGCGCTCAACGTCTCAACGGCGGAGCTGGCGACCGTGTGGGTGGATCTCAATGCATTTCTGCGCGCATGGGGGCATCTGCCGGTTGAACCCGAATGCGGCCTGCTCAAGCTGCAGGCCATGGCAGGTCAGCTGCAAGCGCACGTCGGGCTTGCCTCCAGCCTGCTCGCCGAACTGGAGAAGACAAGGAGAAACCGATGATGGGTATCCAAGCCGTCGATGCAGCCCTGGTGCAGTGGGGCGAGCGGCTGTTCTTTCCGGCCAACCGCATCGTGAAAGCTGACCCTGCACCGCGCATGACGTCGCCGATCAAGCACAAGGCGGACGCCATCCGCAGGCGAATCCAGGCCATCGCCGTTCGCAGAGCGCCCCAAGTGGTGGTCAAGGTGGCCGGTGGCGGACGCGGCATGCGCGACATCGCTGCGCACTTTCGCTACATCAGCCGCGACGGTGTGCTGACCCTGGAGGATGATCGTGGCGTCGGGCGCACCGGCAGCGACGGACTGCAGGACCTGGCAGACCAGTGGCGGTACGGCGGATCGCGCATCCCGGAGGTTTCGCACCGGCGCGAAGCGCTGAACCTGATGCTGTCGATGCCGCACGGCACCGATCCGGCCAAGGTGCTGGCGGCTGCACGCGCCTTCGGCAAGACCGAGCTGACCGGCAACTTCTACGTCATGGTCCTGCATGAGCACCAAGCCCATCCCCACGTCCACCTGACGTTGCGCAGCGAGGGCCGCAGCGGCGAGCGGCTGCGGAGCTGGCACGAGCGCTATCAATGGCGGGAGAGCTTCGCCGAGAAACTAAGGGAACTGGGTGTTGACGCAGAGGCCACGCCGCAATGGACGCGCGGTGAGCTGCAGCGGACAGAGCCGCTATGGCGCAAGCGCGAGCAGCTGCGCGACCTGCCGCACATGCCCCACCCCGAAAAGAAGTCCGGCGAAGCGTGCGACAACAGCCGCGCAGAGGCGATGCGGTGCTGGGCGCACATCATGCAGGCTTTGGGCCAATCCTCCGAGCCTGCGGACCGGCAGCTGGCCGACCAGATCGACGGTTTTGTCCGAAGTACGCCCTTTCTCGCAGAGGTGGCACGCCGTCGGCAGCACCAGGCGCCGACGCACGAACGGGGCGATCTTCAACGACAGCGCGAACGCGTCTGGACACGAGCCGATCCCGAGTTGATTCGCTGATGGAGCACGCCGATCTTGCCGCCAACGCGGCCCGGTAAGCCGGGCGCAACGAATCCGTCCGGTGCAAGCAGTCATGGTGCTCTTCACCACGACCAGAGTCCGCTCACCGGCCAACGTGCGGTACGCCCGTCTTACCGCAGCCGCGACTGCTGCACCGCAGTGGAATGGCCCTGCGCTGGCCCAGACGACCGAACTGCCTGCTGCACGACATCCACGTCGGGCACATTCTTGAACCTCAGGACGCGGTAGCCCGCGCGTTCCAGCAGCGCGTCACGCTGGCCATCCTGCACCTCACGTCGGTGATGGCTGGCGTCGTCCAGCTCAATCACCGCGAGCACCTCAAAGGCCTTGGTCGCGACAACGAAGTCGGCGACCTTGCGGTTGAACGTCGACCTGGTGGCGAGGTGCTTGGCGGTCAGCAGCGCCGAAAACGCCACCTGGCACAGCACCACGTCATCGGGGAAAGCCTGCTTCAGGCGGAAGTACATCGGCTGCTCACGGTCGGTGAGCAGCTTCTTTTGCCGAACCTCGCCAGAAGCCCTGCGTCGACCCGCGCCCTTCAGCACCGCGGACACCACGCCGACGGCGACGGCGACGGCGACGGCGACGGCGACGGCCAACAGCAGCACGAAGATCATCTCTTTTGTCATGTTCCTCCCTGGACCGTTCAAATCGGGCCCGCGCAGGCGGACCATTCGCAATTCTGTCGTGCCGCACGGCCGGCGTATTCGCTCCTGCGGCTGCTACAGCAGCCGCAGGACCTGCCCGGCCGCGCTCGTGGCTGTTCGCCCAGCGGCTCCACCCATCGCAGCATCTACCAGTAGCACGATGCGTCCAACGATCCGCAGCCGTCCGCCCTCCATCTGCAGAAACAGCTGCTGCGCTGATGTGGATCTGGCCACGAGGCCTCCACACTCACCCACCAACAAGATTCCCTAGAAATCCAGGCTCAATGCCGGTGCAGCAGAAGCTTGCATAAGCTCCGCCTAGATTTCTGGAAGACAACCCCGCATCCACCCCGGCAGACCCGCACCCCATGGTGCTCGAGCGCCAGCTGCCCATCAGCCGCGATCAACCCGTGATGCGCGCGTAGACCGCGGTGTCGCGCGGCACACCATCCACGCCCAGGGCGTCGTGGCGCAACACGTCTTCCAGCTCGAAGCCGCAGCGCTGGGCCACGGCCCGGCTCTTCAGGTTGCGCGCATCGCAGCGGATCTCGACGCGCCGCGCCGCCAGCCGGTCGAAGGCCAGCGCCGTCAACAGCCCCACCGCCTCGCTGACATGGCCCTGGCCGGCCGCCTCGGGGCGTATCCAGTAGCCGATATGTCGGGCGGGTCATGCCGGAAATGGCCCCGCGCGATGCGGGCGGCCCCGAGGTCGAACCGTTGCACGGTTTCGGGCACCGGGCCAAGACCGCTCAGCAGGACAAGGTGCTCGTCGCCGATGTGAAGCAGCGTGGTGAGTTCATCGTTTGCCTCGGCAAGGCGGGCGAAGGCAGCGAAGTCGGTGTCGAGTTCGGCGGGCGAGCGGTCGTTGGACATGCGGTGCTCCGTGCGGTTCAGTTCGACGGCGTAGCGTCTTGCAGTCGCCGGACGATGGCCTCGGCCACGCGGGCGTCGATGCCATGGCCCAGCCCGGCGAACCGGTCGAGCGTGACGACACCGCCCAACGCCTGCAGCTGGGCCAGGCCATCGACTGCCAGCCGGACCGGCATCACCGCATCGGCGTCACCATGGATCAGGTGCGTGCGGACCGACGCCGGGGCGACGCGCGGCGGCTGGGCAAAGCGCCCCGACAGCGCGATCACGCGGGCCGCGGGCGGTTGGTCGAGCTGGGTCGATTCGAGGGTCATGATCGCGCCTTGCGAGAAGCCCACCAGCGTGGTCTGCGCGGGGCCCACGCCACACGCCTGTTGCCACTGCCGCACGGCCTGCACGAAGGCGGGCATGGCCGCTTCAACCCGTGCCGGTCGGTTGGCCTCGGTGATGCCCTGGACGGAGAACCACTGCGCCCCTGGCCCCGAGGGATGGGGCGCTTGCACGCTGATGATGGCGGCCTCCGGGACGTGAGGCGCCAGCGCCTGGCCGAGCGGCGCGAGGTTGCCCGCGCTCGAACCGACACCGTGGAAGAGCAGCAGCAGTTGCCGGGCTTGAGCGGGACGCTGGACGATGAAGTCTTGGGTGTTCATGGGGCTCGGATCTCAGTGGGCTTGCCGGCCGGGCGCAGGGGCGCTGCCGAACAGGAAGGAATCCATCACCAGCACGCCGTGCGTGGTGCCGCCCTCGATGACGGTGGCCGGCTGTGCCGCAGCCGCCGCGCCGGCAGCCACCAGCAGGGGCCAAAAATGCTCGGGTGTCGGGTGGGCACGCTGGGCGTGAGGCGCCAGCGTCAAGCTCTGCCGCAGCCGTGCGCTGTCGCCGCTGGCAACGGCCTCGCGCACCCAGGCCGCGAACGCCTCGGCATAGGGCGCGTCGCTGCCGGCACCCGAGCGGAACTCGGCCAGGTTGTGGGTCAGGCTGCCCGAGCCCACGATCAGCACGCCTTCATCGGCCAACGGCGCGAGCGCCGCACCCAAGGCCCAAGCAGTCTCACCGTCCAGTCGCGCGGGCAGCGAGACCTGGAAGGCGGGCACGTCGGCAGCCGGGTAGAGATGCAGCAACGGCACCCAGGCGCCGTGGTCCAGGCCACGGCGGTCGTCGGGCTGCGGCGACCAGCCGGCGGCGTCGAGCAGCGCCAGCGCGCGCTGCGCCAGTGCCGAGTGGCCGTCGACTGGGTAGTCGATGTCGTAGAGCGCGGGCGCAAACCCACCGAAGTCGTGGATGGTCCGCGGCCGGGCCACGAGGCCGACCCGCGGGCTCGGCGTCATCCAGTGCGGCGACACGACCAACACGGCGCAGGGCCGCGGCAGTGCCTGCCCCAGTTCGGTCAGTCGCGGGCCGGCAACGCCGGGCTCGATGGCAAAGGTCGGCGCGCCGTGCGAAACGAACAGGCTGGGCAGGCGGGTCATGGTGGTTTGCTCCGGGTTGAACTGAGGACGACGAGATCAGGCTCAGTGCGCCGTGGCACGGTCGGCCAGCACGGCATCGACCGACCACCTGCCGGCGCCGCTGAACAGCAGCGACACGGACACCGCCAGCAGGGCCAGCGCGTACTCGTAGCCGTTGTTGGTCATGAAGAGCCCATGGCTGATGTGCGCCGAGAAGATGGCCACGAGCATGGCGAAGGACAGCACGGCCGCAGCCGGGCGCACCAGCAGGCCAGCCAGCAACGCAAGCCCGCCGAAGAACTCGGCGCTGCCGGCCAGCAAGGCCATCAGATAGCCGGGCGTCAGGCCCAGCGAGGCCATGAACTGGCCTGTGCCTTCCAGGCCATAGCCACCAAAGGCGCCGAACAGCTTTTGCGCGCCGTGGGCGACAAAGATGATGCCTATAGGGATGCGCAGGGCCAACGGCGCCCAGCCGGCATCACTGGCCAGCAGACGTTGGGCGGCGCGCGGGAGGTTGAGGTTGCTCATGGTGTGCTCCGGTGTGTTGAGTGGATGGAGAGACTTTAGGAGTTGCGATTCAAGAGATAAACATGCTTGAATGAGACCAACCATCCCGAATCTGTCTCTTATACACATCTGACGCTGCCGACGAAGGCTTAGGTGT
>CAXDTK010000007.1:0-48752 GCA_963992225.1 uncultured Comamonadaceae bacterium | reverse complement strand
GCACCAGCCAAGTCGCCTCGCTGACCACGGCGCAGGTCGCCGGCCTCGTCAGCGACGACCTCAATGCACTGGACACCGCCCAGATCCGCGCGTTGAACACGGCCCAGGTCGCCGCGCTGACGACCGCCCAGGTCTCCACGATGGACAGCGCCGACGTCACTGCGCTGAGCACCGGCCAGGTGGGCGCACTCGCCTCCAACCAGATCGCTGCGCTGGCCACGGCCAACATCGCCGCACTGGAGACGGCGCAGGTCGCCGCGTTGAGCTCGCGCCAGGTCGCCGGCCTGACGACCGACCAGATGGCTGCGCTCGAGACGCAGGACCTGCGGGCGATGAGCACCGCGACCCTGCGGGCACTGACCACCGCGCAGCTGGAAGCCCTGGGCTCGGCACAGATCGGCGCACTGAGCACCCAGCAGGTCGCCTCGCTGACCACCCAGCCGCAGATCGTCGGCCTGGCGAGCGAGGACCTGAACGCGCTGAGCAGCGCCCAGATCCGCGCGCTGAACAGCGCCCAGATCGCCGCGCTGACGACCGCCCAGATCTCCACGATGGAAAGCGCCGCCGTGGTGGCGCTGGCCACCGGCCAGATCGGCGCGCTCAGCTCGTCGCAGCTCGGCGCCCTCAGCACGGCCAACGTGGCCGCGCTGGAGACCGGCCAGGTCGCGACGCTGAATTCGCGCCAGGTCGCCGGCCTGAGCACCGACCAGATCGGCGCGCTGGAGACGCAGGATCTGCGGGCGATGAACACCGCCGCGCTGCGTGCGCTGAGCACGGCCCAGCTGGAAGCCCTGGGCTCCGCCCAGGTCGGCGCGCTGGCCACGGCGCAGGTCGCATCCCTGCTGACGGCCCAGGTCGCCAGCCTGGTCAGCGATGACCTGAACGCCCTGGACAGCGCCCAGATCCGCGCCCTGACGACAGCGCAGATCAACGCCCTGACCACGAGCCAGGTCTCCACGATGGACAGCGCCGATGTCGCCGCGCTGAGCACCGCGCAGATCAACTCGCTGAGCTCCGCGCAGCTGGCCGCGCTGAGCACCGGAAACATCGCAGCCCTGGAAACCCAGCAGGTCGCGGCCCTCAGCTCGCGCCAGGTCACCGCCCTGGGCACCGACCAGATCGCGGCGCTCGACACGCAGGACCTGCGGGCCATGAACACCGCCGCGCTGCGCTCGCTGAGCACGGCCCAGCTGGAGGCGCTGGGCTCGGCCCAGGTCGGCGCGCTCAGCACCAGCCAAGTCGCCTCGCTGACCACGGCGCAGGTCGCCGGCCTCGTCAGCGACGATCTGAACGCCCTCGACACGGCCCAGTTCCGCGCGTTGAACACGGCGCAGATCGCCGCGCTGACGACCGCCCAGGTCTCCACGCTCGACAGCGCCGACGTCGCCGCGCTCAGCACGGTCCAGGTCGCGGCGCTCGGCTCGTCGCAGCTCGGTGCGCTGGCCACGGCCAACATCGCCGCGCTGGAGACCGGCCAGGTCGCTGCGCTGAATTCCCGCCAGGTCGCAGGCCTGACGACCGACCAGGTCGCGGCCCTCGACACGCAGGACCTGCGGGCGATGAACACCGCCGCGCTGCGCTCGCTGAGCACGGCGCAGCTGGAGGCGCTGGGATCCGCCCAGGTTGGTGCGCTCAGCACGCAGCAGGTCGCCTCGCTGACCACCGCCCAGGTGGCCGGCCTGGCCAGCGATGACCTGAACGCGCTGGACACGGCCCAGGTCCGCGCGCTGAACACCGCCCAGATCGCCGCACTGACGACCGACCAGGTCTCCACGATGGACAGCGCCGATGTCGCCGCGCTGGGCACCGCCCAGATCACGGCCCTGTCGTCCTCGCAGCTCGGCGCGCTGGCCACGGCCAACCTTGCCGCGCTGGAGACCGCCCAGGTCGCCACGCTGAACTCGCGCCAGATTGCCGGCCTGACGACCGAGCAGGTCGCCGCGCTCGAGACGCAGGACCTGCGGGCGATGAACACCGCGGCGCTGCGCGCCCTGACCACGGCGCAGCTCGACGCGCTGGGCTCTGCCCAGATCGCCGGGCTGAGCACCGGCCAGGTGGCCTCGCTGACGACCAGCCAGGTCGCCGGCCTGTCCAGCGATGATCTGAACGCCCTTGAGACGGCCCAGATCCGCGCGCTCACCACCGCGCAGATCAACGCGCTGTCCACCGACCAGGTCTCCACGATGGACAGCGCCGATGTCGCCGCGCTGAGCACCGCACAGATCGCCGTGCTGGGATCCTCGCAGCTGGGCGCCCTGTCCACCGCCAACATCGACGTGCTGGAAACCAGCCAGTTCGCCGCACTGAGCTCGCGCCAGGTGCAGGGCCTCACGACCGAGCAGATCCAGGCCATCGAGACGCAGGATCTGCGTGCACTGAACACCGCGTCGCTGCGCGCCCTGAGCACGGCCCAGATCGAGGCGCTGAGTTCCGAGCAGATTGGCGGACTGGGCACGCAGCAGGTGGCGTCGCTGACCACGCAGCAGATCGGTGGCCTCGTCAGCGATGACCTGAATGCCTTCGACAGCCTGCAGATCCGTGCGCTGTCCACCGCGCAGATCGTCGCACTGACGACCAGCCAGATGTCGACGATGGAAACTGCCGACATCCATGTGCTGACGACGGTGCAGCTGCATGCGCTGAGCACCGCCCAGCTGCAAGCGCTGTCCACCGAAAGCGTGCAGGCGCTGGACACCCAGCACTTCGCCGCCCTGACGTCGACGCAGCTCGGCGCGTTCTCGACGGCACAGATCCAGGCCATCGACACGCAGGACATGGTGGCGTTCACGACCAGCGCCATCACCGGCCTGACGACGGAGCAGATCCAGGCCTTCACGACGCAGCAGATCCAGGGCTTCGAAACCCAGGACCTGGCGGCGATGGACATGAACCAGACGCTGGCCATGACCTCCGACCAGGTGCAGGCGCTCAGCAATGCACAGGCCGACGCCCGGATGTACTCCACGCCGCTGGTGCTGGACCTGAACGGCAACGGCATCGAGACCCTGAGTGCGTCCAACGGCGTGTTGTTCGACCTGAACGGCACCGGCAACGCGCAGCAGTGGGGCTGGGTGGGCGGCGGCGACGGCCTGCTGGCGCTGGACCGCAACGGTGACGGCAGCATCAACAACGGCAGCGAACTGTTCGGCGCGGGCTTCGTGATGAACGACGGCAAGCGCGCCGCGGACGGCTTCGCCGCCCTGGCCAGCCTCGACAGCAACAGCGACCACAAGCTGCAGGCGTCGGATGAGCAGTTCAACCAGCTGCGCGTGTGGGTGGACGCCAACCACGACGGCAAGACCGATGCGGGCGAGCTGAAGTCGCTGGCCGACCTGGGCATCATTGAGCTCAACCTCAACGCCGCCCAGACGAGCGAGGTCAACAACGGCAACTATGTCGGCCTGCTGTCGAGCTACACGACCAGCGATGGCGTGGTCCACCAGCTCGGCGACGTCTGGTTCGCGAAGAACCCGGACGGCACGCCCGCCACGGACGTCAAGCTGGGCGACCTGCTGGCCCAGCCGGAGTCAGCGCTGCTCGGCGGCTCGGCCGCCGGTGCCCCGGTGCCGGCAGCCGCCACGGCGGCAACGCCGGAGTTGCTGCAGCTGCGCCTGAAGCCGATCGACGAGGACGAGAACAACCGCCAGATGCCCCTGATCTGACGGTGCACGCCCGGCGGCCCCTCAGGGCCGCCCCACGGACAGCCAGTCCGCCTTGCAGGAGGCGACTGGCTGTTCTCTTTGGCGGGCGCCTCGGCTGCTGCCTCGCACGCCATAAAAAAGAGGCTCCGAAGAGCCTCTGCGCAGGAGTCCGGCGACCTCAGGCCAGGCCGCGCTGAATCACGTCGCGGATGTCGCGCCGGCGGATCAGGTCGTACCCCTGGCGGGCATAGGCCTCCCGGCCGGCGTCGTCGGCCACCAGGGCTTCGCAGGCGGCGCGGATCTCGGCCGTCTTGACGAAGCGCAGCGCGCCGTCGCGCAGGTCGGGCTCGATCTCCAGCCCGTCGCTGGTGTCGCAGACGACCGCCTTGCAGTTGGCCATCAGGTAGGACACGCGCACGATCTCGAAGATGGTGCCGCGCGAGAAGTTGACGACGACCTTGGCGCGCGCGATGAGGTCGTCACGCTGCTTTCCCCACACGTTGCACGCCGTCATCACGGACAGCCCCGTCAGATCGGGCCGCAGGCCGGCCACCTGGTGCAGGGCCTCGAAGCGGTCCGGCGTGATGTTGCCGTAGTACAGGACGTCGATGTCCTGCGCCACGCCCTTGGGCACCTTCTCCAGGTTGGGCGCATACGCGGTGAGGGCGTGATAGGCCGGCACGCGCGGATTCAGCGCATTCCAGGCGGCCACGTTGGAGGCGCTGTAGTCCCAGATGCGGTATTGGCGCGCCACATGCTCGGCGGCGGTGCCGGCGAGGTCGCGGTGCGCATAGCGCTCCATGTTGAAGAAGATGGTGTTGTCGGGGAAGCTGTTGATCAGCCCGAGCTGCAACGGGATCTGGAAGCCGAACACGAGGTTCAGCGCCTCCGGGTCGAAATGGTTGATGCGCCGCTCGACCTGATGGCCCAGTGTGAGGAAGCCCCAGTGGTAGGACTCCACCACCTCGTTGTACGCATCGAGGATGCCGACCTTGGGATGGAAGGGGTTGTACTGGACCAGGCAGATCTTCATGACGGCGGTGCTCACAACGGGTTGAGGTCGAGCGGGTGCGGCCGCACCAGGTAACGCTCGGCGCTCTGCACCAGCACGCAGCTGGCTTTGACGCTCTGGCAGTAGCGGAAGTCGATCATCGTGTTCCACACGAAATGCACCTGACCGAAGAAGGCCGCGAGCAGGTCGGCAAAGCCGATGTCGTAGGAATAGCTGTCGCCGAACACGACCACCGCCTCCTGGTACGGTGCGGCGGGGTTCTGCAGCACGTAGTGGTTGCCCACGTGGGCACCCGTGGTGGCCAGCAGGCGGTTGTCATACGCCGGCGGCGCCGGCCGCGCGATGCCGATGACGCTCTCGTGGCAGACCTCGTCGATGTACTTCAGCAGCAGGTCGTGCCGCCACCAGGCCCGCCCGAGCGGCACGTGGGTGAAATCGAAGCGGCGCTCCGGCCACAGGCGGCTCATCAGCGCCGCGAAGCCGAACCAGCTGCCGCTGACACACCAGTGGCTGTTGCCCCGGAAGGCCAGCTCGGCGCGCCAGGACTCGGCGCGCAGTTGCGCCAGCGGATAGACCAGACCCTGCGGCACCGCCGCCATCAGTTGCTGGACGGGGCGTTCGCCCACGACCGGCGCGCCGCCGGGCCAGCGCGCCTCGGGGAAGATGGACTGCTTCTCCGGCACCACCAGGTGCGCGAAGCGCGCGCCGATGGCGGCCGACGCGGCCAGCCGCCGCTCGAACACCTGCTGCCATTCGGCCACGGCCGGCGGCGCCAGCCGCAACTGGCCCAGATACTGCTGTTCCCAGTGGTTGCTGCCATTGCTGATGAACTGCCAGCCGTCGACACCGGTGATGGCGACGTTGTCCCTGGACAGGGTCTCGAACGGCCGGTCGTACAGCGCGGCCAGGCGCTGGTGGTTGCTCTCGGCCAACGCACGCTCGGCCTGCAGGAACTCGCTCAGCCGCTGTTCTCCGTCAGCCATGCGCCCTGCCCTTACGCCAGCGGCGGCAACGCGCGGCGCGCCGCGGCGCCGCTGTACACCTGCCACAAGGCCAGGAACTCGGCCTCGGCTGCCTCGCCGCCCACGGCGAGCGCCGGCATCGCCGCGCACATCCCGGCCATGTCGGCCTGGGTACCGTAACGCTCGACGATGAGCGGGCACAGGCGCGCCAGGTTGGCCTGCGCCGCCTTGGCGTCCAACTGGCCCAGTCGCCGGCCCGACAGGGTCAGCGCGATGTAGGCCAGGTGGGCCAGCTTCATCGGCCGGCCCATGGGGTCGGCGGAGTGCTGCGCGGCACTGGTGCGGAAGAAGCCCAGGTGCTCGTTGATGTAGCCCAGCGGCGCCACCAGGCTGGCCTTCAGGAAGGCGCCCAGGTCTTCAAGACCCGTGTAGCAGATGCCGTCGAGGCTGGGGTCGTCCAGCAACGGGGCCATGTCGGCGCGGAAGGTGGCGTTCGAGAACTCGCCCAGCCAGTTGCCACTGAGCCCCGCCGTGTGTGCGAACAGCAGCGGTGCATCCAGCGACAGCATGCGCTGCGGGTGCGTCGACACGGCGGCCGGCACCGGCAAGTCCCGCGTCGGCAGGCCGGATTCCAGCGCCGTCCAGCGGCGGCTGACGGCGCAGGCCATGCGCCCCTGCTCGTGCGCTGCAAGATGGCGCTCGTAGAAGGTGGGGTAAGGGATGTCGTCGTCCAGCAGCAGGTGGAACAGTTCGGTCTGGCCGGCATACCGCTGCAGCAACGCGCGGAAGTTGTCATACGCGCCGGTGCGCGGGCCGGGGACGACCTCCAGGTTCAGGTCCGACACCATGTGGCCCACGGGCGTGTCGGTCAACGCCGCCACGAATGCCTGATCCGGGCTGTCGTCGGAGATGATGACCTTGGCCGGCTTGACCGTTTGGTGGCGCAGTGCGGCCAGCAGTTCAATGAGGTACTTGGGCTTGTAGGCCGGCACCAGCGTGGTGAAGCGCATGGCGTCAGCAGAGCGCCTGCCGGATGACGGCGGCCACGCGGGCAACGTCATCGATGCTCATGTACGGCGCGATGGGCAGGCTGAGCACCTGGTGCTGCAGCGCCTCGGCGATGGGCAGCACCGGCCAGGCGAGGTCGGCGTACGCCTGCTGCTGGTGGCAGGCGATGGGGTAATGCACGAGATGGCCGATGCCGGCGGCTGTCAGCGCGGACTGGAGGGCCGGGCGCCGGTCGGTGCCGACGACCATCAGGTGCCACACCGGCTCGGCGCCGTCGACCACCTGCGGCAGTTGCAGCGGCAGCCCTTGCAGGGCGTCCAGGTAGGCCGCAGCGATGCGTCGGCGGGCAGTGTTGTCGGCGTCCAGCGACGGCAGCTTGGCCCGCAGTACCGCCGCCTGCATCTCGTCCAACCGCGAGTTCACGCCAGCCATCTCGTGCTTGTACTTGATGCTGGAGCCGTAGTTGCGCAGCATGCGCAGCTTGGCAGCCAGCGCGTCGTCGTTCGTCGTGATGGCCCCGCCGTCGCCCATCGCCCCCAGGTTCTTGCCCGGATAGAAGCTGAAGCCGGCCGCATCGCCCAGGCTGCCGGCGCGCCGGCCCCGGTAGCGGGCGCCATGCGCCTGCGCGGCGTCCTCGATGACTTTCAGGCCATGCCGCCGCGCCACGTCCAGCAGCGGCGCCATGTCGGCCGGCTGGCCGTACAGGTGCACCGGCATGATGGCCTTCGTCCGCGGTGTGATGGCGGCTTCCAGCCGCGCCGGGTCGATGTTGTGCGTGCGGGGGTCGGGCTCCACCGGCACCGGCATCGCACCGGCCTGGCTGACGGCCAGCCAGGTGGCGATGAAGGTGTTGGAGGGCACGAGCACCTCGTCGCCCGCGCCGATGTCGTAGGCCCGCAGGATCAGCGCCAGTGCGTCGAGGCCGTCGGCCACGCCGATGCAGTGCCGCGCCTCGCAATAGGCGGCGAACTCGCGCTCGAAGGCGGCAACTTCCTCGCCGAGGATGTACCAGCCGGAGTCAATGACGCGGTCGATGCCGGCCCGGATGGCGTCGTCGTAGGCGGCGTTCAGCCGCTTGAGGTCCAGGAAGGGGATGGGGGCGGGCACGCTCACTTGCTCCACCTCGCGCGCATGAACTCGGCGTAGTCGCGGTAGTAGTCGTCCTCGCTGTAGCGGTTGGACGCGAGCACCATGCAGACGGCACCGGAGGAGAAGTTGTCCAGCTCGCGCCAGATCATCGGGCAGACGTAGAGGCCGTGGTAGGAGCGGTTCAGGTGGACGCGCTTCTTGCCCTTGCCGTCGTCGAGGACGACGTCGAAGCTGCCCGACATCGCGACGATGCATTGCTGCA
Source organism: uncultured Comamonadaceae bacterium (assembly GCA_963992225.1). Taxonomy (GTDB): domain Bacteria; phylum Pseudomonadota; class Gammaproteobacteria; order Burkholderiales; family Burkholderiaceae_C; genus Pelomonas. Next base: position 40,778 of record CAXDTK010000007.1, on the reverse strand, counting down.
ACGCCTTGTGCGCGTGGCCGCCGCGCTCGGAGCCGCCGGGCACGTCGTACAAGTAGTAGACGCGCTCGATGTCGAACGGGACGTGGACCCCGCCTTCGATGAAGGTCAGGTTGCCGCGCGGATCATGGATCTTGGGCAGGTCTAGGATTTTGCAGTGATCGATGGACATGGGGGACATTCTCTGATTCCCGCCAATTGTGGGGCGAGCCACCCCCTGTCCGCACCAAATTAACGCCGGTTCAGCGCCGCATCTTCTTGAAACGTGCCGAGTAGATTTCCTGATCCAGCATCTCGACCTTGGCCGGCACCTTGTACGCCGTCAACCTGGCCAGGCAGGCCTTGCGGATGCGCAGCCGCAGTTCGGCCAGCGGCTCCGGGTCGTGCAACGCGATCTTGGCAACCACGATCTGGCCCAGAAGCGCGTGCTTCTCGCCCACCACCACCACGTCGGCAATGTTGGGCTGCGCCAGGATCACGTCCTCCACCTCGGCTGGATAGACCTTCTGGCCGCCGACGTTGATGAGGTCCGTCACCCGGCCCAGGATGCGGAAGTAGTCGCCGTCGACCTCGACGCGGTCCTGCGTGTTGAACCAGCCTTCGGCATCGAAGCCCGAGGGCGCGTTCAGATAGCCCACCATGCGGTAGTCCGAGCGTATCCACAGGATGCCGTCGCGCACCTGCGTCTCGAAGCCGGATCCGCCGATGCGCACCCACAGCGAACCGTCGGGCCGCGACTGCGAGCGCAGCACGCCCACTTCCGACAGGCCGTAGGTCTGCTGAAGCTCCACGCCGGGGAAGCGCGCGCGGATGCGGTCCAGCGTCGCCTGCGGCATGGTCTCGGTACCGTAGGTGATGCGCTTCAGCGACGACAGGTCGTAGCGCTGGGCAAGGTCCGTGGCGGCCAGCAACGTCAGGAAGGACGGCGTGGTGGGCAGCAGCTCCACCTTGTGGTTCTGGATGGCCGCACAGATCGTCGCGATGGCGCGGTCCTCCGCCGTCACGACGGTGCCGAGGCTGGCCGTGATGGCCAGGATGGTGTTGATGCCACCGAAGTGGTCCAGCATCAGGAACGGAATGGCCACGACCGGCGCGCGCTGCACCAGGAACTTCTCCATCACGCGCTCGAAGTCGTGCAGCATGCCCTTGGGCTTGCCGGTCGAGCCCGACGAGAACAGGATCAGCCCCGCCTTGCCGCTGGCGCGGAATTCGTCGAGCATGGGATTGCTGACGGGCACCTTGTGCGCCCTGAGCGTCCAGCTCAGGCCGTCGGGCGCGAAGTCGATGGCGTGATCGCAACCGGAGATCGCGAGGGCCTCGCCCTCCTCGATGACCGAGCCGCGCGTCATCGGCACCACCAACGCCTTCAGCGATGCCAGTGCCAGGATCATGCAGAACACGTCCGGCGCGTAGTCCGCCAGCACGACAACGGTCTCGCCGGGCTGGACACCCCGCTTGCGCAGTTCGGCCGTGAACTCGGCGATGCGCGCCGACATCTGGCCGTAGGTGAAGACTTGGCCCTTGTGAACGAAGGCCTTCAGCGCCGGATCAGCCCCGGCGAATCGATCGAGCAGCCATTGCATGGTCAGGCCAGCTGTTCTTCGAGGACCAGGCAGATCAGCTTGAACGACGTCGCGTTGCCAGCATCTTCGTCGGGGATGGACACGCCGAAGCTCTCCTCCAGCGCCAGCACGAGGTTCATCTGCTTCAGCGAGTCCCAGCCCTCGATGTTGTCCATGCTGGCGTCCTCGCCAATGGTGGACTCGTCCACCTCCAGCACCGAGGCCATCACCTGCTTCACCAACGTCTTGTCAACCATTACGCAACTCCACCCAAGCACTTTCAGCGAGCTGCACAGTGGCCAGCTCGGCGGTATAGAAACGGGACCCGTCGGCTGCCTCGGAAGACAGCTGCAGCCCCAGTCGATCGTAGAAGTCTGCCACCTGGGCATTCTTGGCGGTCGGGCGATACGCCGCCCTCAGCCGCTGTTTTCCGTGCGCCAACGCATCGGCCACCACCGCGCGCCACACCGCGAATTCGATGCCGCGCCCGATGACGCGACAGCTCATCAGAAAGGAATGCACGCGGGTCGCGCCGGCATCCTCGGCGTCGGCCTCGGTGATGAGCACACCGGTCAGGCCGTGGTCGGCCAGCCGGTCGCTGACCGCAAAGGAATAGACCGTCGCATCGGGTCGCGCCATCAACGTGGCCAGATCACCCGCCTGCAACCGCTCGGTCGTCAAGTTGAACTGGTTGGACTTGGCCATCAGCTCGGTGATGCGCGGCAGCTGCGCCTGGTCGTTGCGCTTGAGCGTGACGGCAAGGCCCAGCGAGCGCAGGTAGTCCTCCTGGCTCGCGAAGCCGGCGCGTGCCTCGGCGGCCTGCGCCAGGGCGCGGTACTGCTCGGTCTTGCCGCGGCTCTCGGCGCTGACGCCACCCGCGGTGAACAGCGGCGCGATCTCGTCGCGCACGAGAGCCGGATAGTCCTGCAGCGCCTTGGGCACCTGGAACACGCGCACCTGCGGCAGCTGCTCGCGCACGGCCTCGATCTCGAAGGTCGAGTCGTCGATGAAGACAAAACTGTCCAGGCCCAGGTTCAACTCGGCGGCCAGCGCGCGCAGGTTGCTGGGCTTGTCGGTCCAGTTCACCTTCTTGGCCACCAGCTGCGCGTCGCGCAGCACCATTTGCGGGTGTTTGGCCAGCACTTCGTCCACGTCGGCTGGGTTGTTCTTGCTGTTCAGGCACAGCAGCACGCCTTGAGCCTCCAGCGCCTTGAACTGCTGCTGCACGGTCCAGAAGATGTTGCCGGGGTAGCTGTAACGGTCCAGCTGGATGCCGTCCAGCCCGTCCTCGCCGACGATGCCGCCCCACAGGCTGTTGTCGCAGTCCAGCACCAGCACCTTGTGGAACTGTGTGCCGAAGCGGCGCGTGGCAGCCGCGGCGGCCAGCGCTAGCTGATCCACGAAGCCCGCCGCATACGGTGCCTTGGCGCGGAAGTAGAAGCGCGCGTCGAAGGCTCGCGCGGCGCCGAAACGCGCCAACAGGCCGGCAGTTTGCACAAGCCTGACCTGCGGATGACGCGCCGCGACGTCGGCCAGACCGTCGTTGAAGGCGTCCAGCGCCGCCTGCTGCACACTGCGTGCGCCGACGGCCGGATGCATCAAGTGACCGCCAAACAGCAGCACCTGTGGCACCGCCTTGGCGGCCTGCAGCGCCAGTTCCAGGCGGTTCAGGTAGTCGGCCTGCGCGGCGATGCGGGTGCCGGCATCCAGCGTCTCCAGCTGTGTTTCCCAGCCCGGCTGAAGGTTGTCGAAGAACGGCATGATGACCAGCAGGTCGACGCCCGCGGCCGCGTGGCCCTGCGCGTCACCGACGAGGTCGTCGTAGTTGCCCTTGGCCACCTGCAATCGCACGCCGGCCGCGTAGGCATGGCGACGCAGATAGGTGCCCAGCAGGTCGACCGTCACGTTGGCGGCGATGCCGACCTTCAAGGTGCGGAACCCGGCGTTGCTGGCATCCAAGGTCTTGAGTGCCTGCAGCACCTCGACCATGGGCGCATCGGCGCGGGCCAGCGTGGCCAGGGCGCTTGCGTCGCTCGTCACCATGCCATCGAGCCCCCACCATTGACGCGCAGGTTCTGGCCCGTCACGTAGGCAGCCTGCTCGGACGCCAGGTAGGCCACCGCACCAGCCGTGTCCTCGGGCTCGGCCAGGCGGCGCAGAGGCGTCTGGCGCGCGGCCATCAGCTGCTGTTTTTCGGACACGTTGGCGATGAAGGCCGTGTTCGTCATGCCCGGCGACACCAGGTTGACGGTGATGCCCTGCGGGCCCAGCTCCGCGGCCAGGTAGCGCGTCAGCGTCGACAGCGCGCCCTTGGCCAGCGCATAGGCCGTCCAGCCGGCCACCGGCGCGCCGTCCCAGGACTGCGAGCCGATGGAGATCACGCGACCGCCGCCGGCCGACACCATGGCCGGCTTGCAGGCCTGGATCATCAGCAGCGCACTCTTGAGCTGCACGTCCAGCTGCTGCTGGATGTCGCTCCATGCGAGTTCGTCGACGTTGCGCGCCACGATGCGCGGCGACGCAGCGTTGACGAGCACCGTCACGCCGCCGAAGCGCTTTACCGCCTCCTGCACCAGCCTGGCCGCACCCGCCGCGTCGGCCGCATCGGCCTGCACCGCCACCGCACGGCCGCCGGCCTCGGTGATGCGTGCCACCACCGCCTGCGCCCGCTCGGCCCCCGAGTGGTAGTTGACGACTACCGCATGGCCGTCCGCGGCCAGCTTCTCGCAGATGGCACGTCCGATGCCGCCCGCGCCGCCGGTGACGATGGCGACCTTCAGCGCCGCCTGCAGCGCCTCGCCCTTGGACTTGGGGGGCTCCAGCAGCTTGACCTTGCCACCGCCCGACAGCACGACCTGGCCGTGCTGGTTGGTGATGCGCGTATCCAGCTCCAGCAGCCGGTCGCGTGCATGCTTCTTCAGCACGGTACAGGTGACGGTCAGCGTGTCGCCCAGCCGCACCGGCAGGTTGAAGTCCATCGCCTGCGATACCCACAGCGCGCCGGGCCCGGGCAGCTTGGTGCCGATGACCGTCGAGATGAAGGACGCGCCCAGCATGCCGTGGACCACGATCTCCTTGAACGAGGTTTCGGCGGCGTAGCCGGCGTCCACATGCAGCGGGTTGTCGTCTCCCGTCAGTTCGACGAAGCGACGGATGTCGGCGTCGGTGATGGTCTTGGTCAGCGATTCGGCGTCACCCTCGCGAACCGCGTCGAAATCGGCAAACACGGTCATTCGGTGGCATCCAGTGTCCAGCGCCAGACGCTGGAGGCAAAGTTGAAGCCGGCGCCGACACCGGCGAAGGCGACGAGGTCGCCGGACTTGAGCAGCCCTTGGCGCTGGGCCTCGCTCAGCGCGATGGCGACAGACGCCGAGCCGGTGTTGCCGATGCGGGCGACGTTGGTGTAGGTCTTGTCCATCGACAGGCCCATCTTGCGCACGACGTACTCGATGAGGCGCAGGTTGGCCTGGTGGAAGATCATGAAGTCGAGCGCCTTCACGTCGACCCCCGCCTTGGCGCAGGCCTTGCGGATCGTCGGCGGCAGGTGCGTGATGGCCTGGCGCCAGGTGGCGATGCCGTTCATTTCCATCAGGTCCACGGCGGCGTCAAATGGCCGGCCGTTGTTCGCGAAGCCGGCACCGCCACCACGCAACCGCACCGAGTCGTAGTTGGAGGCGTCGGTATGGAAGGCCGATGCCTGGATGCCCTGCCCCGCGCTTGCGGGGCCCAACACGGCGGCCCCGGCGCCGTCGGCAATGTAGACGGCCGTGTTCACATCCTTGCGGTCGATGTAGCGGCTGCACAGCTCGACGCCGATGACCAGGGCATAGCCGACGTCAGGGTCGACGCGCATGCGATCAGACGCGGTCGTGAGACCGGCGACGAAGCCAGAGCAGTTGGCCTGCAGATCGAAGATCTGCGCCGACTTCGCGCCGAGCTCGTGCGAAACCTTGGCTGACAACGGCGGGAACTGGTAATCACCCGAGAAGGTGCAGCAAACGATGAGACCGAGCTGCGACGCTTCGATGCCGGCCATGGCCAGCGCGTGACGCGCGGCGTTGACGGCATAGCCCCAGGCGGTGTCTTCTGGGGCCGCGATGTAGCGGCGTTCGATGCCGATCTTCTCGAGGATCCATTCCGGCGTCACGTCGAGGTGGCGGCAAAGCGTCTCGTTGTCCTCGAAATGCTCGGGCAGGTGGTGACCGACACCGATGATGGACACGGCGGGCAGGTGGGGATTCAGCACAGTCATGCGAAGCAGTTCGACAAAGGGCTCAGGCGGGCTGAGCCAGGCTCATGAAGGCGCGCAGCGCCTCGTTGTGGTCCAGGATCTCGCGGATGGTGGCACTGCCGCCGTGGCCGGGCAGCACCAGCACGCCCTCGTCCACCCAGGAGAAAAGCTTGTTCAACGAGGCCCGCAGGCGGTCGTGATCTTCCCCGGGCAGCTTGGACAGCGCGGTGCGGCGCGCGTAGAGCGTGTCGCCCGAGAACAGCAGGCCATCGACAGCGATGCCTGCGCTGCCCGGCGTGTGGCCCGGCAGCGCATGGAACGTGAAGCGGCGGCCGGCCGCCTCGACCACAGCCGCGTCGCCGCCGAGGAGATCGAACGCCGGCAGGGCGATGCGCGTTTTCAGCTTGAAGGCGGCCATCATGAAATTGCTGAGCTTGGCCAGCTTCAGGTCGGCCGCGAGCAGGTGCACCGGCACACCGAAGCGCTCCTGCAGGCGAGCCGCGCCGCCGACATGATCAAAGTGGCCATGCGTGCAAAGCACGGCACGTGGCGTCCAGCCGCTATCCGCCAGCGCCGCGTCGACTTGGGCATGATCCAGCCCGGCGTCGACGACGACGCAGTCGCCGCTGCCAGACGGATCAGCCAGCAGGTAGGTGTTGGAGTGCAGGTCGGCATTGGTGACGCGGCGCAGCGCTCCGCCCAGCAGGTGCTCGACTGCTGCCCTCATGTCAGTTGACACCACCCAGGAAGACGGTCTGCGCGGTGATGTAGCCGCTGCGCTCGGAGGCGAAGAAATCGACGACGTTGAAGATGTCGTCCGCGACCGCGTAACGCGGCAGCGGCAGGCCGGCGATGACGGCGTTGATCTTGTCCTTCGGCAGTTGATCGAGCATGTCGGTCGAGATCGCCGTGATGCCCAAGGTGTTGCAGGTGACGTTCATCGGCGCGAATTCCTTGGCCATCACATTGGCCAGCGTACTCACGGCCGCCTTGGTCGCCGCATAGACCGAGTCACCGATCGGCTCCAGGCTCGCGGCCATGGACCCGATGTTGATGATGCGGCCCCACTTGCTCTTGCGCATCAGCTTGGCCGCCTCGCGCGAGACGAGGAAGGTGCCGAAGATGTTGGCGTCCAACATGCTCTTGGCAGCCCCGGGCGGCATGATCATCACGTACTGCGAGGTCAGCACCGCGGCGTTGTTGACGACGATGTCGACACGGCCGAATTGCTTGCGCACCTGCTCGAAGGCCTTGGAGACCGAATCGGCATCACCGATGTCCACCTCGACGGCCGTGTAGCGCTCGCGCGCCTCGCCATCGGCATGGCGGCTGAAGCCGATGACGGTGGCGCCCTGATTCAGAAAATGCTCGGTCAATAGCGCGCCCACGCCGCGGCGGGCGCCCGTGATCAGCACGATCTTGTCGGCGTACAGGCTCATTTCACTCCTCCAGCAGGAAGAGGATGTAGTTCTTCAGGGCCGTCACGTCGGTGAAGGGCACCGGCTCGTGGTTCATGGCCTTGTCGTCGGTGAGGCTGATGGTGCGGCCGAACTTGTCGGTCACCAGCGTCTCCAGGTCGACGATGACGGAGACCAACGACAGCGAGTCCAGGTCGGAACCTTCGCCGAAAAGGCAGGTATCGGGGCCGATCTCGATCTGGTCGTCGGCCGCGCGCTCCTCATTGAGCGTCTGCAGCGACTGATAGATCGCGTCAAGGACTTCTTGTTCTTTGCTACTCACTCGTTTTCTCCTGTCTTGGTTCCAGCCGCCGCGCTCTTGCGCCCAGCGGCAATCAAGGACGTCATGCGCGGCAGGGCCATGTCCCGATATTCGTGTTCGAGAATGCCGAGCATCACGCAGTCCTGAAAATGCCCGTTGATGAAATAGTGATTGCGCAAGCGACCTTCCTCCTTCATGCCGAGGAATTTCTGCCACTTGATCATCAGTTTGTTGTCGGCGGCGATGGTACCGAATACCCGCGTCAACTTGAGCCGATCAAACGCCAGCTCATAGAGCATTTTCATGGCTTCCACCGCGGCGGGAATGCCTTTGACCGCTTCCTCATCGCCGATGAGAAACCGTCCTGATTCGGCATGCCGGTGCAGGTCGTCGATCCCGCACAATGCCAGCATGCCGACCGGACGCCCGTCTTTGAGCCGGATGATGAAATTGTATTCCGAGGTCGGCCGTGCAGCGATCCAGGCGGCCTGTTGTCCGATATCCGCCGCGCCGCGATTCAGATGTGCCGCGCGCGCGCCCTGACGCCAGCGAAAGGTCAGTTCGGCGTCGTCCATCCGCAATGGCACCAGATCGACAAATTCGCCGTTCAAAGTCTGTTCGTTCAAGTTCAAGTGCTTACCTCGCTCGGCCGCATTATCAGGGCTAACACGGCCGGCACCGGGACGCCAGCCGGGCCCTGCGCGCGGCCCTCTGACAGTCGCGCGGCCTCGACGCGGAAACCCGCCGCCTCCACCTGCCGGAGCACCGCCCCGGGCTCGCGGTACAGGTGGACATGGTCGATGTCCGCGGCATTTAGCGCGGCGCTGACGAAGACATAGGCGCTTGGCTCGACCTGCCGGCGCAGTGCGCGCAGCAGTGACTCCGGCTTTTCCAGGTGCTCGAGCACCTCGACGCAGATCAGCGCATCGAAGTGCTCGGCCAGAGGCGCCTGCAGCAGGTCGTGATGCCGCGCTTCGAAGCGCCCCGACAGACCGTAGCGTGCTGCGTGCCGGCGGCTGAAGGCCAGCGCAGTCTCGCTGAGGTCCAGTCCCAGTCCGCGCGCCGCCGGCAGCGCCTGCAGGGCCAAGCGCATGAACAGCCCGCTGCCAATGCCCACCTCCAGCAACCGCCCGCTTCGCGCCTGGACCAGACGCGGCACGAAAGACTCACGGAAGAAGCAGAGCTGCTGGTAATGCTGCGGCCACAGGTAGTGTGACAGCAGCAAGCCGGGCAGGTAGTCCTGCTGCCGGCGCTGTTCGTCGAGCGCTCCCGCCGTCCCGGCTGGCGGCCGAGCCTCATACCGACCGAGCTGCTCGAAGCGCCGCTGACGGCGCATCGTATCGATCGTGAAGCGGCCATACGCGCGCAGCGCTTCACGCTGCAACGACGACTGTGGGTAGAACGTGGCGACCAGGTCTTCGGCCTCGGCCAGCCAGGCCGTCCCGAAGCGTTCGAGATCCCGGCGCAGTCCGGGCAGCGCGAAACGCGCGTGTTCTTGCATCAACTCCAGCAGCACGCTCATCCAGGGATCGTCGCGCAGCGGCCCCCTCAGCGCAACGGCGTCGTCACTCCCCGACCCATCGACCACATCATCGCGGCGATCTGCTGGGCGTCGAACAAGGCGTTCACGTGGGCGATGCGCATCGAGTAGTAGTCGCTCTCGGCGCCCATCACGTCGAACAGCGAGCGCCGGCCCAGTTGCTGCCATTGCTGCAGCGTAGAAGCACGCACGCGGTCGCTGTTGCGCAGGATCTCGACGATGCGCCGAGCGCGGTCCAGCGCCGACGAGCCCATCTCGTTCATCTCGAGCAGGCGGTAGCGCTTGGCCTCGATGGTTTCGTCGCGTTGCATGACGGTGGCGCGGTAACGCTGCACGGCGGCATTGGCCTGGGCCTGGGCACCCGGCTGCAAGATGGGGATGGTGACGGACACGCCGGCGCCCACGTCGGTGGAGCGGGCCTCGCCGGGCAGCGCGCCGCTGCGATACAGCGCGCTGGCGCTGCCGGTGACGCTGACCGTGGGCTTCTGGCCCGCGATGACGGACTCCGCGAAATTGCGCTGCGAGCGCGCCTGGGCCTCGGCCTGCGCGATGTCGGCGCCCAGCAAGATGTCGCTTTTCATCTGCTCCAGGTCCGGCAGCACCGACAGCGCAGCCGACATGCCGATGGCCGGCGGCAGCGGCTCACCCACCAGGCGCTTCATGCGCACCTCGGTCTGGCGCAGCGCCGACATCGTCTGCTCCAGCGACAGGTCGGCCTGCTGCAGGCTCTTCTGCGCCTGCACCAGCTCACTGGCGCGGCCGCGGTCGGCCTTGGTGATGATCTCCAGCGCGTCCACCAGGCAGGCCATCTTGCGCACATATTGCGCATAGACCTGACCCTGCAGCACGTAGCGGCTGCGGTCCAGGGCGGTGGTGACGACGGTCAGCGACAGCTGCTCCTCGGCGCTGCGCTGGCCCTGCGCGGCCACCTCGGCCAGCTCCTTTCGCCAGTCGGTGAGCTTGGCGATGCGTCCGAAGTCCCAGACCGGCATGCCCGCGCTCAGCGTGGCGCCCACCTGCCCGCGCCCTGCCCCCGCCGAGCCGACCGCCTGGTGGATGCCGTTGATGCCGATGTTCAGCGTGGCGGTGGGCATGCCCAGCGCACGCGTTTCCTCGACGTCCGAGCGGGCCGCGTCGGCCAGCAGCCGCACGGCGCCCAGACCCTTGCTGCGCGCCAGCGTCATGTCCACCAGCGACTGCAGGGCGGCGCGTGGGTCGTCGCTCTGGGTATCCAGCGCCGTCATGTCGCGGCCCATGCGCGAGAGGCCGGCATCGTCCTCGTTGCAGCGGCCCTGCGAGGCGGGTGCCTCGGCGGCCTGCGCCACAGCGGGCTTGGACGGACGCGCCTGCGCCAGCGCGACAGGGCTCTGGACGAGCAGCGTGGCGGCGAGGCCGCAGATCAGGAGGGGGCGGAAGGGGTACAGCATGGCCCTGTCACTAGACCATCGCACCCCTGGCGGCAAAACCCGGAAAAGCGGGCCGCCAGTCGGCCATTACCGCTCGCGCAGCGCTTCGCGTGATTTCATCATCGGCCGCAGCAGGTAGCTGAGCACCGAGCGCTCGCCCGTGCGGATGTCGACCGTCGCCTGCATGCCCGGGATCACCGGCAGCGGCTTGCCCTTGAACTGCGTGTTGTTGCGATCGGCGGAGACCAGCACGCGGTAGTAGGCGCCTTCGTTGCCCTTCTCGGTGTCGCCCATCGCGTCGGGGCTGATGTACTCGATCTTGCCTTCCAGCCCGCCGTAGACGTTGAAGTCGTAGCCGTTCAGCCGGATCTCGGCGGTCTGGCCGACGCGCAGGAAGCCGATGTCCTTGGGCTTGATGCGCGCCTCCACCCGCACACGCGGCCCGATGGGCGAGATCTCCATGACCGGCGCCCCCGTCGTGACCACGCCGCCCACGGTGTTGACGCGGATGTTCTTCACGACGCCATGCACCGGCGACTTCAGCACCGTGCGCTGCATGGCGTCCTGGCGCACCACCATCTGTTCGTCCAGCTGCGTCAGCTCGTTCTGCACGCGCACGAGCTCGCTGCTGGCTTCCTGACGGAAGCGGCTGATGCGCTCGTTGCGCTGCTGCTGCAGCTCGTTGACCTGGCGGTTCAGCCGCATCACCTCGACGTCGGACATCAGGCCCCGGGCCGACATGTCCTGCGCCAGGCGCTGCTCGCGGGCCAGCAACCCGGCGCTACGGCCGATGGCGCTGACGGCCTCGTCCAGCAGGCGGCGGCGCGCCTCGTAGGCCTCGGTCTCCGCCTCGACGAGGCTGGGCACCGCCAGCACCTCGGGCGGGAACTTCAGCGCGCGCGCGCCGGCCTCGGCCGTCAGCCGGGCCGCCTGGGCCTTCAGCGCGATGCGCTTGGCCTGGCCCTCGTTCTGCGACGCCTCGACGCGGGTGGGGTCCAGTTGCGCGAGCTCCTGGCCGGCCTGCACCTCCTGTCCCTCGCGCACATGCAGCTCGCGCAGGATGCCGCTGTCCAGGCTGGCAATGACCTGCTCGCGGCCATCGGGCACGATGCGGCCATCGCTGCGGGTCACCTCGTCCACATGGGCCAGCGACGCCCAGGCGATGGCGGTGACGACGGCCGCCAGCAGCAGGTAAAGCACCCATGTGGCGCGCGGCAGCGGCTCGTCGAGCTGGGCGCCCTCCAGCCCGGTGACGAACACGCTTTCCTGCCGGCTCAGGGCCAACTTGTCATTGCTTGCCATGGCCTAGACGGACGCGGAGCGCTGCACCGGCTGGGCCGACGGATGCATATGGAGGTTGCCGGCGTCGGCCGCTGCGGCCGCCTGCGGCTGCGCCGGCCGCACGCCGGACAGGGCGGCGAGCACCTGGTCGCGCGGGCCGTCCAGCACCATGCGGCCGTTGTCGACGACGATGACGCGCGACACCAGCTCCAGCACCGCCGGCCGGTGCGTCACGACGACCAGCGTGCAGTTGCCGGCGGCATCCCGCAGCTGGCGCAGGAAGGCGATCTCGCTTTGCGCGTCCATCGAGCTGGTGGGCTCGTCCATCAGCAGGATCTGCGGCCGCGTGACGAGGCTGCGCGCCAGCGCGACGAGCTGGCGCTGGCCGCCCGAGAGCAGCCCGCCGGACTCGCCCACGGGCAAGTCCCAGCCCTGCGGGTGGGTGGCGATGACGCGGTCCAGCCCGGTCAGCCGGGCCACCTCCACCAGGCGGGCAGCGTCGATGTGCGCGCGGCCCATCAGCACGTTGTCGCGCAGCGTGCCGTGGAACAGCCGCGGGTCCTGCGACACAAAGCCCACATGTGAGCGGAACTCGGCCGGGTCCAGCTGGCGCAGGTCGATGCCGTCCACGTCCACCATGCCCTCGGTGGGCTGGTACAGCCCCGCCAGCAGGCGCAGGATGGTGGACTTCCCGCTGCCGATGCGGCCCAGGATGGCCACGCGCTCCCCGGGCTCCAGCTTCAATGTGACGTTCTTCAGGATCTTGGGCGCGGCGGCGTCGCCCACGGCGGGGTAGCTGAAGCCGACGTCGTGCAGCCCCAGCCGGCCGTTGAACTGGTTCAGCGGCACGTAGTTGCGGCCGCTGTCGCGTTCGGTCGGCGCCTGCATCATGCGGTCCAGCGACTGCATGGCGGCACGCGCGCCCTGGTAGCGGGTGGCCAGGCTGACGAGGCTGCCCAACGGCATCAACGCGCGGCCGGCGAACATCACCGAGCCGATCAGCGCGCCAGCAGTGATGAGACCGTCCTGGATCAGGTAGACGCCCCACACCAGCATCACCAGGTTGATGCCCTGCTGCATCGTCATGGAGATGTTGGAGCTCCAGCTCGACATGTTGCGCGCCCGCATCGCCGACTCCGCCGCGATCGCCGTGCTGGTTTCGTAGCGCCGCAGGAAGCGCCCCTCGGCGCCCGAGGTCTTCAGATCTTCCAGCCCTTCGATGGCCTCGACCAGCGTGCCCTGCAGGTCGGCCATCTCGGTCATGTTGGTACGCGTGGCCTGGCGCAGGTAACCCTGGATGGCATAGGTCATCACCAGGATCAGCGGGATCGCGATCACCAGCACCCAGCCGAGCGGGCCGCCGATGATGAACGTCATCGCGACGAACAGCACCACGAACGGCAGGTCTGTCAGCACCGACATCGTGGCCGAGGCGAAGAACTCGCGCACGATCTCGATCTGCGCCAGGTGATGGGCATAGGAGCCCGCGGAGCCGGGCTTGTGCTCCATGCGCACGCCCAGCGTCTGGCGGAACAGCTTGGCGCCGATGATCATGTCGGCCTTGCGGCCCGCCAGGTCGATGAGATGGGCGCGCAGCTGGCGAGAGAACAGATCGAACAGCAGCGCGATGCCGGCGCCCACCGCCAGCGCCCACAGCGTGACGATGGCCTGGTGCGGGATGACCTTGTCGTAGATGACGGAGGTGACGACGCCGGAGACGAGCATCAGCACGTTGCTCAGCATTGCCGCCACCATGGCCGACCGGTAGTAAGGCACGAAGCGCTTGAGCGTGCCCCACAGCCAATGCTGGCCGACGGGGCGCAGGATCTGCTCGTCGACCGGATTGCGCGTGTGCGCCTGCGACTGCTGCTGCGGCGACACCGCCAGCATGAAGCCGCTGTACTCCGGCTCCAGCTCGGCCGAGGTGGCCGGCACGGCCGCGGCCTCGGGCCCGGGGAAAACCACTTCGTTGCGGCCGTCGGCCAGCCGGCGCACCAGCACGCAGGCGTCGCCGCCCTTGAGCAGCAGCACGGCCGGCAGCAGCAGGTCGTGAATCTCGTCGATGCGCTTGCGCAGCAGGCCGGCGTTGTAGCCCGCCTCGCGCATGACGCGGATGGCGCCGTCGGGCGTCAGCGCGCCTTCCACCGGCGCGCCGGCGCGCAGCGACTCGGGGGAGCGTGGCTTGCCATGGTGGCGCGTCAGCCAGGCCAGGGCCTGCAGCAGCGGGTCGCCGGCGGGCTGGCTGGTCAGGTTCTCCAACGGGTCCGGCGGCGCGGGCGGCTCCCCGTTCGCGGCCAGGCGCAGGCCCGGCGCCTGCGGCTGGCCGTCGAAGAAGGGGTCGTGCTGACGCGGCATTTAGGCTTTCGCGCGGGCCTCGATCGCCAGGCGCTCGAACGCTCGTTCGATATCGCGCACGGTAGCCGGAATGTCAAACAGCGGCGACTGGCGGCCATGTTCGGCGAGGTAGCGCTTGTAGGACGCGGCGCGGGCCGGCTGGTTGCCGATCTGCACCGCGCGCTGCTCGTACTCCTCGATCGTCGTCGTGATCAGGTCGGGCAGGCCCACTGCCGTCAGCAGGCTGCCGGCCATGCGCGAGATGTAGGTCCGGCCCGCGCGCGTCAGGATGGGCGTGCCCATCCACAGGCAGTCGCTGGCCGTGGTGCCGGCGTTGTAGGGGAAGGTGTCGAGGAACAGGTCCGCCAGCTGGAAGCGGGCCAGATAGTCGGCCGGCAGTGCGCGCGGCGCGAACACCAGGCGATCGGGCGTGATGCCTTCCTCGGCGGCCACCCGGGTCAGGTTGGCCTTGGCGAAGGGGTTGTCGGCCAGCAGCCACAGCACGCTGCCGGGCACCTGGCGCAGGATGCGCATCCAGCAGCGCCAGACGGGCTCGCTCATCTTGTGGTTGTTGTTGAACGCACAGAAGACGAAGCCCTGCTCGGGCAGCCCGGCGGCAGCGCGCGTCGGCGGCGCATTGGCCACCCGCTGGCGGTCGCTGACTTGGTAGCAGTGCGGCAGGTAGATGGGCTTCTCGGTGTGGTACGGCAGCAGCTCGGGCGGCATCACGAAGCGGTCGGCCAGGATCCAGTCCACGCCCGGCAGTGCCGAGGTGGCCGGCAGGCCGAGGTAGCTGACCTGGATGGGCGCAGGCCGGTGCGCCAGGATGTTGGGGCGGGCGCCGCTGGTCAATCCTTGCAGGTCCACCAGCACGTCGATGCCGGCGGCTGCGATCAGGCCGGCGGCCTGGCGGTCGCCCATGGCGCCGATGGGCGTCAGGCTGTCCAGCGCGGCCTTGATGCGGGCCCGTAGCGGCGTGCCGTCCTCCCGGCTCCAGCAGAACGCGTGGACCTCGAACTTCTCGCGGTCGTGCAGCTCGTACAGCTCGGCCGTCAGCAGGCCCACCGCATGCATGCACAGGTCGCCGGAGAGGTAGCCGATCTTGATCTTGCCGTCACGGCGGTGGCCCTGGTGCAGCGGTGGCGTGGTGACCTTGGCCACCTTCTCGTGCACGAAACGCTGGGCCGTCAGCAGTTGCAGCGCCGGGTCGTCGCTTTCGTCCAGCATGCCCAGCAGCGACGTGCTCATCAGCAGGTGGTTGTGCGTCACGTCGCCGAAGCTGTCGTACACCGGCCAGGCGCACTGCTTCTGGCGGATGTGCACATAGTGCTGCGCCACGTCGCCCTGCCGGGGGTTGAGCAGCAGCGAACGGCGCATCAGCGCTTCGGATTCGTCGTAGCGCTTGAGCTGCTCGAGCAGTCGCGCGGCGTTGTTCAGCGCATGCAGCAACAGCGCCTGCGGCTCCGCCCCCAGGCTGGCCGGCGACGGGTTGTCGTAGACCGCGCGCCAGTGCGCCAGCGCTTCCTCGGTGCGGCCCTGGTGCTCCACCTGGTGGCCCAGGTTCAGGCGCGCCTGGGCGAAGTCCGGCGCCATCGTGAGCGCCATGCGGTAGGCCTGCTCGGCCTCGACATGGCGCCCCAGGTCGCCCAGGATGGCGCCCCAGTTGAAGCAGCCCACATGCCTGAACGGCGATGGCGTGCCCACCACCCAGTGCTGGTACAGCAGCGCCGCAGCGCCGGCCAGACCAGCCGCCTGCAGCTTGGTGGCCGCGTCCATGACCTGGGGCAACTCCATCTGGCCACTGCGCGCCGAAGCCAGCCATTGCTCCACTTGGGCGATGGCTTGCGTCTGGGTGAGCGTGGGCGTCGACATGTCCATACGGTGTACGGCGGCACTGAGCGGATCGTCCCGCCATTCTCAAGCCGCAGCTCCCCGGGAGGTACAGCAAACAGGCCGCTGTTTGCGCAGCAATTCCCACCCGGGCAGGTTCAGGCCAGCCCGGCGGCGGCGGCTCACCCCCCCAGGTAGTCGCCCTTGCCCAGCGGCACGCCCGCATGGCGCAACAAGGCGTAAGTCGTGGTGGCGTGGAAATAGAAGTTGGGCAGCGCGAAATGGCGCAGGTAGTCGATGCCGCTGAACTTCAGCGGCTCGCCCGTGCGGCGCGGGATGGTGATCTCGCGGCCCTCGCTGCCCTCGAACGCGGCGGCGGGCACCGACAACACGAAGTCGCGCGTCTTGCGGATGCGCTCGGCCAGTTCGTCCAGCGTCGCCTCGTTGTCCTCGTATTTAGGCATCTCCTGGTTGCCCAGCCGGGCCACGCAGCCCTTGGCCGCGTCGCTGGCGATCTGGATCTGCCTGGCAAAGGGCAGCATGTCGGGCGCCAGGCGCAGCGTCAGGTAGACGTCGGTGGAGAACTTGCGGGCCTCGGCATGGGCACGGGCGGCGTCCAGCCAGTTCAGCATGTTGTCCAGCATCTTCGCGAAGACGGGGGCGCTGGCGGCGTGCATCGAGATCGGGGTCATCGGGGGCTCCTTGAGGGAAACCGATGGTAGCCAAGCCACCCTGCGGCCGGCGGTGGCCGGGGCACAATGCCCCCTGGCTATGAACGTGATCATTCTGGACGACTACCAAGATGCCGTGCGCAAGCTCCGCTGCGCCGCCAAATTGGAGCCCCTGAACGCCAAGGTCTTCACCAACACCGTCAAGGGCATCGGCCAGCTGTCGGTGCGGCTGCGTGACGCCGAGGTGCTGGTGCTGATCCGCGAGCGCACCGCCTTCCCGCGCCAGCTGCTCGAAAAACTCCCCAAGCTCAAGCTGATCTCCCAGACCGGACGCGTCGGCAGCCACATCGACGTGGAGGCCTGCACGCGGCTGGGCATCGCCGTGGCCGAGGGCGTGGGCAGCCCGATCGCGCCGGCCGAGCTGACCTGGGCGCTGATCATGGCCTCGATGCGCCGGCTGCCGCAGTACATCGGCAACCTCAAGCATGGCGCCTGGCAGCAGGCCGGGCTGAAGGCCGCGTCGATGCCGGCCAATTTCGGCGTCGGCATGGTGCTGCGCGGCAAGACGCTGGGCATCTGGGGCTACGGCAAGATCGGCCAGCTGGTGGCCGGCTACGGACGGGCCTTCGGCATGCAGGTGATGGTGTGGGGCAGCGAGGCCTCGCGCCTGAAGGCCGCGGCCGACGGCCACCAGGCCGCGCCCAGCCGCGAGGCCTTCTTCGCCGAGGCCGACGTGCTGTCCGTCCACCTGCGGCTGTGCGAGGGCACGCGCGGCCTCGTCACGCCCGAGGACCTGGCGCACATGAAGCCCACCGCGCTGTTCGTCAACACCTCGCGGGCCGAGTTGGTGACGGAGGGCGCGCTGGTGTCGGCGCTGAACCGCGGCCGGCCCGGCATGGCGGCCATCGACGTGTTCGAGAGCGAACCCATCCTGCAGGGCCACCCGCTGCTGCGGCTGGAGAACGCGGTCTGCACGCCGCACATCGGCTATGTCGAGCAGGACAGCTACGAGCTGTACTTCGATGCCGCGTTCGACAACGTGCTGAACTTCATCAAGTCCCAGCCCACCCACATCGTCAACCCGGAAGCGCTGAAGGTCCTGCGCTGACCGTGAGCCGGCCCGCATCCCCCGGCCAGGTCTTCCTGGCCTTCACCCGCCTGGCGCTGCAGGGCTTCGGCGGCGTGCTGGCGGTGGCGCAGCGCGAGCTGGTCGAGCGGCTGGGGTGGCTGAGCAAGGACGAGTTCGTCGAGATGCTGGCCGTGGCCCAGGTGCTGCCCGGGCCCAACGTCGTCAACCTGTCGATGATGATCGGCGACCGCTTCTTCGGCCTGCGCGGCGCGGTGGCGGCGCTGGCCGGCATGCTGGCCGCACCCGCGGTCATCGTGCTGCTGCTGGCGGCCGCGTTCGACCAGCTGGCCGGGCATCCGCTGGCCATCAACGCGCTGCGCGGCATGGGGGCGGTGTCGGCCGGGCTGATCCTGGCCACCGGCATCAAACTGCTGCCCACGCTGCTGACCAGCCCGCTGGGCCGGCCGCTGGCCATGGCCCTCGCGCTGGCCGCCTTCGTGCTGATCGGGCTGTTGCGCTGGCCGCTGATCGGCGTGCTGGCGCTGCTGGGCGGCGCCGGCATGGCCGTCGCGTGGTGGAGGCTGCGGCGATGAGCCCGGCGGACCTCGGCAGCCTGTTCCTGCACTTCCTGACGCTGTCGCTGCTGTCCATCGGCGGCGCGATCTCGACGGTGCCGGAGATGCACCGCTTCCTGGTCGACCGCCATGGTTGGCTGACGGACGCCGGCTTCACCTCGTCCATCGCACTGGCCCAGGCCGCGCCGGGGCCCAACATCCTGTTCGTGGCCGTGCTGGGCTTCAACGTGGCGGGCCTGCCCGGCGCGGCGGCATCCATGGCTGGCATCATGCTGCCGTCCACCGTGCTGACGCTGACGGCCACGCGCTGGATGCGCGAGCACCGCGGGCACCTGGGCATCCGCGCCTTCTCGGCCGGGCTGATGCCGCTGACGCTGGGCCTCATCATCGCGACCGGCTGGCTGCTGGCCCTGCCCTTCCTGCGTGCCGAGGCGCACCCCTGGGGCGCGCTGGCGCTGATCGCCGCCACCGTGGTGCTGACCCTCAGGACCCGGCTCGCCCTGGTCTGGATGGTGCTGGGTGGCGGCGTGCTGGGCGCGCTGGGCTGGGTCTAGACCCCCAGGCCGGCCTGCACCGTTGCGGACCGCTTGGTCGTGGGCGCGGCGCTCAGCGTCACCTGGGCATATACCTCGTCGGCGCGCGGCATGATGATGGGCGTGTTGATGTCGGCCCAGCCGACGATCTGGGTGCCCGGGTCCTCGTCCAGCTTGGTGACGTCGATGGCGCGCTTCTCGGAGAAGCTGACGCTGCCGGCGGCCAGCACGGTGACGGCCTTGTAGGGACGGATCAGCAGGCCGCCGACCGGCCACATGTAGGTGCTGATGAGGTCGTCGGCGCCGCTGTCGCCGGCGGGCAGGTTGTCGCCGGCGAGGTCCTCGCCGTAGAGCTTGATCTCCAGCCGGTAGGTGCGGCCGACGTCGCCGGCATCGAAGTTCATCGCGCCGGCCACGGTGACGTCGCGCTTGCCGCTGCTGGTGGTGCCGAGGCTGAGGGTGGGAGTGGTGAGGGTGGCCATGACGGTCTCCTTGGGATCAGGGTCGGTGGCTCGCCAGGAATTGGCTTGCCTGCCGGTACTGACGCAAGGGCGCCGTCGCAGGGATCACGGTCGGGGCCGTGAAAGTTCACCCTTCCTTGGTGCCGAAGATCTTGTCGCCGGCGTCGCCCAGGCCCGGGATGATGTAGCCGTTGGCGTCCAGGTGGCTGTCGATGGCGGCGGTCCAGCAGCGCACGTCGGGGTGGGCGGCGGCCAGCGCCTTCACGCCCTCGGGCGCGGCCACCAGCACCAGCGCGCGGATGTCCCTGGCGCCCTTGCTCTTGAGCAGGTCGATGGTGGCGATCATGGAGCCGGCCGTGGCCAGCATGGGGTCGACGATCAGCGCGGTGCGCTCGGCCAGCTGGCCCACGAAGCGCTCGAAGTAGTGCACCGGCTGCAGCGTCTCGTGGTCGCGTGCCAGGCCCACCACGCTGATCTTGGCGTTGGGCACCATGTCCAGCACGCCGTCCAGCATGCCCAGGCCGGCGCGCAGGATGGGCACCACGGTGACCTTGCGGCCGGCGATCTGGTCCACCTCGGTGGGGCCGCTCCAGCAGTCGATGGTGGTCTTTTCCAGCGGGAAGTCGGCGGTGGCCTCGTAGGCCAGCAGGCGCGCCACCTCGCCGGTCAGCTCGCGGAACTTCTTGGTGGAGATGTCGGCCTCCCGCATCAGGCCGATCTTGTGCTTGACGAGGGGGTGCTTGACTTCGATGACGGCCATGGCGGGGCTTCCTAGTTTTTCTGGGTAGTCAGAATTATCGGCTGCCCGCCGCGCCGCGCTGGCGCAGCGCCTCGTACAGGCACACGCCCGCGGCCACCGACACGTTCAGGCTTTCCACCGCGCCGGCCATCGGGATGCGCACCAGCTCGTCGCAGGTCTTGGCCGTCAGCTGGCGCATGCCCTCGCCTTCGGCACCCAGCACGAAGGCCGTGGGGCGGGTCAAGTCCAGGTCGTAGATGGAGCGCTCGGCCTGGTCGGAGGTGCCCACCACCCAGATGTCGCGCTCCTTCAGCTCGTTCAGCGTGCGGGCCAGGTTGGTGACCATCAGGTAGGGCACCGTCTCGGCAGCGCCGCTGGCCACCTTGGCCACGGTGGCGTTCAGGCCCACCGCGCGGTCCTTGGGCGCCAGCACCGCATGGGCCCCGGCGCCATCGGCCACGCGCAGGCAGGCGCCCAGGTTGTGCGGGTCGGTCACGCCGTCCAGCACCAGCACCAGCGGCGGGCCGTCCACCGCGTCCAGCACGTCGTCCAGCGAATGCGGCTGGGCCAGCGCCTGCACGCGCGCGACGACACCCTGATGGCGCGGGCTGCCGGCCAGCTGGGTGAGGCGCTCGTCGGGGCTCTCCACCACCTTGGCGCCGGCCTCGCGGGCGCGCTCGACGAAGGCGCGCATGCGCTGGTCGCGCCGGGCGGGGTCGACATGCACCTCGGCCACGGAGGCCGGGTGGGTCTTGAGGCGGACGGTGACGGCGTGGAAGCCGAACAGGACGGACTTGGCTGAGCTCATCGCCCGTATTGTCAGCGCCCCGCCTGGTTGCGCGCGTGCCGCATGACGGCCACGAAGCTGTCGGTCCAGAAGCGCGCCTTGTGCTTGGCCAGGTGGTCCAGCAGCTGGTCGTGGGCCTCGCGGGTGACGCTCAGGTGCTCGGCCCCGACACCGTGGAACAGCAGCGACACCAGCGCGCCCTGCGCCGCCGCCTGCTCCACCAGCGCGATCAGCTGCGCCCCGCTCATGCCGTCGACGAAGTAGACCGGCATGGCATAGGGGTCCAGCGCCGCGGTGTCGGTGACCAGCCCCGGGCCGGTGGCGCGGAAGGCCACGAAATGCGGCCGCAGCACGGTGGCGAAGTCCTGCCCGCCGGCCTGCAGGTCCAGGCAGGGCGGCGTGAAGGTGCGCTGCGTCCTGCCGTCCAGGCTCTGCAGCCAGGTGTTGGCGGCCAGCACCTGCTCCTGCACCTGGGCCGGCGTCTGCCGCTCCAGGTCGCGGTGCGGCAGCACCCATTCACGGCCCGGCCCCCTGGCCGAGCAGCCGTGGAACAGGCTGTGGTTGCCCAGCTCATGACCGGCCGCGGCGGCCGCCTTCCATTCGGCCTGGCGGCCGGGCAGCGTGGGGCCGTTGATGGGCACATAGAAGCTGGCCCGCAGCCCGCGCCGGTTGAGCGCCGGCACGACATGGTCGAGCTGGCTGTCCAGGCCGTCGTCATAGCCCAGGCTCACGGCCGCCTGCGCGCCGTTGGGCCACACGAAGGGGGCGGCGGTGGTGGCCAGCGTGGTGAACAGGCCCAGGGCGGCCAGCAGCATCTTTCGCATCGAAGGCGTCCTCATCGGAGGGTTTGAACGGCCATCAGCAGGCCGATGAGCACCGGCTGGTGCAGCATGTAGAAGCTCAGCGACCAGCGCCCCAGCACCGCCAGCGGCCGCGGCGCCGCGCCCTGCCAGAGCCGCGGCCACGCGCGGGTGGCCACGAAGCCCAGCAGCATCACGCCCAGCCAGGGCAGCACCGGCACATAGTCCTCGGTGATGGGCTTGTGGGTGACCAGGCCCACCCAGCTGGTGGCCCGGGTGTCGAACAGCGGCGACTGCACCAGCTGCGGCGCCGCGATGGCGAGCGCGGCCAGCCCCAGCAGCACCAGGTTCGGCAGCCGCACCAGGCCCAGGCGCAGCAGCAGCAACATCACGGCCATGCCGTGCAGCACGCCGAAGCTGATCCAGCTGCGCGGGAACATGAACCACGACCCCGCCGACACCAGCAGCGCACAGCCGGCCACCTGGGCCCAGCGGCGCCAGAACCGCGCGGCGCCCTGCCCGCCCCGCACCGCCAGCGCCTGGCCGCCCCCGGCGCAGAACAGGAACAGGCTGACGATGGCGGTGCGCTGCCAGGTCCAGACCGGGTCGCGGTAGAAGTCCTGGCGTATCCAGCCGAAATGGTTCAGGTCGAAGGCGAAGTGGTAGGCCGCCATCCAGACGATGGCGGCACCGCGCAGCGCGTCCAGGCGGTCGGCGCGTGGCGGCAGCGCAGCGGGCATGTCGCGGTCGTTCAAGGCAGCGGCGTGGGCAGGGGAGAAGGCGCCGGATTCTGGCCCTTCTGCCACTGGCGCTGCTGGCGCTGCTGCATGCGCTCCTCGGCGATGCGCCGGCGTGCGATGCGGTCGCCCTCGTCGGGGTCGGCGGCGGCATGCATGTCCTCGGCGCGCACGCGGGCGTCGCGGCGCACGCGGTCGCTCAACTGGCTCTGGGCGGCCTGGGCCTCGCGGCTGATGGCCCAGTCGGCGTCGCTGTAGCGCCCCTGGCCGTTGCGGCACTGGCGCACCCGGCGCACCTCGTCCTGCATGAAGCGACGCTCGGCATCGCCCAGCGTGGTGGAGTTGGCGCGCGTCTCCATGCCGCGCAACTCGCCGTCGCCAGGGCAGCTGTTGCCGGCAGGCGCGGGCGGCGGCGCCGAGGCCGGCGCCGTGCCCAGCGCCGCGCGCACCGTCTCCGGCTTGACGCCGTCCACCACGTTGGGCTGCAGCGCCCGCTCCGATACCGGCTGACCCGCCTGCGGGCAGGGCTTGTCGCTGAACACCACCTTGCCGCCCAGGTCGCACTTCCACACCGGCTGCGCAGCGGCGCCACCGGCCGCCAGGCACCAGGCCAGCACCCATAACGTCCGCTTCATCGTCGATCTCCCATCTGTGACCACAATGTTGACCCTCGCCATTGCCTCGCCGATCGCGCCATGCCCCAGCGCCTGCTTACCCTGACTCTCACCGCATTGTTGTTCAGCACCGCCCTGCCGCCCACCGCGCTGGCCCAGGGCAAGGCCGCCCCGCGGCCGGTGAGCACGCGCGGCGGGTTGGACGCCGAGGAGCTGAACAACATCAGCGTCTTCAAACGCGTCAGCCCGTCGGTGGTGCACATCACCACGCTGTCGGTGCAGCGCGACTTCTTCTCGCTGCGCACCAGCGAGCAGCCCAGTGGCACCGGCACCGGCTTCGTCTGGGACGACGCCGGCCACGTCGTCACCAACTTCCACGTCATCCAGGGCGGCGACCGCGCCACCGTGACGCTGAACGACCAGAGCAGCTACCCGGCCCGGCTGGTGGGCGCCTTCCCCGACCGCGACATCGCCGTGCTGCGCATCGAGGCGCCGCGCGACAGGCTGCCGGCGATTCAACTGGGCGCCAGCCGCGACTTGCAGGTGGGCCAGAAGGTCTACGCCATCGGCAACCCCTTCGGGCTGGACCAGACGCTGACCACCGGCATCGTCTCGGCGCTGAACCGAGAAATCGAGTCCGTGACCCGCCGCACCATCCGCGGCGCCATCCAGACCGACGCGGCCATCAACCCCGGCAACTCGGGCGGGCCGCTGCTGGACTCGGCCGGCCGGCTGATCGGCGTCAACACCGCCATCTACAGCCCCAGCGGCGCGAGCGCCGGCATCGGCTTCGCGATCCCCGTGGACGAGGTCAACCGCATCGTGCCGCGGCTGATCCGCGACGGCCGCTTCATCCGCCCGGCGCTGGGCGTGACGGCCGGGCCGGAGAACCTCGCCAGGGCGCTGAGCGCCCCCAAGGGCGTGCTGCTGGTCAACGTGGCCGACGGCAGCCCGGCCGCGCAGGCCGGGCTGCGCCCCTTCGCGCGCGACCGCAACGGCCGCATCCTGCAGGGCGACGTCATCACCGCCGTCGACGGGCAGGCGGTGGCGGACCTGGACGACATGCTGTCGCTGCTGGAGACGCGGCAGATCGGGGAGAAGGTGACGCTCACCGTGTGGCGCAACGGACAGACCCGCAAGGTGGCAGCCACGCTGGGCAGCTCGGACTGAGCCCGTACAGTAGCGCCCCGCCCGAAGCCGCCCTGCGCGCCGGGCTCACTCAACCAACGACAGGACACCGCATGGGCGCGCAATGGAAAGCCAAGCACAAGGACATCGCCGCCAATGCCAAGGGGCGGCTGTTCGGCAAGCTGGCCAAGGACATCATGATCGCGGCGCGCAACGGCGCCGACCCCAAGGACAACGCGCGGCTGCGGCTGGTGGTGGAGCAGGCGCGTAAGGTGTCCATGCCCAAGGACACGCTGGACCGCGCCATCAAGAAGGGCGCCGGGCTGACCGGCGAGGTCGTCCACTTCGAGCAGGTCATCTACGAGGGCTTCGCGCCGCACCGCGTGCCGGTGATGGTGGAGGTGCTGACCGACAACGTGAACCGCGCCGCCTCCGACATGCGCGTGCTGTTCCGCAAGGGGCAGCAGGGCACGCCGGGCTCGGTGAGCTGGGACTTCGACCACCTCGGCATGATCGAGGCCGAACCCGCCACGCCCGGCGCCGATGCCGACATGGCCGCCATCGAGGCCGGCGCGCAGGACCTGCTGCCGGCCGATGAGGACGGCGTCACGCTGTTCCTGACCGCCCCCACCGACCTGGACCTGGTCAGCCGCGCGCTGCCCGACCACGGCTTCAAGGTGCTCAGCGCCAAGTTGGGCTATCGCCCGAAGAACCCGATCGACCCGGCCAGCCTCAGCGCCGAGCAGCTGGAGGAAGTGGAGAGCTTCCTGGCCGCGCTGGACGACAACGAGGACGTGCAGCAGGTCTACGCCGGGCTGGCGGGCTGAGTCTGGCACGCTGTCCGATGCGGGACCCGGCTCGTCTGCTCTGGCTCGATGCCAGCGCCGCAGCGGCCGCCGGCCTCGGGGTCCTGGTGCTCGGCCCCTGGCTCAGCGAGCTCTACCAGCTTCCCCACCGGCTGCTGGTCTTCATGGCCGCCGTGAACCTGCTGTATGCCGGCTATTCATCCTCGTTGGCGCGGCGCCGCGAACGGTCAGCCGCCCGGGTGGGCGTGCTGGTCGCCGGCAACCTGGCGTGGGCCGGCGTGTGCCTCGGCATGGCCTGGCGCTTCGCGGGCGAGGCGTCGGGGTTCGCGATGCTGCACCTCATCGGCGAAGCGCTTGTCGTCGGCGGGCTGGCGGGCTGGGAATACCGTTGGCGGGATCGCCTGGTGCGCCAGCCCCACCGCATTCGGCCAGCAGCCACCGCTCGAACGCCTTGACCGCCGGACGTGACCGGGCTGCCGGGTCGACGATGAGCCGGTAGGCCCGCGCCGACGCGATGCCGGCGTCGAACGGCGTGACCAGCTGGCCCGACGCCAGCAGCGCGTCCACCAGCGGCCGCCGGCCCAGCGCCACGCCCTGCCCCGCCACGGCGGCGGCAATCGCCTCGGAATAGCTGGAAAAACTCAGCCGGGCCGCCGGCCGCAGGTCGGCCAGCCCCCAGGCGCCCAGCCAGGGTTCCCACTCGGCCGGCATGCCGGCGCTGTCGCCGTCCATGGCCAGGTGCAGCAGCGTGTGGCGGGCGAGATCCGCCGGCTCGCGCAGCGGCAGGCCCAGCTCACCCACCAGCCGCGGGCTGCAGACCGGCAGCATGGACTCGGCGAACAGCTGCTGCCCCTGCGCCGCGCCGACGGGGCTGTAGCGGATGGCCAGGTCGAAGCCCTCGCTGGCGAGGTTGCGGTTGCCCAGGCCCGCGTCCAGCCGCACGTCGATGCCCGGGTGGGCGCGCGTGAAGGCGGTCAGCCGCGGGATCAGCCACAGCGACGCGAAACCCGGCGTGGTCGTCAGCGCCAGCACCTGGCGCTGGTGCGGCTCGCGGACGGCGCGCACCGCCACGCGCAAGCTGTTCAGCGCGGCGGCGCAGGCCGCATGCAGGCGCTGGCCGTCTTCGGTCAGCGCCAGCGCGCGGTGGCGGCGCTCGAACAGCGCCACGCCCAGCTCGTCTTCCAGCTGGCGGATCTGCCGGCTCATGGCCGACTGCGTGACGAAGCGCTCGGCGGCCGCGGCCGTGAAGCTCAGGTGCCGCGCCGCGGCTTCGAAGGCGGCCAGCAGCTGCAGCGGCGGCAGGCGGTCGATGGGCTTGGTTGGCATGCGCTGTGGGAATGTGAAGCCTTCCGAATCATCGTTTGTCGTCTCTTGTTTAGGCAAGCACCATGCGGCTCACCCGCCATGACCTGATGGCATGCAAGGAGCCCCCCATGAACACCCCCGCCACGTCCACCCGCCTGCTGCTGCAACGCGGCCAGACCTCGCGCCTGCCCGAGGCCCGCGCGGCCCACCTGTGCAGCGCCTCCGGCACGCTGTGGATCACCATCGACCATGACCGACGCGACATCGTGCTGGAGCCCGGCCAGTGCTTCACGGTGCGCAGCCGCGAGGCGGTCACGGTCAGCGCGCTGGCGGGCCCGGCCGTGCTGGACCTGCGCCCGGCCGGGGCCGCGGTGTGAACAGCGCCGTTGCGCTGCGGCCGGCGGCCGAGGTCTGGCCGCTGGCCGGCGGGCGGGTGGTGCGGCTGCGCACGATCGCAGTCGCGGACGCCGCCGCCACGCAGGCCTTCTTCAGCGGGCTGTCGCTGGACTCGCGCCACAAGCGCTTCCACATCGGCCTGCGCGAGCTGAGCCCCTCGCTGCTGAAGCTGCTGACCGAGGTGGACCAGCAACAGCACCGTGCCTGGGTGGCCGAGGCCCTGGCCCCGGGCGGGGCGGTGGTGGCCGACGCCCGCTACGTGCGCGAGCCGGGCCGCCCGCAGCGCGCGGAGTTCGCCGTCGCGGTGGCCGACGACTGGCAGGGCCGCGGCCTGGGCCGGCGGCTCATCGCCCACCTGGCCGGGCATGCGCGCCAGCAGGGCGTAAAGCAGCTCTACGGCGACATCCTGGCCGACCACCGCCGCATGCTGGCGCTGATGCGCGACCAGGGCGCGCGCCTGGGCGCCCACCCGGACGGCGGCGCGCTGGTGCGCGCCCTGCTGGACCTCTGACCCCCCAAGCCCCCGCCGAGACAGGGCCGGGCGCCGGGCGGCAAGATGTCGCCATGCCCATCGCCGCCCTGCCCCCGCTCTCCATCCTCGACCTGGCGCCCGTCGTCGAGGGCCAGACCACCCGCCAGGCGCTGCTCAACAGCCTGGACCTGGTGCGGCTGGCCGACCCGCTGGGCTACCAACGCTACTGGGTGGCCGAGCACCACAACATGGAGGGCGTGGCCAGTTCCGCGACCGCCGTGCTGATCGGCCAACTGGCCGCCGCATCCACCCGCATCCGCGTCGGCGCGGGCGGCATCATGCTGCCCAACCATGCGCCACTGACCATCGCCGAGCAGTTCGGCACGCTGGCCGAGCTGTTCCCCGGCCGCATCGACCTGGGGCTGGGCCGCGCGCCGGGCACCGACCGGCCCACCATGCGGGCGCTGCGCCGCAGCCTGGACAGCACCGGCGAGGACGCCTTCCCGAACGACGTGCTGGAGCTGCAGGCCTACCTGGCACCGGCGCGGGCGGACGCGGTCGTGCGCGCGGTGCCGGGCCAGGGCACCGAGGTGCCGATCTGGCTGCTGGGCTCCAGCCTCTACGGCGCGCAGCTGGCGGCCTACCTGGGCCTGCCCTATGCGTTCGCGTCGCACTTCGCGCCGGAGCAGCTGATGCAGGCGCTGCAGGTCTACCGCGCCACCTACCGGCCCAGTGCGCGGCACCCGACGCCGCATGCGATGGTGGGGCTGAACATCATCGTGGCGCCGACCGACGAGGAGGCGCGCTTCCTGTTCACGTCGGCGCAGCAGCGCTTCCTGGGCATGGTGCGCGGCCGGCGCGGCAAGCTGCCGGAGCCGGTGCCCGGCATGGAGGCGCTGTGGTCGCCGGCCGAGCGCCTGCAGGTCGAGCGCATGCTGAGCGAGTCCATCGTCGGCTCGCCGCAGACCGTGCAAGCCGGCCTGCGGGCCACGGCCGAACGCACGGGTGCCGACGAGTTCATCGTCGCCTGCGCGGTGCACGACCACGCCTTGCGGCGGCGCTCCTACGAGTTGCTGGCGCAGCTCGCCGCCTGATCCGCTGCTTGACCCGCTACTTGATCCGCTGCTTCTCCAGCTTGCGCGCCAGCGTGCGCCGGTGCATGCCCAGGCGCCGCGCCGTCTCGCTGATGTTGAAGCCGGTCTCGGCCAGCGTCTCGTGGATGCGCTCCCATTCCAGCGTCTTGATGGAGGCCGTCTGGCGCTCGGTGAGCTCCACCTCGGCATCGCCCTGGCGGCGCGCGAACGCGGCCTCGATGTCGTCGGTGTTGGCCGGCTTGGCCAGGTAGTGGCAGGCGCCCAGCTTGATGGCCTCCACCGCGGTGGCGATGCTGGCGTAGCCGGTCAGCACGACGATCAGCACCTCGGGGTCCCAGGCGTGCAGCGCCTGCACGCAGGCCAGGCCCGAGGCGCCGCCGGCCAGCTTCAGGTCCACCACCGCATGGCCCAGCTCCTCGTCCTCGGGCAGCGCGTCCAGCAGCTGGCGCATCTCGTCCAGGCCGGTGGCCCGGACGGTGCGCCAGCCGCGCCGCTCCAGCGAGCGGCTCAGCGTGCGGGCAAAGCTGTCGTCGTCCTCGACGATGAGCAGCAGACGGTCTTCTTCAGCGGGGACGGGCATCGGGGGCAGATTGTCGAGGCAGCAGCGAAGCCAGCGGCAGCGTCAGGGTCACCGCGGCCCCGCCCGACTCGCCGGGCCGGTCGCGGTTGCGCGCCTCCAGCCGGCCACCCAGCGTGCGGGCGACGTTGACCGACAGGAACAGGCCCATGCCACGGCCGGGCTGGCCCTTGCCGCTCTGATAGGGCTCGCCGAAATGCCGCAGGCGCTGCGGGTCGAAGCCGGGGCCGTCGTCCAGTACGGTCAGCGCCAGCGTCGCGCCGTCCGCGCAGCGGGCGACCAGCGTGGGCCGCGACCCGGGCGCGGCCTCGGCGGCGTTGTCCAGCAGGTTGGCCACCACCTGCTGCAGCGCGCTGTCCGAGATGATCTCGATGTCGGGCAGGTCCTCGCAGCGCACCGCCAGCCCGAGCTGCGGGTGGGCGGCGCGCCAGTCGGCGGCCAGGCGGTCGATGAAGGCCTGCAGGCCTGTCAGGCCCGGCGCCTCGCCGCGCATCTCGCCGGCCGACATCAGGATGCCGGTGACGATGGCCTTGCAGCGCAGGATCTGGCGCTGCATCTCCTCGATCTCCTCGCGCAGCTCGGGCTCGGCGGCGAACGGCGCCATGTGCGCCCAGTCGCCCAGGATGACGCTCAGCGTGGCCAGCGGCGTGCCCAGCTCATGCGCCGCGCCGCTGGCCAGCAGGCCCATGCGCACGATGTGCACCTCCTCGGCGGCGCGCTGCCGCAGCTCGGCCAGCTCGGCGTCGCGCTGGCGCAGGTTGCGGTGGATGCGCACGATGAACACGCTCACCAGCGCCACGTTGAGCAGGAAGCACAGCAGCAGGCCGCCCAGGTAGTTGGGCGAGAGCGTGGTCGGCGAGGTCGGGTCCAGCAGCAGCGGGCGGTGCCACTGCATCAGCAGCACGAAGCCGCAGACCGTGCTGAGCATGACCGCCATCAGGTAGGCCGGACGCAGCAGCACCGACGCCACCGCCACCTGCAGCAGGTAGAGATAGATGAAGGGGTTGTCGCTGCCGCCGGCGAGATAGAGCTGGCCGGTCAGCACGCCGACGTCCACCAGCAGCGCCACGCACAGCTCGATCTGCGACACGGGTTGCGACAGCCGCGCGCGCCACAGGCTGAACAGGTTGAAGGCCACCAGGATGCCCAGCAGGCTGAGCATCTCGGCCCAGGGCAGCGCGATGTCCAGGCCCAGGTGCACCACCAGCACGGTGGCGAGCTGGCCGCCCACGGCCAGCCAGCGCAGCTCGATGAGCTGGCGCAGGTTGGCACGCCCGGCGCGGCGCTCGGGGGCGACGGCGACAGGCTCGGGCGCCGCGGGTGCCAGCAGCAGGGGGTCAGCGTTCAATCGTCAGGCTCCGGCGGGCCGCGACCGGCGGCGCTCCTCGCGCACCAGGTAGCCGGCCGCGGCGGCCGCCATGGCCGCGAGCGCCGCCCAGGTGGCGGCATAGACGGCGTGATTGCTGGTGAAGCGCACGACGGTCAGGCCCGGGCGGGGCCAGCGCGCCGGATCGGCGGGGTCGGTCGCCTCGTCGATGAAGAAAGGCGCCACCGGGCCGGCGAGCGCCAGCTGTGCGGCGATGCCGGCGACGTCGCGCGAATACCAGCGCCCCGCTGCCGGGTCGTTGTCCCGCAGCGGCCCGCCGCCGGGCTCGCTCAGGCGCAGCAGGCCGGTCAGCTCGACCGTTCCGGCAGGCACCGCATGCCGCGCGGGCGCGCGCTGCTCGGGCGGCACGAAGCCGCGGTTGACCAGCACCACCGTGCCGTCCGCCAGCCGCAGCGGCGCCAGCACCCAGTGGCCGCCGCCCAGCGCGGTGGTGGCCTGCACCAGCGCCTCGCGCGGCTCGAAGCGCCCCTGCACCCGCAGGCGGCGGTACTCGTCGGGCTTGCCGACCGCCGCCCAGGCGGCCGGCGGCGGCATGGATACCGGCGCCGCGGCCGCCTGCTGCGTGAC
The DNA here is from genome assembly GCA_963992225.1 of uncultured Comamonadaceae bacterium. Classification (GTDB taxonomy): domain Bacteria; phylum Pseudomonadota; class Gammaproteobacteria; order Burkholderiales; family Burkholderiaceae_C; genus Pelomonas. Next base: position 10,160 of record CAXDTK010000007.1, on the reverse strand, counting down.
CCGCGCGATGAGGTCGTTCTTCCAGCCCAGCCGCTGCAACTGCCACACCGCCAGCGCGACGAAGCCCAGGCTGGCGAGGGCGGTGGCGGCGATCAGCGCGAGGCGCGCGGCACGGGTCATATCGATCGCCTAGGGTTGGCGGGTGTCGTCGTGCTTCTTTTTCTTGCCCTGGTCGTAATGCCACTTGATGGCCAGGAACATGCCCGTGAAGAACACGACCGCCTTGAACGTCACCAGCATGAGAGGGATCCAGTCCATCTTGCGAGCACCCTGGGCCGGGGGCTACATGTTCCGCATCGCCGCGGGATCGGGCGTGGGCATCATGTTGGCGTTCATGTGATGCATCACCCAGACCGAGCCGGCCAGCATGATGACCACCAGGGCCACCGTGAACAGCAGCGCCAGCATGGACCAGCCGCCCTCGACCTTGGCGTTCATGTGCAGGAAGTACACCATGTGCACCACCATCTGCACGGCCGCGAAGCCGAGGATGACGAAGCCGGTCATCTTGGGGCTGGGCAGCACCTTGGCCATCACCAGCCAGAACGGGATGGCGGTCAGGATGACCGACAGGATGAAGCCGGTGACGTAGCCCTTGACGCTGACGTGGAAGTCCTGCTCGCCGTCCACATGGTCGGCGTTGTGATCGTGGTGGTGGTGGTCGGCCATCACAGCACTCCCATCAGGTAGACGAAGGTGAAGACGCCGATCCAGACGACGTCCAGGAAGTGCCAGAACATCGACAGGCACATCAGCCGGCGGCGGTTGGGCGCCGTCAGCCCCAACCGCTGGACCTGCAGCATCAGCGTGACCAGCCAGATGCAGCCGAAGGCCACGTGCAACCCGTGCGTGCCCACCAGCACGAAGAAGCTGGACAGGAAGGCGCTGCGCTGCGGGCCGGCGCCCTGGTGCAGCAGGTGGGCGAACTCGTAGAGCTCGATGCCCAGGAAGCCCAGCCCCAGCAGGCCGGTGACGGCCAGCCAGGCCAGCACCTGGCCCTTGCGGCGTGCCTGCATCGCCACCATCGCGAGGCCGTAGGTGATGGACGAGAACAGCAGCAGCGCAGTGTTGAGCGCCACCAGCTGCAGGTCGAACAGGTCGGCCCCCGAGGGACCGGCCGCGTAGTTGCGGCCCAGCACCGCGTAGACGGCGAACAGCACCGCGAAGATGAGGCAGTCGCTCATCAGGTAGAGCCAGAAGCCCAGCAGCGTGCTGCCGGGCGGGTGGTGCTTGCCGGTGTCGTAGAAGACGACCGGGGCGCCGGTGGGTTGGGCAGTCAGGGACACGGTCATGGCAGGGTTCCCGATCAGGCCGCCGGGCCGAGCGCGCGGGTGCGCAGGTCCTCGGTGCGGGTGACCTCGTCGGCCGCGATGTGGTAGTCGCGGTCGTAGTTGAAGGTGTGGACGATGGCGGCGATGACGGTGGCCAGGAAGGTGGCGCCGGCGATCCAGTACATGTGCCAGACCAGCGCGAAGCCCATCAGCGTGGCCAGCATCGCGATGACGAAGCCGGCGCCAGTGTTCCTGGGCATGTGGATGGCGACGAAGCCGGCCAGCGGGCGCTGCGCGCCGCGCTGCTTCATGTCGTGCCAGGCGTCCATCTCGTGCGCGACGGGCGTGAAGGCGAAGTTGTAGTCCGGCGGCGGCGAGGCGGTGGACCACTCCAGCGTGCGGCCGCCCCAGACATCGCCGGTGGTGTCGCGCAGCGCGTGGCGGCGCTTGATGCTGACGGCGATCTGCACCAGGAAGGCCGCAATGCCGACCGCGATGATGGCCGCGCCGATGGCCGCGATGACGAACCAGACCTGCAGCGACGGGTCGTCGAAGTGGCTGACGCGGCGCGTCACGCCCATCAGGCCCAGCACGTACAGCGGCGCGAACGCGACCCAGAAGCCGATCAGCCAGCACCAGAAGCTCACCCGGCCCCAGAAGGCGTCCAGCCGGAAGCCGAAGGCCTTGGGGAACCAGTAGTTGATGCCGGCGAAGATGCCGAACACCACGCCGCCGATGATGACGTTGTGGAAGTGGGCGATCAGGAACAGGCTGTTGTGCAGCACGAAGTCGGCCGCCGGCACGGCCAGCAGCACGCCGGTCATGCCGCCGATGACGAAGGTGACCATGAAGCCCACGGTCCACAGCATCGGCACCTCGAACTGGATGCGGCCGCGGTACATGGTGAACAGCCAGTTGAAGATCTTGGCCCCGGTGGGGATCGAGATGATCATCGTCGTGATGCCGAAGAAGCTGTTCACGCTGGCGCCCGAGCCCATCGTGAAGAAGTGGTGCAGCCACACCAGGTACGACAGGATGGTGATGACCACCGTCGCATAGACCATGGAGGCGTAGCCGAACAGCTTCTTGCGGCTGAAGGTGGACACCACCTCCGAGAAGATGCCGAAGATGGGCAGGATCAGGATGTAGACCTCCGGGTGGCCCCAGATCCAGATCAGGTTCACGTACAGCATGGCGTTGCCGCCGAGGTCGTTCGTGAAGAAGTTGGTGCCGAGGTAGCGGTCTGCGGTCAGCAACGCCAGCGTGGCAGCCAGCACCGGGAAGGTGGCGACGATCAGCACGTTGGTGCACAGCGACGTCCAGGTGAAGACGGGCATCTTCATCATCGTCATGCCGGGCGCACGCATCTTGATGATGGTGGCGATCAGGTTGATGCCCGACAGCGTGGTGCCGACGCCGGCGATCTGCAGCGCCCAGAGGTAGTAGTCCACCCCCACGTCGGGGCTGGCCAGGATGCCGGACAGCGGCGGGTAGGCCAGCCAGCCGGTCTTGGCGAACTCGCCGATGAACAGCGACGCCATGATCAGGATGGCGCCACCCGCGGTCATCCAGAAGCTGAAGTTGTTCAGGAACGGGAAGGCCACGTCGCGCGCGCCGATCTGCAGCGGCACGACGTAGTTCATGAAGCCCGTCACCAGCGGCATGGCGACGAAGAAGATCATGATCACGCCGTGGGCCGTGAAGATCTGGTCGTAGTGGTGCGGCGGCAGGAAGCCGGCGTTCTCGCCGAAGGCCATGGCCTGGTGGGCCCGCATCATGATGGCGTCGGCAAAGCCGCGCAGCAGCATCACGATGCCCAGCACCATGTACATGATGCCGATCTTCTTGTGGTCGATGCTGGTGAGCCAGTCGCGCCACAGGTGGCCCCACAGGCGGTACTTGGTCAGCAACGCCAGCATGAGGCCGCCACCCAGCGCCACCACCGCGAAGGTGGCGATCAGGATGGGCTCGTGCAGCGGCAGCGCGCCCCAGCTCAGCCGGCCGAGGACGGGGTGGAGTTCTTCAGGATAGGACGTCATCGGAGGTGACTCAGTTCGTCAGCGCGTCCAGGGGCGACGCTTCGAGCGGCAGGCCCTGGAGGTTGGTGGGCGTGCACAGGGCCGCGACGACGGTGCGCTCGCGGCGCTCGCCGGCCAGCGTGGGCCAGGGGCTGCGCATGGTGGCGGCCACGCCGCCCTTGCCGGCACCGCCGGCGGCGTCGATGGCCATCATCTGGCTGGCGCACATCTTGCGGCCGTCCACGCAACGGTCGACGATGGCGCCCCACAGGCCCGGCTCCACGCTGGCGAAGCGGCGCACCGGCTCCTTGGTGCTGGGTTGTTCCAGCTGCAGATACTCGGCCCGGGTCAGCGTGCCGCCGCCGGCCTTGTGGGCCTCGATCCAGCGCGCGAAGTCGGCGTCGGACAGGCCGTGGAACTTGAAGCGCATGTCGGAGAAGCCCGCGCCGCTGTAGTTGGCCGACAGGCCGTCGTAGGCGCCGGCCTTGTTGATGACCGCATGCAGTTGCGTCTCCATGCCGGGCATCGTGTAGATCATGCCGGCCAGTGCCGGCACGTAGAAGGTGTTCATCACCGATGTCGAGGTGAAGCGGAAGTGGATGGGGCGGTCCACCGGCGCGGCCATCTCGTTGACGGTGGCGATGCCCTGCTCGGGGTAGATGAACAGCCACTTCCAGTCCATGGACACGGCGTACACCTCCAGCGGCCTGACGCCGGCGGGCAGCGGCTTGTCCTCCGCGATGCGGTCAAGCGGGCGGAAGGGGTCCAGCTTGTGGGTGCTGATCCAGGTGATGGCACCCAGCGCGATGATGATCAGCAGCGGGGCGCCCCAGATCACCAGCTCCAGCCGGGTGGAGTGGTCCCAGTCGGGCGCGTAATTTGCCTCGGTGTTGGACTGGCGGTAACGGTAGGCGAAGTACAACGTCAGCGCGATCACCGGCACGATGATGATCATCATCAGCAGGGTCGAGGTGACGATGAGCTGGGCCTGCTGCTGGGCGATGTCGCCGTGCGGCTTCATCACGATCGCATTGCAACCACTCAAGGCCAGGCCGGACAGCAAGACCGGGACTCGGAAGAGGAAAGACTTGTTGGGGTACATCCTGAGCTGCGCGCGAGGGTTAACGATCTTGCACGACGCGACGGAATGTAAGTTGATTGAGCCAGATCAACGATTGGACATTTTGTCCTAGGCTAAAGACGGAGACAGCCGCCATGGCAAGCGCTAGCAGTACCTTTTCCACCCCCCAGTCCGGGCCGCTGACGACCCGCTCCGACGAGGACCTCGCCCCCGGCGATATCGCGGTGGGCGTCATCATCGGCCGCGCGTCGGAGTACTTCGATTTCTTCGTGTTCGGCATCGCGTCGGTGCTGGTCTTTCCGCAGGTGTTCTTTCCGTTCGCCGACCCGCTGACCGGCACGCTGTATGCCTTCCTGGTGTTCGCGCTGGCCTTCGTCGTGCGGCCGGTGGGCACGCTGATCGGCATGGAGATCCAGCGCCGCTTCGGCCGCTCCACCAAGCTGACCGCCGCGCTGTTCCTGCTGGGCAGCTCCACCGTCGCGATGGGCCTGCTGCCCGGCTTCGCCGAGGCCGGCAGCACGGCCATCCTGCTGCTGGCGCTGTGCCGCGTCGGCCAGGGCCTGGCGCTGGGCGGCTCCTGGGACGGCCTGCCCTCGCTGCTGGCGCTGAATGCGCCGCCGCAGCGCCGCGGCTGGTACGCCATGCTGGGCCAGCTGGGCGCGCCGCTGGGCTTCTTCGTCGCCTCGGGCGTGTTCCTGTACGTCTACGGCAGCCTCGACAGCAAGGATTTCCTGTCCTGGGGCTGGCGCTTCCCGTTCTTCACGGCGTTCGCCATCAACGTGGTGGCGCTGTTCGCGCGGCTGCGCCTGGTGGTCACGCACGAGTACGAGAAGCGCATGGAAGAGCATGAGCTCGACCCCGCCCACCTGCATGCGCTGCTGCCGGCCCAGGGCCACCACATCGTCATCGGCGCCTTCGCGGCACTGGCCAGCTACGCCCTCTTCCACCTCGTCACGGTGTTCCCGCTGTCCTGGGTGGCGCTGTTCTCCGACCAGGACGTCGCGGACTTCATGAAGATGGAATTGCTGGGTGCCGCCTTCGCCGCCGCGGCCATGCCGATGTCGGGCCTGATCGCCGACCGCGTGGGCCGGCGCAACTTCCTCGGCGCGCTGGCCGTCGCCATCGGCGTGTTCGCGCTGTTCGCGCCGCTGATGCTGGGCGGCGGCAAGCCGGGCCAGGCGGCCTTCATCCTGATCGGCTTCGTGCTGCTGGGCCTGTCCTACGGCCAGTCGGCGGGCTCGGTGACGTCCAACTTCCTGCCGCATTTCCGCTACACCGGCGCGGCACTGACGGCCGACATGGCGTGGCTGTTCGGCGCGGCCTTCGCGCCGGTGGTGGTGCTGTTCCTGTCCTCGCGCTTCGGCCTGGGCTCGGTCAGCGTCTACCTGCTGTCGGGCGTGGCCTGCACCCTGCTGGCCCTGCGCGTGAACAAGCGGCTGCAGACGGCGGCCGTGGTGCAGGACTGAGCGTCAACGCAAGTAGCCAGGCGGGCTGCGGCCCGCCTTTTTTGCGCTGACAGTTTCCGCGATCGGAAAGCTTTGGCATACTTAGCCAGACCGGAAACTGAAAGCCCTCCCCCATGAGCCTGACACTGCACCACCACCCGCTGTCCTCCTATTGCTGGAAGGTCCAGATCGCGCTGTACGAGCACGGCACGCCGTTCGAGGCCCGCGTCGTCAACCTGGGCGACCCGCAGGAGCGCGCCGCCTATGCGGCGCTCTGGCCCACGGCCAAGATCCCGCTGCTGGTGGACGGCGAGCGCGTGGTCCCCGAGACCTCGATACAGATCGAATACCTGGACCGCCGCCACCCCGGCCGGGTCCGGCTGCTGCCCGACGACTTCGATGCGCAGCTGGAGGTGCGGCTGTGGGACCGGCTGTTCGACGGCTACGTGATGACGCCCGCGCAGCGCTACGTGGCGCAGCTGCTGCGCCCCGAGGCCGAGCGCGACGCCGCCGCGCTGACCGGCTTCGTCAACGACCTGGGCCTGGCCTACGACCTCGTCGACAGCCGCCTGGGCGAGCGCACCTGGGCGGCCGGCGAGTCGTTCTCGATGGCCGACTGCGCCGCCGCGCCGTCGCTGTTCTACGCCGCCGTCATCCGCCCCTTCGGCCCCGGACACACGCGGCTGGCGGCCTACTTCGAACGCCTGCTGGCGCGGCCCTCGGTCTGGCGCTGCATCGTCGAGGCCCGCCCGGCCTTCGCCTACTACCCGCTGCGCCATGCCCTCCCCGCACGCTTTCTCGCCGACTGAGCGGCTGGACCGCCTCTTCGCGGCGCTGTCGGACGGCAACCGCCGCGCGATGGTGGACCGGCTCGCCCGCGGGCCGGCCTCGGTGTCGGACCTCGCCCGGCCACTGGACATCGCGCTGCCCTCGGCGCTGAAGCACCTGGCCGTGCTGGAGGCCGGCGGCCTGGTCGAATCAGACAAGGCCGGCCGCGTGCGCACCTACCGCATCGCGCCGGAGGCCTTCAACGGCCTGGAGGCCTGGGTGGCCGAACGCAAAGCGCAGTGGCACCGCCAGTTCGACGCCCTCGACGCCCTTCTGCAGGACCAGGACACCCCATGACGACGACTTCCGCCGCCCACACCAGCTTCGTGCTGGAGCGGGCCTTCAAGGCCTCGGCCGCGCGCGTGTTCGCCGCCTGGGCCGACCCGGCGACCAAGCTGCGCTGGAACGACTGCCATGCCGCGACCCAGGTGCCCGAGTTCAGCATGGACTTCCGACCCGGCGGCTTCGAGCTCTACCGGAGCCGGCTGGACGACGGCACGCCGCTGGCCGTGGACAAGGTCTTCCTCGACATCGTGGCCAACGCGCGCATCGTGTTCGCCTACTCGATGGCCGCCGGCGGGCGGGCCTTGTCCGCGTCGCTGGTCACCGTGGAGTTCGCCGACACGCCCGGCGGCTCCACGCTGAAGCTGACCGAGCAACTGGCCTACCTCGACGGCCACCACGACCTGGCGCAGCGCCGCCGCGGCACCGAGGAAGGCCTCGACCGGCTGCTGCTCGAAGTCGACGCGACTTAGCCGAGGGCTTTCCTGGCGTTCTGGAACATGCGCAGCCAAGGGCTGTGCAGCGCGCGGTCGCCCGAGGTCCAGCTCATCTGCACGTTGCGGAACACGCGCTCCGGGTGCGGCATCAGCGCGGTGAAGCGGCCGTCGGCCGTCGTCACCGAGGTCAGGCCGCCGGGGCTGCCGTTGGGGTTGAACGGGTAGGCCTCGGTGGGCTGGCCGTGGTGGTCCACGAAGCGCATGGCCGGGATGACCCGGGCCGCATCGCCCTGGCGCGCGAAGTTCGCGAAGCCCTCGCCATGCGCCACGGCGATGGGCGCGCGGCTGCCGGCCATGCCCTGGAAGAACACGCTGGGCGAGTCCAGCACCTCCACCAGCGCCAGCCGCGCCTCGTACTGCTCGCTCTGGTTGCGTGTGAAGCGCGGCCAGGCGTCGGCGCCCGGGATGAGGGGCGCCAGCGCCGCCAGCATCTGGCAGCCGTTGCACACGCCCAGGGCCAGCGTGTCGGAGCGCAAGAAGAAGGCGCGGAACTGCTCGGTCAGCACCGGGTTGAACAGGATGCTGCGCGCCCAGCCCTCGCCGGCGCCCAGCGTGTCGCCGTAGCTGAAGCCGCCGCAGGCGACGAAGGCCGCGAAGCCGTCCAGCTTAACGGCGCCCGACTGCAGGTCGCTCATGTGCACGTCGAAGCTGTCGAAGCCGCCCAGCGCCATCGCATAGGCCATCTCGACATGCGAGTTGACGCCCTGCTCGCGCAGGATGGCCACCCTGGGCCGCGCGCCGGTGGCGATGAACGGCGCGGCAGGCGCCTCGGGCGTGAAGGTCAGGTGCACGTGCAGGCCCGGGTCGCCCGCCTGGCCGGCCGCCGCATGCTCGGCATCGGCGCAGGCCGGGTTGTCGCGCAGCTGGGCGATGCGCCAGGACACCTGGTCCCAGGCCTGCTGCAGCTCGGTCAGGTCGGCGCCGAAGACCTTCCTGGCGTCGCGCCAGACTTCCATCTGACGGGTCGCGTTGGGCTTGGCGACCACGTGCGAATGCCGCGACAGGCCATGCTTGCGCAGCACCTGCATGACGGCGTCGCGGTCGGCCATGCGCACCTGGATCAGCGCGCCCAGCTCCTCGCTGAACAGCGCCCGCAGCGTCAGCTCATCGCGCCGCGCGCCCACCTGGCCGGCCCAGTTCTTGGAGTCGCCCGTGTCGGCGCGGCTGTCGCTGATGCCATCGCCCTCGGTGACCAGCAGGTCCACGTTCAGGCTCAGGCCGGTCTGGCCCGCAAAGGCCATCTCGCAGGCCGCGGCCCACAGGCCGCCGTCCGAACGGTCGTGGTAGGCCAGCAGCATGCCGGCGGCGCGCAGCTCGTTGATCGCGTCGACCAGCACCACCAGCTGCTGCGGATCGTCCAGGTCCGGCACGTCGGCGCCGAACTGGTTGAGCGTCTGCGCCAGGATGGAGCCGCCCATGCGGTGCCGGCCCTGGCCCAGGTCGACGAGGATGGCGCAGGAGTCCTCGCGCTGCCACTCGGGCGTCAGCGTGCCGCGCACGTCGGCGATGCTGGCGAAGGCCGTGACGATCAGCGACACCGGCGCGGTGACCTGTCGACTCTCCCCGTTTTGGTCCCACTTGGTGCGCATGGACAAGGAATCCTTGCCCACGGGAATCGAGATGCCCAGCGCCGGGCACAGTTCCATGCCCACGGCCTTGACGGTGTCGAACAGCGCGGCGTCCTCGCCGGTTTCGCCACAGGCCGCCATCCAGTTGGCGCTGAGCTTCACGCGCGGCAGCGCTATGGGCGCGGCCAGCAGGTTGGTGATGGCCTCGGCCACCGCCATGCGGCCCGAGGCCGGCGCGTTGACGGACGCCAGCGGCGTGCGCTCGCCCATGCTCATGGCCTCGCCGGCGAAGCCCTCGAAGTCGGCCAGCGTGACGGCGCAGTCGGCCACCGGCACCTGCCAGGGGCCCACCATCTGGTCGCGGTGGTTCAGGCCGCCCACGGTGCGGTCGCCGATGGTGACCAGGAAGCGCTTGCTGGCCACGGTCGGGTGACGCAGCACATCGACCGCCGCCTGCGCCAGCGTCACGCCGGTCAGGTCCAGCCGGCCGCCGTCGCGGGCCACGCGCGCCACGTCGCGCGAGGTCTTGGGCGGCTTGCCCAGCAGCACGTCCATCGGCATGTCGATGGGGCGCTCGCCGCCCTCGCCGTCCTCCAGCACCAGCTGGCGCTCCTCGGTGGTCACGCCCACCACCGCGAACGGGCAGCGCTCGCGCTCGCACAGCGCCTGGAACTGCGCCAGGCTTTCGGGCGCGATGGCCAGCACGTAGCGCTCCTGGCTCTCGTTGCACCAGATCTCCTTGGGCGCCAGGCCGCTCTCCTCCAACGGCACTTTGCGCAGGTCGAAGCGCGCACCTCGGCCGGCGTCGTTGACCAGCTCCGGGAAGGCATTGGAGATGCCGCCCGCGCCGACGTCGTGGATGGCCAGCACCGGGTTCTCTTGCCCTAAGCCCCAGCAGTGGTTGATGACCTCCTGCGCGCGGCGCTCGATCTCGGGGTTGCCGCGCTGCACGGAGTCGAAGTCCAGGTCGGCCGTGTTGGTGCCCGCGGCCATCGACGAGGCCGCACCGCCGCCCATGCCGATGCGCATGCCCGGGCCGCCCAGCTGGATCAGCAGCGTGCCGGCCGGGAACTCGATCTTGCGGGTCAGGTCCGCACGGATGGTGCCGAGGCCCCCCGCGATCATGATGGGCTTGTGATAGCCGCGGCGCACGCCGTCCACGGTCTGCTC
>CAXDTK010000006.1:0-48961 GCA_963992225.1 uncultured Comamonadaceae bacterium | reverse complement strand
CGAACGACGCCATTCCCAACGGCTCACAGGTGTCTAGGAAACCCGGGGCGATTCACTTAAGCCTTTTACTCAAAGCTCTGGCCGCCATGCCGAAGTCCCCCGAACGCCCCTTGCTGCTTGCCCTTCACGAGATGCCGATGGGGCTGACGGTGTCGGTCCTCGCCTTGGCGAAGGTACGGGGATGGACCTTGCGCTGCGAAGAACGGGTGCCGCCGCGGGCACGATTCGGCGAGATCCTGGTGGCGATGGCTCCCGTCTGGGCGCATCTGGCGGCGGTGCGCGGCGGGCTCCGCCCACAGGGGCTATGCCTGGTGGCTACGGGTTCGGCAGATGCAGATGCCGATGCGGCCGCCTTGATGGCCTATGACATCGCGGATTGCGTGCAGGCGTGGCCCTGCGACGATGCCGTCCTGCTGGCACATCTGCTGGCGCTCATGGCGCCGTCAGCCTTGCATCTGGATGCGGCCTCGCGCACCGCTCGCCACCGGGGTCAACTCATCCACCTGACACCCAAGGAGTGCCGCATCCTGGAAGTCTTGCTGTCCCATGCCGGTGAGGCCGTGGCGCGGGAACAGCTTGAAGCCACCCTGCATGCATGGGGGCAAGAGTTTGAGAGCAACACGCTGGACGTGCACGTGCATCGGCTCCGACGCAAGCTGCCGGATGCGGGCATTCGTGCCGTGCGTGGCTACGGCTACGTGTTGATGGCGCAAGGCTGATAGGTCCCGTTTCGACCCAGGGTCTGAAACACACGCCAGCCAGTTGGGCTTCAGCCTTGCTTCAGGGGCGCCGCCCAGACTCTCTCCCAGTTCCTGCCCACGTCCGATGCTTCACCTCGCGAGGCGATTGCGGCAGGCCGAATTTCTCTGGGAGTACGCCTGTGTTGTGTTCTCGTCGGCGCCAATGGTGGCCCGTTCTTTGGTTCAGCTGCTGGGCGGGCTCGGTCATTGCCGCGCCGCCTGCGGCTGAATTTTCAGTCGCACCGGCACAACTTCAGTCGCTGGGTATTGGCGTGCAAAAGCTGGTCGCCCCCTCTGGCGCCGTGGCTGCGCCAGCTCCCGCTCGGGTGATCCTGCCCGTCGAGCTGGACATGCTGGTGAGCGCCCCGGTCGATGGGGTTGTGACCCAGGTGCTCGTGAATCCGCAGGACGCGGTCAAACCGGGTCAGGCCTTGCTTCGTCTGGCCAGCCCGGCCCTGGGCGAGATGCAGCTGCGGCTGATGGAAGCCGGCACACGCCTTCTATTGGCGAAGCAGACGCTGGACCGAGAGCGCCGCTTGTTCGATGAAGGCATCTTGCCCGAGCGGCGCGTGCAGGAGGCGCAGGCCGCCCAACGGTCTGCTGAAGCTGCCACCCGCCAGGCCGAGGCGGTGTTGCGCCTGGCCGGCATGAGCGACGACGCCATGCAGCGCGTTACGGCTGGCGGACGCTTGCAGGACGGGCTGACCATCTCCGCCCGTAGCGCAGGCTGGGTCACGGCGCTGGACGTGCGGCCGGGTCAGCGGGTTCGGGAAGCGGATGCCTTGCTTCGGCTGGCGAACCCCCGAGAAGTCTGGCTGGAGATCCAGTTGCCCGTGGGTTCCGCAGTGGCGCCGGGGCAGGCGATCACGGTGGCTGGTCGCGACGTCGCCGCCGTGGCGCAGTCGCTCGGCCCTGTCGTGAGCGAAGGGCAGACGCAGACGCTGCGTGCGCGCGTCACCCGAGGTGCTTCCAGTCTCAGGCCCGGCGAGGTCGTTCAGGCCAGCGTGCCCCGAGCCTCCGGCGCCGGATGGGTGCTGCCGCAGGCTGCCGTGGTGCATCACGAAGGGCAGCCGCATGTCTTCGTGCGCACGTCGCGCGGTTTCACGGCGGTGCCGGTCCAGGTCAGCAGCGGTGCTGCGGGTGTCGTGCAGGTCTCAGGCCCGCTGCAGGCCGGCCAGGAGGTGGCGGTACGCGCCGTCGTCGCGCTCAAGTCGGCCTGGCTGGGCCACGGCGGGGGCGAGTGATGCTGACCCGCCTCGTGCAGTTCGCGTTGTCGCAGCGACTCTTCGTGCTGCTGGGCGGCGCCTTGTTGGCCGGCTTTGGCTGGTGGTCGTTCCGTGAACTCCCCATCGACGCGTTTCCGGATGTGTCGAGCACCCAGGTCAAGATCATCCTGAAGGCTCCGGGCATGACGCCCGAGGAGGTCGAGACCCGCATTGCCGCGCCCATCGAGGTCGAGATGCTGGGCATCCCGCGCCAGAAGATGCTGCGATCGGTGGCGAAGTACGGCATCGTGGACGTGACCGTCGATTTCGAGGACGGCGTCGACATTTACTGGGCCCGTCAGCAGGTGGCGGAGCGTCTGTCGGGAATCCAAGGTGACCTGCCGCCTGGGCTCGCCGGCGGCATGGCGCCCATCACGACACCGCTGGGCGAGATGTTCCAGTTCACAGTCGAGGCGCCTGACATGCCTCTGGAGGAGCGGCGCGCCTTGTTGGACTGGGTGATTCGGCCCGCATTGCGAACCGTGCCTGGCGTGGCCGATGTGAACGCACTCGGCGGTAAGGTGCGTGCGTTCGAGGTCGTGCCTGATCTCGCGCGGCTCGCGGCCCTGGGCCTGTCCACTTCAGCCTTGAAGGCCGCCATCGAGCAGAACAACCGCAATGACGGCGCTGGCCGGCTGGGCGACGGTGACGAGGTGTTGCTTGTGCGCGCCGAGGGCAATCTGCGCACGGCCGACGACGTGGCGGCTACGGTCATCACGCGCCGCAACGGCGTGCCGCTGCGCATCGGTGACGTCGCCGAGGTGCGCCTGGGTAGCCTGACGCGCTACGGCGTCGTCACCAAGGATGGCAAGGGCGAGGCCGTGGAAGGCTTGGTGCTGGGCCTGGCGGGCGCGAACGCGCGCAAGGTGGTCGAAGGCGTCACCCACAAGCTCGACGAGCTGCAGGCCACCTTGCCCCAGGGCGTGACGATCAAGCCTTTCTACAACCGCGCCCAGCTCGTGGACAAGGCCGTGGGCACAGTCTCCAAGGCATTGCTCGAGGCCACGGTGCTGGTATTGGTGCTGCTGGGCGCCTTCCTGGGCAACTTGCGTGCGGCGGTGACCGTCGCCCTGGTGCTGCCGCTGTCGGCGCTGTGGACCTTCATCGCCATGCGGCTTTGGGGCATGTCGGCCAACCTGATGAGCCTCGGTGGTCTGGCCATCGCGCTGGGCATGCTGGTGGATGCAGCGGTCGTGGTCGTTGAGAACGTCGTGCAGCACCTGGGCCACGAGCGCGCCGCCGGTCGTCTGCCGCGGCTGCATGTGCTGCTGCGCGCGGTGCGCGAGGTGGCATCGCCGGTGGCGGCGGGCGTGCTCATCATCGTGACCGTCTTCCTGCCGTTGCTGACCCTGCAAAACCTGGAAGGCAAGTTCTTCGTGCCCGTGGCGTTGACCATCGTCTTCGCGCTGGCCGGCTCGCTAATGCTGTCGCTGACGGTGATCCCGGTCGTTGCGAGCTTCCTGATCCACCAGGCCTCGCATGAGGAGCCCTGGCTGGTGCGTCAGTTGCAGCGTCTGTACGCACCGGCGCTGCGACTGGCCCTGCGGCGCGAGAAGGCGGTCTACCTCGTCGCGGTGCTGATGCTGGTGCTGGCCGCCGGCGTCTACTTGCGCGTGGGCAAGACCTTCATGCCGACGATGGATGAGGGCGACCTCATCGTCGGCATCGAGAAGCTGCCGTCGATCAGCCTGGAGGAGTCGGCCGCGCTGGACCTCAAGCTGCAGCAGGCCTTGCTCAGCCGCATTCCGGAAATCCAGGGCATGGTGGCCCGCGCGGGCGCCGACGAGATTGGCCTGGACCCGATGGGTCTGAACCAGACGGACACCTTCCTCGTCCTCAAGCCGCGCAAGGACTGGCAGCTCGCCGACAAGGACGCGCTGATCGCACGCATCCGCGAGGTGCTGGATGGCATGCCCGGCATTCGCTATTCCTTCACCCAGCCCATCGACATGCGCGTCTCCGAGATGATCCTCGGCGTGCGCGGCGACTTGGCCGTGAAGGTGTTTGGGCCGGACCTGGCCGTGCTCGGCGAGCTGGCCGGTCGCATCGAGACGGTGCTCAAGACCGTGCCCGGCAACCAGGACGTCTACTCCGTGCGCAACGACGGCGTGCAGTACCTGCGCGTCGTCATCGACCGGCTCGCCGCCGGCCAGCACGGCCTGATGGTGGAGGACGTGCAGGACGCGCTGCGCGCCCAGGTCGAGGGCCAGCGCGCCGGCCAGTTGATCGAAGGCGTCCGGCGCACGCCCATCCTGCTGCGCGGGCCCGAGTCGGTGCGGCTGTCGCCGGCCGATTTCGAGGCCTTGCAGATCGCGACGCCGGACGGGCGCGCCGTGCCGCTGCGCAGCCTGGCCACGCTGTCGCGCAGCGGCGGCCCGGTGCAGGTCAACCGCGAACTCGGCAGCCGCTACAGCGTCGTCATCGCCAACGTGGAGGGGCGCGACCTCGTCGGCTTCGTGGAGGACGCCCGACGCAAGGTCGCCGAAGAAGTCAAGCTGCCCACTGGCTACCGGCTGAGCTGGGGCGGCCAGTTCGAGAACCAGCAGCGCGCGGCTGCGCGGCTCGGCCTCGTCGTGCCGCTGTCACTGGGCATCATCTTCGTCATCCTGTTCTCGACCTTCGGCTCGGTCAGGCAGTCGCTGCTGGTGCTCAGCAACATCCCCTTCGCACTGGTGGGCGGCATCGTCGGCCTGTGGGTCACCGGTGAATACCTGTCGGTGCCTGCGTCGGTCGGCTTCATCGCGCTGCTGGGCATTGCGGTGCTGAACGGTGTCGTGCTTGTCAGTTACTTCAACCAACTGCACGCTGAAGGCCTGCCGCTGCTGGACTGCGTGATCCAGGGCTGCCAGCGCCGACTGCGGCCGGTGCTGATGACGGCCTTCATCACCGCCTTCGGCCTGGTCCCGCTGTTGCTGGCCACAGGCCCCGGTTCCGAAATCCAGCGCCCGTTGGCCATCGTCGTCATCGGCGGCCTCATCACGGCCACCGCCCTCACGCTCATCCTGCTGCCGGTGCTCTACCTGCGCCACGGCCGGCCTGCGCCTGCAGGACTCGCCACCCCGGAGATTGCCCATGAGTGACTGCTGCCTGCACCTGCTGTGCCCGCTGGCCGTCGAAGAACGTGTCATCGACCTGCTGCTCGCGCTGGGCGAAGCAGGCGTCTTCACCAGCGCGCCCACCCAAGCCCACGGCTTTGCCCACGGCCGCCTGAACGCGGCCGAGCAGGTCAGCGGCCGAAGCGAGGCCAGCCTGATCCACCTGGTGCTGCCCAGGGCTGAGCTGGACGCCCTGCTTGCCGATCTGCAGCGTGAGCTCCCCCGCAGCGACGTGCGCTACTGGGTGACCGAGGTGCAGTGCCAAGGAGAGCTGGCATGAAGCGACGCTTCACTTCCTTGCTCGGCCTGTTGCTGGCCACCGGCCTGCATGCGGAGTCGCTGCCAACGCCGGCATGGCTGCCCGCTACGGCACAGGCCACCGCCTGGATCGAGGGCGATGCCAGCGTGGCCCTGGCTCGCCATGGCACGGCTGCGGCTGGCCATGCGGCGCAAGCGCTGTCGGCCGGAGCGCATGAGTGGGCGTTGCGCCTGCAGGCTCAGCGGCGCCAGCTGCAGGACGGCGGCTCGCCGTCGCGGGAATGGCAGGCGCATCTGGAGCGGCCCATACGCATCAACGGCAAAGCCGCACTGGACAACCGCCTGGGCGACGTCGAGCGCGAACTGGCGCGCGCCATGCTCGGCGAGGCGCGGCATGAATCCGCACGAGCCCTGGCCGACCTGTGGATTGCCGAGCTGGCGGCGCGCCAACGTGAAGCCCTGGCCGCCAGCCAGGTGGGGCTGGCCGAAACCAACCTGGCCACGGTCCAGAAGCGTCGCCGGGCCGGCGATGCCTCATTCCTGGATGAGCAGCAGGCCCAGGCTGAAGTGGGCGATGCGCAGCGCGAGTTGATCCTCGTGCGTACCGTCTTGACCAAGGCCCGGGCGGCGCTGCGCGCACGCTTTGGCGCCGAGGTGTCGGTCGACATGGTGCTGGGCGATGTCGGCCAGCCCGCATGGGCCGAAGCCGCATGGCATGCCCGCGTCATGGAGGAGGCCGACGCGGTCAAGGCTCGGGAGGCGGAGTTTCAGCGCTCGCAGCTGACGGCGGCGCGAGCCCGTGCCGACCGGATGGCCGACCCGGTTGTGGGGGTCTTTACCGCCAGCGAGGCGCGCGGCACCGAGCGATTGGTGGGACTGAGCATCACACTGCCCCTTGGCGGCACCCACCGCGAGCAGCGCTCCCTGCAGCTGGCCCGCGAGGCAGATATGGCTGAGTCGGCCGTGGAGCAGATGCGCCGCGAGGTGGACCTGCAGGCCCGCGAGACCTGGGCCGATGCGCAGGGCAGCCGCGCGCGCTGGCTTCTTAGTCGCGACACAGCCCGGCTGGCGGCCGAGAACGCACGCCTGGCCCAGCGTGCCTATGCCCTCGGCGAAGCCGACCTCCAGACCCTGCTGTTGGCACGCCGGCAGGCTGCCCTCAGCAGCTCGGCCTCGCTGGATGCGCAGGCCGAAGCACTGCGCTGGGAGGCGCGACTCCTCATTGATGCGCACCAGGTGTGGGACCTTGAACATGACTGAAACCAAAGCAATGGTCTTGCGAGGCCGGGCATGGCTGCTTGCCGCATGCGTTCTCAGCGTGAGCGGCTGCGCCATCCGTGGTCCGCTGGTTCGAGACGTCGATGGATTGCCGTGCATTACGTTTCGAAAGACCCATCGTCCGAACAAGATTTGCGCCGCTCGGCCAGCACCACCAGCCGAGATTGCGAACCAGGTCAAGCGCTTCCAGCAAGAGCAGGATGCGGGGCAGGTGTTCGTGCAATGGCTGCAAAGGGGAGGCATGACGCAACCTCTGACGCTGCTGGTGGATGGCAGCCCCGTGGCCGAACTGGTGCCGGGTGGTCTCGTGCGCCTGCGCCTTGCCCCAGGCTCCCATGAGCTTTCCGTGGCATGGGATGGGCAGTCGGCCATGCTTCCGTTGCGGACTGAGGCAGGAACTGTTCACTTTGCCGAAGTCGATGCGTGGTCCAAGCTGTGGCACATCGGCTTTGCGTGGAAGCCTGTGGACGCAGACGGCGCCCGTCAACGCGCAGTCCTCGCGCGCCTCATCGCCGACATCGACACGCGGAAAGCGGATGCAGGCGGTGTTAGCGTGCAGCCATCGCCATGAGGACGATATGCGGCTGCTTTTGCTAGAAGACGATGCCACGCTCGGCGACGCGCTGACGGGGTTCTTGCGCCTGGAAGGGCATGTGGTGGACTGGTTCCAGCGGCTCGGCGATGCGCGTGCCGTGATAGGTGAGCCTTTCGATGTGCTGCTGATCGACTGGCAGCTGCCCGATGGCTCCGGGGTCGACTGGGTCCGCCAATTGAGGGCACAGGGTCGCACCATGCCCATCTTCGTGTTGACCGCGCGCGACCTCTTGCAGGACCGTATTCACGGGCTCGACAGCGGCGCCGATGACTACCTCGTCAAGCCATTTCCCCCGGAGGAACTGGTGGCGCGGCTGCGCGCGGTGCGCAGGCGGCAGCTCGCGCACGGAGCGTCTCGCCTCATGCTCCCGGGCGGCATCAGCATCGACCTGCCGGGCCGCGCGGTGTGGCGTGACGACCTACCGGTGGAGCTGACGGCGCGGGAGTGGTCGCTGCTGGAGGCCCTGGCTTCTCGCGCGGGGCGTGTGGTGACGCGGTCGGAGCTGGAGTCCCTGTCGCAGGGCTTCGATGGGGACGCCAGCAGCAATGTGCTGGAGGTTCACGTCTCCAACCTTCGCCGCAAGCTGGGCCGCGACCTCATCGAGACCATCCGCGGCCTCGGCTATCGCGTACCGAGATGACTGAGCGCAGGTCGCTCCCTTCCTTGCGCAGAGAGCTTCTGCGGTTGACGACCGGCGTCGCCCTTGGCTGGCTCGTCGTGCTTGCCTTCACCGTGACGTGGGCCGTGCGCCATGAGGTCGACGACCTGCTCGACGAGGCTCTGCGCGAGGCTGCCGAAGTCATGTACGGCGTGCTGACAACGGTTCCGCAGTTGGCGGATGGTGCAACGGCGCTGCCTCAGGTCCTGCCGGCCCCGGCCCACGACGAGAAGTTCGTCTGGCAGGTAGTGGACTCGCGAGGGCAAGTCATCCGCCGCTCCCACAAGGCTCCGGAGACCAGCCTCAGCGACGTGAGGCGGCCCGGATGGTTCGATCAGGGTGGGCAGTGGCGTGTCTACGGCATACCTTTGGCCGGCAGTGTTCCGCAGATGCTCTATGTGGCGCAGGTGGGCAGCGAGCGCAATGAAGCCCGGTACGAAGCCATCGGCACGGTGCTCCTCGCGGCGTTGACGGTCAGTCTGCTGTGGGCCGCTTTGCTGAGACAGCGCGTTGACCGCACCTTGCAGCCCCTGGTGCAGCTGACGCGCGACATCGAAGCGTACGACCCGTTGAGGCCTTCCACCGAGCCCGCGCAGGGCCGGCGTGAAGAGACGGCCGCCATCTCGGAGGCGGTGCGCTCTCTGGGCCGACGCCTCGCTCACAAGGTCAAGCTGGAGCAGGCGTTTGCGGCCTGCGCGGCCCACTCCCTTCGCACGCCCCTGGCTGGCATGGATGCGCAACTGGCTCTTGCCCAGCGTGAGCCTGCGGGTGCGGCACCGCATCGCCTGGAGCGTGCCAGGGCGGCATTGACGCGCCTGACCCGGGTGGTGCAGTCGTTGTTGGCCCTGTTCCGGGCTGGCGAAGACTGGGGTTTGGAGTTGCGGGTGTGCCGCCTCTCAGAGCTGGTGGCCGAGATTCCCATCGAGGGGCTTGCCGTCTCCGTGGAGGAGGACGTCGACTTCGTTGCGGACCCGAACCTGGTCACCATTGCGCTGGTCAACTTGCTGGACAACGCGGTGCGGTTCAACGCACGCCACGTCCGATTGCACGGGTCCACCAGCGCGCTGCATGTGTGCTTGCGTGTCCAGGATGACGGCGCCGGGATCACGGAAGCCAGGTGGCAGGAGGTGCAGAGCGCACTGAAAGCAGGTGAAGTCGGTTCGGGTCTGGGGCTTGGTCTTCGTTTAGCCACCCTGGTTGCCGAGGCGCATGGCGGCGAGCTGAAGCTGCCGCGACCACTGCCAGATCAACTCGGCTTTCTCGTGGAGCTTTGGTTGTCGACACATCCTGCCGCAATCGGAGGACCGGCGCGGGCGCACACCATGTCATCACCCGACGGAGTTGCATCATGCACAGGATCAATCGCAGGAGTGCCCTCTTGACCGCGCTGGCCGCCCTTTCCGGCTCTGCCGCCGCACAGCGGGGGGACAGGCCGATGCGCGTCGTTGTTCCGTTCGCGGCCGGCTCAGCGCCGGACATCGTGGCCCGGACGATTGCCGAACCCATGGCGGGGGAACTCGGTGCGCAGGTGGTGGTGGAGAACATGCCCGGCGCCGGGGGACTTCTCGGCGTCACGCATGTCGTGAATGCTGCCCCCGATGGCCACACCGTCGTGATGTCGGGCGACGCGGCGCTGGTGATGCCCGACCCGAATGGCGTGCGCCGCTACAACCCACAGCGCGACCTGGCGCCGATCTCGCGCCTCGTCGCAACACCCAACGTGCTCGTCGTAGGCGGCGACACCGCGGCCCGGGACTTCACGGACTGGCTCGCCTGGCTGCGCCAGCGGCCCGCCGGCCGAGTCAACTATGCATCTGCCGGTGTCGGTACGTCATCCCACCGCGCCGGCGAACTCTTGGCACAGATGACAGGCGTCGAGATGGTTCACGTTCCATTCAACCAGAGTCCGCTGCCAGAGGTGGTCGCGGGGCGTGTCGACTTTTTCTTTGCCAACGTCGCCACCGCGATGCCGCTGGTTCGCGAGGGCCGTGTGCGCGCGCTGGCCGTGTCGTCGCTACAACGCACGCCGATCGCGCCGGAGCTGCCCACGCTGGCCGAGTCCGGGCTGCCTGGCTTCGAGGCCATTGCCTGGTTCGCACTGCTCGCGCCCTCGGCCACGCCACCCGAAATGCTGGCGCGCTGGCAGCGTGCGGCACGCGGTGCGCTCGCAACGGCTGCGGTCAAGGCGAAGTTGCAGTCGCTGGGGATCGAGCCAGTAGGTGAATCGTCCAACGAGCTCCTCATGACGATCGAACGCGAGTCACGCAAGTGGGCCGGCCTTATCCGGTGATTGACATGGCGAGCCACTGGTGAGCTGACAACGCGGGGTGCCGCAAAGCAGTCTCCGGAGAGCGACGGCTCCTGGCCGGGACCGCCAGTTCACCGGCTTCACGCAAACCCGTCAGTCAGCGGGGGCCACACCGCTGCCGATTGCCTCTGGCGGATTTCATCCCCAACATTGATGACCGCTCTCGCCGCTGACGCCATCCGTTCGCACGCGGCTACGTTCAGTCATTCGATCCGCCAAAGCGTGCGGCAGCTTCGTGCCCAAAGCGGAAGCTCGCACGGGCTTAGCAGGCCTCCGGGAAGCGGTCGTTCAAAGTTCGCGCTCAGCCGGCACCGAAGGTGGACGGGTACCCGGCGCGGTTCATGCTGCCTGCGCTGCCAAAGAGCTCCGCTCGGCGTCGCGGGAACGCAGACGCTCGGAAACTGAAGGGCTAGAGGCAATCTGGCTCAGCGCATCCAAAAGGCGAGTCAGTTCCCTGACTACCTCGATCAGCCGACGCTGAGCCTCTATCTACGGAAGTCGAGAGCCCATCCCAGCACAGCCAAATGACTCGAATCGATCTGCGCAGAGGTCACGGGCCGCCGCCAGCGCCGCGCTGAGGAATTTGCGCGGGTCGAACTCGTCGGGCCGCTGCGCCATAGCGCGCCGCATCGCGCCGGTCATGGCCAGGCGGATGTCGGTGTCGATGTTGATCTTGCGCACGCCGTGGCGAATGCCTTCCTGGATCTCCTCGACCGGCACGCCGTAGGTCTCCTTGATGTCGCCGCCATGCGCGCGGATGACGGCCAGCCATTCCTGAGGCACGGAGGACGAGCCGTGCATGACGAGGTGCGTGGATGGGATGCGTGCGTGGATCTGCTTGATGCGGTCGATGGCGAGGATGTCGCCCGTGGGCTTGCGGCTGAACTTGTAGGCGCCGTGCGAGGTGCCGATGGCGATGGCCAGGGCGTCCACACCGGTCTGCGCGACGAAGTCGGCGGCCTGATCGGGGTCGGTCAGCATCTGCTCGTGCGTCAGCACGCCTTCGGCGCCCACGCCGTCCTCCTCGCCGGCAGCGCCGGACTCCAGTGAGCCCAGGCAGCCCAGTTCGCCTTCCACCGACACGTCCACCGCGTGCGCCATCTCGACGACGCGCCGGGTTACGGCCACGTTGTACTCGTAGCTGGCCGGGGTCTTGGCGTCCTCCAGCAGCGAGCCGTCCATCATCACGCTGGTGAAGCCCGAACGGATGGACTGCATGCACACGGCCGGGCTGGCGCCGTGGTCTTGGTGCATCACGATGGGCAGCTGCGGGTACATCTCGACGGCAGCCTCCACCATCTTGCGCAGGAAGGGCTCGCCCGCGTATTTGCGGGCGCCGGCTGAGGCCTGCAGGATGACCGGGCTGTCGGTCCTGGCGGCGGCCTGCAGGATGGCCTGAATCTGCTCCAGGTTGTTGACGTTGAAGGCGGGCACGCCGTAGCGGTGCTCGGCCGCATGGTCGAGCAGGCGGCGCAGGGAAATCATGGGCATCGGGAACTCCGGTGGGATGGGGATTCAGCGGGCGCGGTCTTCGAGCGCGCGCACGGCGGGCAGGGTCTTGCCTTCGAGGAGTTCGAGGAAGGCGCCGCCGGCCGTGGAGACGTAGTCGATGCGGTCGGCCACGTCGAACTGGTTGACGGCGGCCACCGTGTCGCCGCCGCCGGCGATGGAGAAGGCCTTGGAGTTGGCGATTGCCGTGGCCAGCATGCGGGTGCCGTGCGAGAACTTCTCGATCTCGAACACACCGAGCGGCCCATTCCAGACGATGGTCTTGCAGGCCTCCAGCTCGTCGACGAGGCGGCGCATGGATTGCGGGCCGAAGTCGAGGATGAGGTCGCTGCCGCCCACCTCGGCCACCGGCTTGATGGCGGGCAGGGCGGTCTCGGAGACGGCGTCGGCGACGACCACGTCGCTCGGCAGGAAGAGCCGCGCGCCGCGGGTCTTCAGCGTGGCCACGACCTCGCGGGCCGCGTCCACCATGCTGGGCTCGCACAGCGACTTGCCCACCGGCTGGCCGGCCGCCAGCAAAAAGGTGTTGGCCATGCCGCCGCCGACGATGAGCAGCTCCACGCGCTGCGCCAGCGCGTTCAGGATGGCCAGCTTGGTAGACACCTTGGACCCACCGACGATGGCCGCCATCGGCCGCTCGGGCGCGGCCAGCGCGCGGCCCAGGGCCTGAAGCTCAGATGCCATCAGCGGGCCGGCGCAGGCCTCGCCGGCCAGCCGGGCCAGCGCCTCGGTGGTGGCCTCGGCACGGTGGGCGGTGCCGAAGGCATCGTTCACATAGACGTCGCAGAGCTCGGCCATGCGGCGGGCCAGCTCGGGCGAATTCGCCTTCTCGCCGGGGTTGGCGCGGCAGTTCTCCAGCATCACCACCGCGCCGGGCGCGACGTCGAAGGGCTGGTCGAGCCAGTCGTTGACCAGCGGCACGGGCGTCCGCAGCAGCTGTGCCAGCCGCTCGGCGACGGGCCGCAGCGAATCGCGCGGGTCGAGCGTCCCTTCGGTGGGTCGGCCCAGGTGGGACGTCACCATCACGCGGGCGCCCTGTTGCAGCGCCTGCTGGATGCCGGGCAGGCTGGCACGGATGCGGGTGTCGTCGGCGACGCGGCCGGCGGCGTCCAGCGGCACGTTGAGGTCGCAGCGGATGAACACGCGCTGGCCGCGCAGGTTGATCTGATCCAGGGTCTTGAAGGCCATGCTGCGCTCCTCAAGCCCGCGCCATGGCCAGGGCCGTGTCGAGCATGCGGTTGGAGAAGCCCCACTCGTTGTCGTACCAGGCGCAGACCTTGACGAGACGGCCGCCGGCGACTTTGGTGCAGCTCGCATCGACGACGCTGGAGCGGGCGTCGTGGTTGAAGTCCACCGACACCAGCGGCTCGTCGCTGTAGCCGAGGATCCCCTGGAGCGGACCGGCGAAGGCCGCGCTGCGCAACAGGCTGTTGACCTCCTCGACCGTGGTGTCGCGCCCGGCGGTGAACACGAGATCCACCATCGAGACATTGATCGTCGGCACCCGCACCGCGAAGCCGTCCAGGCGCCCGGCCAGCTCGGGCAGCACCAGGCCCACCGCGGCGGCGGCACCGGTCTTGGTCGGGATCATGGACTGCGTGGCCGAGCGGGCGCGGCGCAGGTCCTCGTGATAGACGTCAGTCAGCACCTGGTCGTTGGTGTAGCTGTGGATGGTGGTCATCAGGCCGTGCGCGATGCCGACGCCTGCGTGCAGCACCTGGGCCACGGGTGCCAGGCAGTTGGTGGTGCAGGACGCGTTGGAAACGACACGATGCTCGGCCTTGAGCACGCCGTGGTTGACGCCGTAGACGACGGTGGCGTCCACGTCCGCGCCGCCGGGCGCACTGATCAGCACCTGCTTCGCGCCGGCCGCGAGGTGGGCGCCGGCCTTGGCCTTGCTGGTGAACAGGCCGGTGCATTCCATGACGAGGTCCACGCCCATGTCCCGCCATGGCAGCTCGGCCGGGTTGCGCAGCGACGTGACGCGGATGCGCCGGCCGTCCACGATCAGGTGTTCTCCCTCGCAGGCGACGGGCAGCCCGAAGCGGCCATGCGCCGTGTCGTGGCGGGTCAGGTGGGCGTTGACGCGGGCGTCGCCCAGGTCGTTGATGGCGACGATGTCGATCTCGTGGGTGCGCTGGGTCTCGAACAGCGCGCGCACCACGTTGCGGCCGATGCGGCCGTAGCCGTTGATGGCGATGCGGAGGGTCACGGGAATGTCTCTCGGGTTGTCGCTATGAAAGCAGGGCGCGGGCACGCGCGGCCACGGCCTCGGCGGTGAGGCCGAACAGCGGGAACAGCTTGCCCGCCGGGGCGGATTCGCCGAAGCGGTCGATGCCGACCACGTCGCCGTCCTCGCCGACGTACTTCCACCACAGGCCCGTGCTGCCGGCCTCGATGACGATGCGGGGCAGGTGGCGGGGGATGACGTCGGCGCGCCAGGCGGCGTCCTGTCGGTCGAACAGGTCCAGGCAGGGCAGGGACACGACGCGGGCCGGGATGCCGGCCTCGGCGAGCAGCTTTGCCGCTGCCAGCGCGAGGCCGACCTCGGAGCCGCTGGCCAGCAGCGCGACGCGCTCGCCCTCGGGTCGGCGCAGCACGTAGCCGCCGCGGGCGATGTCGTCCAGGCGCGGGCGGCCGTCGCCCGCGTGGGGCAGGGTCTGGCGCGACAGCAGCAGGGCGCTCGGCCCATCCAGCCGGCGCATGGACTCGCGCCAGGCCACGGCGGTTTCGGTCGCGTCGGCGGGGCGCCAGACGTCCAGGCCGGGGATCAGCCGCAGGCTGCTGGCATGTTCCACCGGCTGGTGGGTGGGGCCGTCCTCGCCCAGGCCGATGGAGTCGTGGGTGTAGACGTGCACGACCGGCAGCTTCATCAGTGCCGCCATGCGAACGCCGTTGCGGGCGTAGTCCGAGAAGGCCAGGAAGGTGCCACCGAAGGGCCGGTAGCCGCCGTGCAGGGCCAGGCCGTTCATAACGGCCGCCATGCCGAACTCGCGCACGCCGTAGTGCACGTGGTTGCCGGTACCTGTGCCCTTCAGCGCGCGGTGACCCTTCCAGTCCGTGAGGTTGGAGCCGGTCAGGTCGGCCGAGCCGCCCAGCAGCTCGGGGGTCGCGGGGCCGAGGTCCTGCAGCACGTCCTGCGAAGCCTTGCGGGTGGCGACGGCCACCGCCTTGGTTTCTGCCGTGGCGCAGGCGTGGGCCAGCGCTTCTTCCGTCTCGGGCGTCAGCGGTGCGTGGCGGTCGCAGCGGCGCAGCAGCTCGCGGGCGAGGTCGGGGTAGGCGAGGGCATAGGCGGACAGGCGTTGCCGCCAGGCGCCGTTCAGCGCCGCGCCGCGCTCGCGGGCCGACCAGGCCTGCTGCACGTCGGCCGGCACCACGAAGGGCGCGGCCGTCCAGCCCAGCGCCGCGCGGGTCAGCGCGATCTCGTCGGCGCCCAGGGCCTCGCCGTGGACCTTGGCCGTGCCGGCGCGGTTGGGCGAGCCCTTGCCGATGGTGGTGCGGCAGCAGATCAGCACCGGCTTGTCGGACTGGTGGGCTGCGGCGATGGCGCGGTCCAGCGCGTCGAAGTCGTGGCCGTCCACTTCGCGCAGCAACGTCCAGCCATAGGCCTCGAAGCGGCCCGGCGTGTCGTCGCCGAACCAGCCCTTCACGTCGCCGTCGATGGAGATGCCGTTGTCGTCGTAGAAGGCGATGAGCTTGTTCAGCCGCCAGGTGCCGGCCAGCGAGCAGACCTCGTGGCTGATGCCTTCCATCAGGCAGCCGTCGCCCAGGAAGGCATAGGTGCGGTGGTTAACGACCTCGTGGCCGGGGCGGTTGAACTCGTCGGCCAGCAGCTTCTCGGCCAGCGCCATGCCCACCGCGTTGGCGATGCCCTGGCCCAGCGGACCGGTGGTGGTCTCGACACCCGGCGTCATGCCGAACTCGGGGTGGCCGGGGGTCTTGCTGTGCAGCTGGCGGAAGCGCTTCAGCTCGTCCATGGGCAGCTCGTAGCCGCTCAGGTGCAGCAGCGCGTAGAGCAGCATGGAGCCGTGGCCGTTGGACAGCACGAAGCGGTCGCGGTCCAGCCAGGCCGGGTCGGCCGGGTCGTGGCGCAGGTGGTGGCGCCACAGGGCCTCGGCGATGTCGGCCATGCCCATCGGCATGCCGGGGTGGCCGGAGTGGGCGGCCTGCACGGCGTCGACGGCCAGCATGCGCAGCGCGTTGGCGCAGCTCTGGCGCAGGGTGCGGGTGGGGAGGTCGTTCTTCATCGCACGCTCCCTCACTCGGCCAGCAGGTTGCGACGGCGCTCCACCAGCCGCATGATCATGGGCGTGAAGATCAGCTGCATGGCCAGCTCCATCTTGCCGCCCGGCACCACCAGCGTGTTGGCGCGCGACATCCAGGAGTCGTGCAGCATGCTGAGCAGGTAGGGGAAGTCGAAGCCGCGCGGGTTGGCGAAGCGGATGACGACCAGGCTTTCGTCCGCCGTCGGGATGGTGCGGGCGATGAAGGGGTCCGACGTGTCCACCACCGGCACGCGCTGGAAGTTGATGTGGGTGCGCGTGAACTGCGGGCAGATGTAGTGCACGTACTCGTGCATGCGGCGCAGGATGACGTCGGTGACGGCCTCGGTGGAGTAGCCGCGCGTGCTGCGGTCGCGGTGGATCTTCTGGATCCATTCCAGGTTGATGACGGGCACGACGCCGATCAACAGGTCCACGAAGCGGGCCACGTCCACCTTGTCGGTAGTCACGCCGCCGTGCAGGCCCTCGTAGAACAGCAGGTCGCTCCTGGGCAGCGGCTCCCAGGCGGTGAAGGTGCCAGGGGGCTGCTGGTAGGGCGCGGCCTCCTCGTCGTTGTGCAGGTATTTGCGGCTCTGGCCGGTGCCGGTCTCGCCGTAGCTGCGGAACAGCTCCTGCAGTTCGCCGAAGAGGTTGGCGTCTTCGCCGAAATGGCTGAAGTGGGGCTGGTCGTTCTTCTCGGCCTCGGCCATGGCAGCCTTCATGGCCTGGCGATCATGGCGATGGAAGCTGTCGCCCTCGATGACGGCGGCGGCCACGCCCTCGCGGCGGAAGATGTTCTCGAAGGTGCGCGTCACCGAGGTGGTGCCGGCGCCGGACGAGCCGGTGATGGCGATGATGGGATGCTTGGCGGACATGGGGTTCCCCGTCGGGTTGCTGGATCAGGCGTTGGCGGCGAACAGGCCGCGCCGGCCGAAGAGGGGCGAGTCGTAGCTCTGGCCGGGTTCCTCGGCGTGGTATTTCTCGATGCGCGCCACTTCCTGCGCCGAGCCGAAGACGAAGCCGATGCGCTGGTGCAGCGCGTCGGGCTGCACGTCCATCAGCCGGCTGCGGCCGGTGCTGGCGCGGCCGCCGGCCTGCTCGATGAGGAAGGAGATCGGGCTGGCCTCGTAGAGCAGGCGCAGGCGGCCGGCCTTGGACGGGTCCTTGCTGTCGCGCGGGTAGAGGAAGACGCCGCCGCGCATCAGGATGCGGTGGGTCTCGGCCACCAGCGACGCGATCCAGCGCATGTTGAAGTCATGCCCGCGCGGGCCGGCCTTGCCGGCCATGCACTCGTCGACATAGCGCTTCACGGCCGGCTCCCAGAAGCGGCTGTTGGACGCATTGATGGCGAACTCGCTGGTCTTCTCGGGCAGCTTCAGGTCGGGGTGGCTGAGCACCCATTCGCCCAGCTGCGGGTCCAGAGTGAAGGCGTGCGTGCCGCGGCCCAGCGTCAGCACCAGCATGGTGGAGGGGCCGTAGATGGCGTAGCCGGCGCAGACCTGTTGGGTGCCGGGCTGCAGGAAGTCCGCCGGCTGCGGGTCCTCGCCCGGCGTGGCCGCGCGCAGCACCGAGAAGATGCTGCCGACCGACACGTTGACGTCGATGTTGGAGGAGCCGTCCAGCGGGTCGAACAGCAGCAGGTATTTGCCGCGCGGGTGCTGGGACGGCAGCGCATACGGCGCTTCCAGTTCCTCGGACAACATGCCAGCGCTGTGTCCACCCCATTCGGCGGCGCGCAGGAACATGTCGTTGGCAAGCACGTCCAGCGTCTTCTGGTCTTCGCCCTGCACATTGCCCGTGCCGGCGCTGCCCAGCACGTCGGCCAGCGCCCCGTAGGCCACCTTGCGAGCGATGGCCTTGCAGGCCAGCGACACGTCGGTGATCAGCGCGTTGAGGTCGCCGGTGGCGTCCGGGTGGCGGCGGCGCTCCTCGATGAGGAACTGGGTGAGGGTGGAACGTCCTCCGGTGGGCATGCTTTTCTCCTA
The DNA here is from genome assembly GCA_963992225.1 of uncultured Comamonadaceae bacterium. Classification (GTDB taxonomy): domain Bacteria; phylum Pseudomonadota; class Gammaproteobacteria; order Burkholderiales; family Burkholderiaceae_C; genus Pelomonas. The sequence continues at coordinate 31,008 of CAXDTK010000006.1, read as the reverse complement.
TTGAATGGATTCGGTGTCGGGCTGCAGGCGGGCGATGAGGTCGCGCGGCGTGTCCAGGCGCCAGATGTCGCCGACCAGCACGGCCGGCGGCTCGCCGTAGCCCCAGCTCACCCAGGCCGCGCGGCAGCCGGCAGCGCGGGCGGCGCGCAGGTCGGCGGAGCCGTCGCCCACCATCAGCAGCTCGGCCGTGGGCAGGCCCAGTCGCTGCGCCGCCTGCTCGATCAGCAGCGGCGAGGGCTTGCGCTGCGCCGGGGTGTCGGCGCCGTGGACGGCCGAGAAAAACGCCAGCAGTCCGGCGGCTTCCAGCACGGCGCGTGCCAGCGGCGTGGGCTTGTTGGTGACGACCACCAGCGGGTAGACGGCGCTCAGCGCCCGCAGCAGGTCGGCCATGCCGGGAAAGGGCGTGCCCTGCGCGGCCGGGTCCTGCAGCGTGACTTCGTCGAAGTCGCGGCGCAGCCGCCAGGCCAGCGTCGCGGGCGCCACGCCGTCCAGGTCGGAGGCGCGCAGTGCGCGCTGGATGAGGGCGTCCGGACCGTCGCCGATCCAGCCGCGCACGGTGGCGAGGTCGAAGCGCGCCAGGCCCGCGTTCATCAGCGCGGCATTCAGCGCGAGGGCGACGCCTGCGGCGCTGTCCACCAGCGTGCCGTCGAGGTCGAAGGCGATGGCCTGGAGGTTCATGCCTTGCCTCCAGCGGCTTCATCGCGCAGGGCAGCGATGCTGTGGCGGTAGTCGCCGCCGGTGAACACGGCCGAGCCGGCGACCACCGTGTCGGCACCGGCCGCCACGACGCGGCGGATGTTGCGGGCGTTGACGCCGCCATCCACCTCCAGCCAGATGTCGCGGCCGCTGGCGTCAATGCGTTTGCGCAGCAGCTCGATCTTGGGCAGGCTGCTCTCGATGAAGGCCTGGCCGCCGAAGCCCGGGTTGACCGACATCAGCAGCACCAGATCCAGCCGGTCCATCACATGGTCGATGAGGTGCAGAGGTGTGGCCGGGTTCAGTGCCAGGCCGGCCTTCATGCCGAGCGAGCGGATCAGCTGCAGCGTGCGGTCCACATGCAGGCTTGCCTCGGGGTGGAAGGTGATGAGGGACGCGCCAGCCTCGGCGAACATCGGGATCAGCGCGTCCACTGGCTGCACCATCAGGTGCACGTCGATGGGCACGGGCCGGCCGTCGGCCGTCTGGCAGTGCGGGCGGATGGCTTGGCACACCATGGGGCCCACCGTCAGGTTGGGCACGTAGTGGTTGTCCATCACGTCGAAATGGATGAGGTCCGCGCCGGCGGCGATGACGGCGCGCACCTCCTCGCCCAGGCGGGCGAAATCGGCGGACAGCAGGCTGGGAGCGATGCGGATGGCGGTCATGTCGTCAGCCCTCGGTACAGGGCCTGCAAGGGGGTGAGGGTGGGCGGTGGGCTGGCGAGGGCGCAGAGCTCGTCGAAGCGCAGCCAGCCGGTGGTGCGCAGCTGGCAGCCGGGTTCGCCGGGCAGCGGGGCGTCTGGCTCGCCCAGGCCGGGCAGCACCAGGCCGGCGGCGGTGAAGTCGCCGCCCTCGGTCCAGAAGGTCGGTGTCACCAGCGTCCACAGGCCGGCGCCAGTGGCGGAGCGCAGGCCGTTGACGGAGTCCTCCAGCGCCACGGCCTGCTCGGGCTGCAGGCCCAGCGTGGCCAAGGCGAGCCGGTAGATGTCGGGCGCGGGCTTCTTGGCGCGCACCTGGTCGCCGCAGGCGATGACGCTGAACAGGTCCAGCCCGCGCGGGCCCAGCGTGCTGGCCAGCAGCGGGTGGATGTTCGCGGCGGTCGTCGTGCTGGCGATGGCGAGGCGGCAGCCGGCGTGCAGGGCCTCGTCGATGAGGCGGGCCACGCCCGCGCGCAGGCCCAAGCCGCCGTCCTGCACGGCGGCCGTGTAGAAGCGCGTCTTCTCGGCATGCAGAGCCGGCACCAGGCTGCGCAGCCGTGCGCGTTCGGCGGATGACACAGCCAGCGTGTCGATGTAGCTGGCGATGCGCTCCTTGCCGCCGGTCACCTCCAGCAAATGGCGGTAGTCGGCGCGGTTCCAGGTCCAACCCAGTCGATGGCGCTCGAAGGCCAGGTTGAAGGCCACGCGGTGGGCCTCCTCGGTGTCGGCCAGCGTGCCGTCCACGTCGAAGATCAGGGCTTCAATCGCCATGGCGGTCTCCTGTCGGCGCGAACACGCGACTGGCCAGCACGTCCTCGGCCCTCAGCGTGCACAGCTGGTCGCGTGTGAGCGCCGAATCGGCGGTGAACAGCCGTGTGGCGTGGCGCAGGCGGATGCGGTCCAGCGCGTTGCGGATGGAGCGGGCGTTGGCGAAGTGGGGCTGCTGGCGGCGCAGGCCCACGTAGCGGGCGAAGGCGGGTTCGGCCGCGTCGTCGAAGCGGTAGTTCAGCTGCCCCAGCATCAGCTGCGCGATCTGCATCAGCTCGGCCTCGCTGTAGTCGGGGAAGTCGATGTGGTGGGCGATGCGCGAGGCCATCCCGGGGTTGCTGGAGAAGAAGGTGTCCATGCGGTCCCGATAGCCGGCCAGGATGACGACGAGGTCGTCACGATGGTTTTCCATCACCTGCAGCAGGATCTCGATGGACTCCTGCCCGTAGTCGCGCTCGTTCTCGGGCTTGTAGAGGTAGTAGGCCTCGTCGATGAAGAGCACGCCGCCCATGGCCTTCTTGATGACCTCGCGCGTCTTGGGCGCCGTGTGGCCGATGAACTGGCCGACGAGGTCGTCGCGGGTGACGGCAACGAGGTGGCCCTTGCGCACGTAGCCGAGCTGCTTGAGCACGGCGGCCATGCGCAGGGCCACCGTCGTCTTGCCGGTGCCGGGGTTGCCGGTGAAGCACATGTGCAACGAGGGCGGCGTGGACTGCAACCCCTGGGCCGCCCGCAGCTTGTCGATGAGCAGCAGGGCCGCGATGTCGCGGATGCGGCCCTTCACCGGCGCAAGGCCGATCAGCTCGCGGTCGAGCTGGTCCAGCACCTCGCGCACGCCCGAGGATTCGAGCAGGGCGGCCGGGGTCTGGTCGACAGGGGGTGTGGTCAGGGCAGTCATCGCGGTGGCCTCAGTAGCGGGCACCCTCGGCGGCGCGCTGCACCGAGTAGCTCTCGATGGCGTAGCGCACCGTCCGGCCCGGCTCCTCCGTGCGGATCAGCCGGAAGCCCGGCTCGGCCGCCGGCCGGTTGACGATGAAGGACAGCACGACCGACTCCGTGCCGTGCGTGGATTCGAAGGCACTCAGCCGGATGTAGTGGCTGGGAAAACTCTTGCGGGCGCTCTTGAGTTCCAGCATCACGCCGGCCGCGTCGCCGATGTCGAACATCGGGTTGCCGAACATCTCCCAGTAGGTGTTGCGGGGGTGCGGGTCGTCGGTGTACTCGATGCCGATGGCCCAGCCGCGGGCCAGGCAGTGATCGATCTGCTTGACGATCTGCGCGTCGCTGAGGTCGGGGAGGAAGGAGAAAGTGCCTTGGGTGATTCGCATGGTGTGCGCTCCTGGTGTGTCGGGGCGAGCGCCGCCCGCGCTGGCCGCGAATCTGCGCGGCCACGCTGGCGACTTGGGGATGGAAAGGTCAGGCCACCGAGGCGGTGGGCACGTAGTCCGAGGTGTCGGTCGACGTGTAGTTGAAGGTGATGTCGCCCCAGGTATCGAGGGCTGCAGCCAGTGGGCTGCACCACTTGGCTGCGTCACGCAGGATCTGCGGGCCTTCGTTGGCGATGTCGCGGCCCTCGTTGCGGGCCAGCACCATGGCTTCGAGTGCCACACGGTTGGCCGTGGCACCAGCCTGGATGCCCTGCGGGTGGCCGATGGTGCCGCCGCCGAACTGCAGCACGACGTCGTCGCCGAACAGATCGATGAGCTGATGCATCTGGCCGGCGTGGATGCCGCCGGAGGCCACGGGCATGACCTTCTTGATCGCGCCCCAGTCCTGGTCGAAGTACACGCCGCGCGGCAGGTCGATGGCCGTGTGCGTGTCACGGCAGATGTTGTAGTAGCCCTGCACGGTCAGCGGGTCGCCCTCGAGCTTGCCGACGGCGGTGCCCGCATGGATGTGGTCCACGCCGACCAGGCGCATCCACTTGGCGATGACGCGGAAGCTCACGCCGTGGTTCTTCTGGCGCGTGTAGGTGCCGTGGCCTGCGCGGTGCAGGTGCAGGATCATGTCGTTCTGGCGGCACCAGTGGCTCAAGCTCTGGATGCCCGTGTAGCCCACGACGAGGTCCACCATGATGATGACCGAGCCCAGCGACTTGGCGAACTCGGCGCGGCGGTACATCTCCTCCATCGTGCCGGCGGTCACGTTGAGGTAGCTGCCCTTGACCTCGCCGGTGGCGGCGCTGGCCTTGTTGACGGCGTCCATCACGAACAGGAAGCGGTCGCGCCAGTGCATGAAGGGCTGCGAGTTGATGTTCTCGTCGTCCTTCATGAAGTCCAGGCCGCCCTTCAGGCCTTCGTACACGACGCGGCCGTAGTTCCGGCCCGACAAGCCCAGCTTGGGTTTGGTCGTGGCGCCAAGCAGCGGGCGGCCGAACTTGTCCAGGCGTTCGCGCTCGACGACGATGCCGGTCGGCGGGCCGGCAAAGGTCTTGACGTAGGCGACCGGGAACTTCATGTCCTCCAGCCGTGCGGCCTTCAAGGGCTTGAAGCTGAACACGTTGCCGATGACGGAAGCCGCGACGTTCGTGATGGAGCCCTCCTCGAACAAGCTCAGGTCGTAGGCGACGTAGCAGAAGTACTGGCCCGGGTTGTTGGGCACCGGATCGACTCGGTAGGCCTTGGCGCGGTACATGTCACAGGCGGTCAGGCGATCGGTCCAGACCACCGTCCAAGTCGCGGTGCTGGACTCGCCGGCCACGGCGGCGGCGGCCTCGATGGGGTCCACGCCATCCTGGGGCGTGATGCGGAACAGGGCCAGGATGTCGGTGTCCTTGGGCACGTAGTCGGCGTCCCAGTAGCCCATCTGGGCGTACTTGAGGACTCCGGCGGAATAACGCTTCTTCGCGTCGGTGATCTGCGTGGCTTCTGACATGTTGCCCATGGGCACTCTCCTTGCTGCGGTCGGTGGCGATGGACGCGAATGTAGGGACGCAAATACATTCGTAATAGTTAATTCTTTTACGTCAATCATTGGCTTTGACTGATGTTGAAAAACGCCACCTTCCGCCAGCTCGCGGCCTTCCATGCGGTGGCCCGGCTGGGCAGCGTCTCGCGTGCCGCGGGCGAGCTGCACCTGACCCAACCGGCCGTGTCCATCCAGCTCAAGCTGCTGGAGGAAAGCGCCGGCGCACCCCTGCTGGAGCGCCAGGGGCGTGGCATCCGCCTGAGTGCGGCCGGCGAGGTGATGGCCGACTACGCGGCGCGCATCCTCGACCTCTGGCGCGAGGCCGGCGACGAGATGGCGGCCCAGCGCGGGCAGTTCTCCGGCACGCTGCGCGTGGGCGCCGTGACCACGGCCGAGTACCTGCTGCCGCCGCTGCTGGTGGCCTTCGCGGCCGAGCACCCGGACGTGAAGGTCAAGCTGCGGGTGGGCAACCGCGACGAGATCGTCGCCATGCTCGGGGGCCAGGAGGTGGACATCGCCATCATGGGCCGCCCGCCCGGTGAGCTGAAGACGACGTCGGCGGCTTTCGCCAAGCATCCGATGGCCTTCCTTGCGTCGCCGAAGCACCCGTTGATGGCTCAGCGCGACCTGACGCTGGCGGACCTGCACAGCGCCAACCTGCTGGTGCGCGAGCGCGGCTCGGGCACGCGCACGACGCTGGAGCGCCTGTACAAGGACGCGGGGCTGCCGCTGCGCATCGGCTCCGAGATGTCCAGCAACGAGGCGATCAAGCAGATGTGCGCGGCGGGCTTCGGCGCGGCGTTCCTGTCGCTGCACACCTGCGGGCTGGAGCTGCAGGCCGGGCTGCTGGCACTGCTTCCCATGGCCGGCAACCCGCTGGACCGGGAGTGGCACGTCATGCACCTGGCCACGCGCCGGCTCCCGCAGGTGGCGTCGGCCTTCAAGCAGTTCCTGGCCGACGACGGGCAGCGTCTCATCCTTGAGCAACTGCGCACGGGCGCTGCCACCCCCGGCGTGACATCCCGCGCACCGCGTTCCAGAACGGCGCAGGCACGCAATGTGCGGCAGAAGGGGGCATGAACCTCCAGCCCTCCATGCAAACCCTTGCGCTGCCGCGCGAGCTGCCGCAGCGCCAGCGCCTGGCCGATGAACTGCACGCCCGCCCCTTCGAGACGCTGGCCAGTCCGGGGCGGGTGCTGTCCATCGCCACGCTGCGCACCGGCGCCGCGCAGGACGCGCAGTGGCTGGCCCACCTCACCGAGCTGGAGCCCTCACTCGCCGCCAGCGGAGCGACACACCTGCGCCTGCAGTGGCGTGGCCTGCGCATCAAGTGGGAGCGGCACACGGAGTTCTTCAGCCTGAGCCTCTTTTGCGAAGGCGGGGAGGGCGGCGCCTTCGACACGGCCTGGCTGGACGTGTTGCCCGATGGCTGGCTGGAACGGTTGCCCGGCGAGATGGTGTCGGCCACGCTGGTAGCCCTGGTGCCCTGCGCGGGCGAGCCGCCGCATGTGCGCGAGGTGGCGCCGTTGTTCGGCAGCGAGCCGGTGGTGGGCAACCGCATCGCCGACGGCGCCGCGACCGTGGTGACGGACCTGCGTGCCGTGGACGGCGTGACACGCTTCCTGGTGTTCGACCACGCGCTCAACCGCCGCCGCGCTGGCCGCACCGCGCAGCGGCTGGTGGAGATCGACACCTACCGCATGATGGCCTTGCTGAGCCTGCCGCTGGCCGCGCGCCGCATGGGCGAGCTGGGCGCCGAGGAGGCGCAGCTGGCCTCGCTGATGGAGCGCTTTCGCGGCGCGGCCGACGGCGATGAGGCGCTGCTGGGTGAGCTGGTGAGCCTGGCCGCCCGCGTGGAGCACGCGCTGGCTGACCACGGCGCTCGCTTCTCCGCTACACGGGCCTACGGCGGCATCGTGGAGCGGCGCATGGCCGAGTTGCGCGAGGCCGTGGTGCCGGGGCTGCAGCCGCTGTCGGAGTTCCTGGACCGGCGCTTCCGTCCGGCCGTGGAAAGCTGCGCGGCGACGGCGGCGCGGCAGGCGGAGCTGTCCAAGCGCATCGCCCGCGCGGCGCAGCTGTTGCAGACTCGCTCCGAGGTGGAGCGCGAGCGGCAGAACCAGTCCCTGCTCGCCTCACTGGACCGCCGCCAGGGCATGCAGCTGCGGCTGCAGGAGATGGTGGAGGGGCTGTCCGTCATCGCGATGAGCTACTACGGCGTGGGGCTGGCCGCCTATGCGCTCAAGCCGTTGGCCAAGGCGGTTGGCGCCAACGAGGCCTGGGTGATCGGCGCGCTGGTGCCCGTGGTGGTGGTGGCGGTGGTGTTGAACCTGCGGCGGCTGCGCCGACACCTGGCGTCAGCGCACTGAGGGGCTGGAAGCCTGCCTTCCGGTTGTCGTGCCACACCGGCATGGCGCTGACCGCTGCCTGCGGCTACGTCGCCCGGCAGGGCGTTCGGATGTCACGCCGTGGAGCAGGCGCAGAGCTTGCGTGGCGCCAGGCACAACAACGACCCTGGAGACACCCTCTTGCCTCACATCCTGCAGGCCGCAGCCGCCGGCGCGCCCATCGTCACGGTCACCGATGCGCAGGGGCGCATCACCTACGCCAACTCCGCTTTTCAGCATGCCTCGGGCCTGGACGTCGAGCAGGCGGTGGGCGCGCCGCACAGCGTTGTGCGCCACCCCGAGATGCCGGCCCGCGTGTTCGCGGACCTCTGGGCCTCTCTGCGTCGCGGCCAGCCGTGGACGGGTCTGATCCGCAACCGCCACCAGGACGGCCGCGACTACTGGGTGCAGGCCAACGTCATCCCGGCGCGGCGCGGCGACGAGGCCATCGGCTACACCTCCATCCAGCTGCCACCCTCGCGTGAGGACATCGGCCGTGCCGAGGCCGTCTACAGCGCCTGGCAGGCGGGCAGCGGCGGCCGGCACCAGATCCGCCAGGGCCGCATCGTCGAGACCGGCTGGTCCGCCTGGCTGCGCGCGCTGCGCAACCCGCTGGACCTGCCCGTGCAGCGCCGCGTGCAGGGCTCGGCCGGGCTGTTGGCGCTGCTGTTCGCGGCCGGCGTGGGTGGCGCGCTGGCGCCGCGGTTCGTGGCCGGGCTCTTCTCGGCATTCGGCAGCTGGCAGCCGTGGGTCGTGGCGGGCGGGCTGCTGGGCATGGTGGCCTCTGGCGCCATCGCCGTCTATTTCCAGGGCCGCATCGTGGCGCCGCTGCGTGCGTCCTGTGATGCGGCCACGGCCATCGCCGGGGGCGACATCCACCGGCCCTTTGACGACAGCGCCCGCGCCGGCGAGCTGCGCGACCTGAACCGCGCGCTCAACCAGCTGGTCGCCAAGATGGCTGCCGTGCTGCGCGACGCGCACGACCACTCGGCGCAGGTGGGCGGGCGGGGGGCCGGGCTGGCCGAGGGCGCGCAGCGTCTGGCCGAGCGCTCGGCCGAGCAGTCGGGCGACGTGGGCGACGTGGCCCGCCACACCGCGGCCATCGACGGCCTGAGCGCCGGCACGGCGGAATCGGCGCGGCTGGCGCATGAGGCCTCGCAGCTGGCCACGGCCCAGGCCGACGAGGCCTGCGCCATCGCGCGCACGCTGCAGTCGTCCATGCAGGACATCGCAGCCTTTGGCGCACGCATCGGCGACATCAGCGACCGCATCGATGCGATCTCGGTGCAGACCGGCATCCTGGCGCTGAACGCGGCGGCCGCCGCCAGCCGCGACCGCGAGCTGGGCCGCACCTTCGCCGTCGTGGCCGCCGAAGTGCGCACGCTGGCGCGCGGTAGCGGCGAGGCGGCGCAGCAGATCCGCGCGCTCAGCGGTGAGTCCCGCGACAAGACCGAGGCCGGCCTGCGCCTGGCTCACGCGATGGCGGGCAAGGTGGACGGCGCCGCGCAGCGCATCCGCGCCTTGGGCGAGCAGGTGGCGCAGATCCGCCAGGCGGCGCAGGACCAGTCGCTGGGCGTGCAGCAGATCAACGACCGCCTGCGCGCGCTGGACGCCTCCACGCGGCTTAACGCCACGCTGGCCCGCGACAGCGTGGACGCCAGCGCCCAGGCGCGCCAGGAGACGGCGCGGCTGCAGGCGGCCATCGGCGTCTGGCATCTGGGCTGATGCGGCTGCAAGCGCGGCTTCCGGTGCGAATGCGCGACTGGAAGCCGTCCTGCCAGGGGCGCCGCCGCGGCCTGCTGGCGCCCGCTTTTTTGTTGAGGCAAATCAAGGGCTTGCCGAGCCCGTTCGGTGTTTTCCCTGGACGCCCCGGAGCTGGCGCGCGACTTGTAAGAAGAACGTCACCCGCCGAGGAGCGGCCCCAAACAAGGCCCACAGGCCAAGGAGACACGTCCCGATGGAAACCTTCTACGAGGTCATGCGCCGGCAAGGCATCTCGCGCCGCAGCCTGCTGAAGTACTGTTCGCTCACCGCCACCTCGCTGGGCCTGGGGCCGGCCTTCGTGCCGCAGATCGCCCACGCGATGGAAACCAAGCCGCGCACGCCGGTGCTGTGGCTGCACGGCCTGGAGTGCACCTGCTGCTCCGAATCCTTCATCCGCTCCGCGCACCCGCTGGCCAAGGACGTGGTGCTTTCGATGATCTCGCTGGACTACGACGACACGCTGATGGCCGCTGCCGGCCATCAGGCGGAGGCCATCCTCGAAGAGATCATGACCAAGTACAAGGGCAACTACATCCTGGCCGTGGAGGGCAACCCGCCGCTCAACCAGGACGGCATGAGCTGCATCATCGGCGGCAAGCCCTTCATCGATCAGCTCAAGCACGTGGCCAAGGACGCCAAGGCCATCATCAGCTGGGGCTCTTGCGCGAGCTGGGGCTGCGTGCAGGCGGCCAAGCCGAATCCGACGCAGGCCACGCCGGTGCACAAGGTCATCTTCGACAAGCCCATCATCAAGGTGCCGGGCTGCCCGCCGATCGCCGAGGTGATGACGGGCGTCATCACCTACATGCTGACCTTCGACCGCATCCCGGAGCTGGACCGCCAGGGCCGCCCGAAGATGTTCTACAGCCAGCGCATCCACGACAAGTGTTATCGCCGGCCGCACTTCGACGCCGGCCAGTTCGTCGAGGCCTTCGACGACGAGTCCGCGCGCAAGGGCTACTGCCTCTACAAGGTCGGCTGCAAAGGCCCGACGACCTACAACGCCTGCTCCACCGTGCAGTGGAACGAGGGCACGAGCTTCCCGATCAAGGCCGGCCACGGCTGCATCGGCTGTTCCGAGGACGGCTTCTGGGACAAGGGCTCGTTCTACAACCGCCTGACCGACATCCACCAGTTCGGCATCGAGGCCAATGCCGACAAGGTGGGCGGCACGGCAGCCGGCGTGGTGGGCGCCGCCGCGGTGGCCCACGCCGCCGCCTCGGCCATCAAGCGCGCCTCTCAGAAGCACGAGCAGAACAACAACGACACGACCACCAAGGTCTGAGAGCGAGACAAACCATGAGTGCTTACGAAACTCAAGGCTTCAAGATGGACAACTCGGGGCGGCGCATCGTCGTCGACCCGGTGACCCGCATCGAAGGCCACATGCGCTGCGAGGTCAACGTCGACAGCAACAACGTCATCCGCAACGCCGTCTCCACCGGCACGATGTGGCGCGGCCTGGAGGTCATCCTCAAGGGCCGCGACCCGCGTGACGCCTGGGCGTTCGTGGAGCGCATCTGCGGCGTCTGCACGGGCTGCCACGCGCTGACCTCGGTGCGTGCGGTGGAGGATGCCCTGGGCATCACCATCCCCAAGAACGCCTACCTGATCCGCGAGATCATGGCCAAGACGCTGCAGGTGCACGACCACGCGGTGCACTTCTATCACCTGCATGCGCTGGACTGGGTGGATGTGGTCTCGGCGCTCAAGGCCGACCCCAAGAAGACGAGCGAGCTGCAGCAGACGGTGTCGCCGTCGCACCCGATGTCCTCGCCCGGCTACTTCCGCGACATCCAGAACCGGCTGAAGAAGTTCGTCGAGAGCGGCCAGCTCGGCCCCTTCATGAACGGCTACTGGGGCAGCAAGGCCTACGTGCTGCCGCCCGAGGCCAACCTGATGGCCGTGACCCACTACCTGGAGGCGCTGGACCTGCAGAAGGAGTGGGTCAAGGTGCACACCATCTTCGGTGGCAAGAACCCCCACCCGAACTACCTGGTGGGCGGCGTGCCCTGCGCCATCAACATCGACGGCAACGGCGCCGCCGGTGCTCCCATCAACATGGAGCGCCTGAACTTCGTCGAGGCCCGCATCCGGGAAATGATCGAGTTCAACAACAACGTCTACATCCCGGACGTGCTGGCCATCGGGACGATCTACAAGCAGGCCGGCTGGCTGCACGGGGGCGGCCTGTCCGCCACCAACGTGATGGACTACGGCACCTACGAGAAGATCATGGGCCATCACGACACCCAGCAGTTGCCGGGCGGCGCCATCATTGGCGGCAACTGGGACGAGATCCTCCCGGTGGACCCGCGCGACCCCGAGCAGGTGCAGGAGTTCGTGCCGCACAGCTGGTACAAGTATTCCGACGAGACCAAGGGCCTGCACCCCTGGGATGGCGTCACCGAGCCCAACTACGAGCTCGGCGCCAACACCAAGGGCACGCGCACCAACATCCAGGAGCTGGACGAGAGTGCCAAGTACTCGTGGATCAAGTCGCCGCGCTGGCGCGGCCACGCGATGGAGGTGGGGCCACTGTCGCGCTACATCCTCGGCTATGCCCACGCGCTCAAGGGCCACAAGTACGCGCAGCGCGTGAAGGAGCAGGTCGAGAGCTCGGCCCGCATCATCAACACCGACTTCCCCAAGGCCCTGGGCCTGCCGACGACGAGCTACACCGCCAAGCAACTGTTGCCCACCACCATCGGCCGCACGCTGGCCCGGGCGCTGGAGTCGCAGTACTGCGCCGAAATGATGCTGGAGGACTACAAGGAGCTGGTCGCCAACATCAAGGCCGGCGACCTGGCCACCGCCAACGTCGAGAAGTGGGACCCGTCCACCTGGCCCAAGGAGGCCAAGGGCGTGGGCACGGTAGCCGCACCGCGCGGCGCGCTGGGCCACTGGATCCGCATCAAGGACGGCCGCATCGAGAACTACCAGTGCGTGGTGCCCACCACCTGGAACGGCTCGCCGCGCGACACCAAGGGCCAGATCGGCGCCTTCGAGGCCAGCCTGATGAACACGCCCATGGTCAACCCGGAGCAGCCGGTCGAGATCCTGCGCACGCTGCACTCCTTCGACCCCTGCCTGGCCTGCTCCACGCATGTGATGAGCCCCGACGGCCAGGAACTCACCACCGTCAAGGTGCGCTGAACCCCACAAGAACAGGAGACAACATGACACGCTTGAACTCGCTGGCCCGTCGCGGCGGCCCGGCCACGCTGGCCCTGCTCGCGGCAGGCGCCGCACAGGCCCACCCGGGGCATGACACGCTGAGCCTTGTCGACGGCCTGACTCACCCCTTCGCCGGCTTCGACCACCTGCTGGCCATGGTGGCGGTGGGCCTGTGGTCGGCCGCGGCGCTGCCGGCTGGCCGGCGCCTGGCCGGCCCGGCCGTCTTCCTCGCGATGCTGCTGCTGGGCGCGGCGCTGCCGCAGCTCGGCCTGCAGCTGCCCGGGCTGGAAGCCGGCGTGGCGCTGACCGTCACGGCGCTGGGTGTGCTGATGATCGCGGCCCGCTCGCAGGCGCTGCGCCTGCCGGTGCCGGCGGGTCTGGCCCTGGTCGGCGTGGCCGCACTGCTGCATGGCATGGCGCACGGCGCCGATCTGAGTGCGGGGCAGTCCTTCGCGGGCTACGCCGTGGGCTTCATGGCCGCCTCGGCGCTGCTGCACGGCGCGGGCCTGGCGATGGGGGGCTGGCTTGAGGCCGGCCGGGCCTGGGCCTGGCGTGCCACAGCGGGTCTGGTGGGCTTTAGCGGCCTGGCCCTGCTGGCCGGGCGCCTCTGAACGGCCGCCACAGGAGGACGCCACCATGTCCAACACCACCACCCACCACGGCCTGAGCCGCGACGACATCACCAACGCGAGCGAGGTCGCCTCGGCGCCCTCGATCAAGTCGGTCTATGTCTACGAGGCGCCGGTGCGCATCTGGCACTGGATCAACGCCGCCGCCATCACCGTGCTGGCGCTGACGGGCTACTTCATCGGCTCGCCCCTGCCCACCCAGCCGGGCGAGGCCAGCGCCAACTACCTGATGGGCTACATCCGCTTTGCCCACTTCGCCGCCGGCTACCTGCTGGCGGTGGGCCTGATCGGCCGGCTCTACTGGGCCGTGGTCGGCAACCACCATGCCCGCGAGCTCTTCTGGGTGCCGCTGTTCCAGCGCGCCTACTGGGTGGAGATGTGGGGCATGGCCAAGTGGTATGCCTTCGTCGCCGCGCGGCCCGGGCGCTACGTGGGCCACAACCCGCTGGCGCGCTTCGCGATGTTCTTCGGCTTCTTCCTGCTGACGCTGTTCATGATCGTCACCGGCTTCGCGTTGTATGGCGAAGGCGCGCAGATGGGGTCCTGGCAGGAGAGGCTGTTCGGCTGGGTGATCCCGCTGTTCGGCCAGTCGCAGGACGTGCACACCTGGCACCACCTGGGCATGTGGGCGCTGATCTGCTTCATCATCCTGCACGTCTACGCCGCCATCCGCGAGGACATCATGGGCCGCTCCAGCGTGGTCAGCACCATGATCTCCGGTCACCGGACGTTCAAAGACTGAACCCCGGCATGAGCGCCGTGCAGCACACCGGCCCACACCTGCGGCACCCGCCCGCCGGCGTGCCGGTGCGCCTGCCGCCCCACCCGGGCCGCTTCCTGCAGCGCCACTATCTGGTGCCGCTGGCGATGAACCAGAGCGACGCGGCGCGGCGTCTGGGCATGTCGCGCCGGCGCCTGCACGAGATCGTCCACGGCCAGCGCGGCGTGTCGCCCGACACCGCCCTGCGCTGCGCCCTCGTGTTCGGCAGCGACACCGCCTTCCTGCTGGCCATGCAGTCTGCCTGGGACAGCTTCCACGCCTGGAAGCAGATGCGCGCGCAGTCGCGCCTTCTCCCCCAACCCTGAATTGCCTCGTGATGGACCCGTTACGCACCATTCCGCCTGCAAGCTTTTGTCACCCGGACGGTGACAGCCATGAAACCCTCTGCGTGCTGGGCATCGGCAACGTGCTGTGGGCCGACGAAGGCTTCGGCGTGCGCTGCATCGAGGCGCTGCAGCAGCGCTACGAGTTCGCGCCGCACGTGCAGCTCATCGACGGCGGCACGCAAGGCCTGTACCTCGTGCAGCATGTGCAGCAGGCCGACCGCCTGCTGATCTTCGACGCCATCGACTACGGCCTGGCGCCCGGCGAGCTCAAGCTCGTGCGCAACGACGACGTGCCCCGCTTCATGGGCGCCAAGAAGATGAGCCTGCACCAGACCGGCTTCCAGGAGGTGCTGATGCTGGCGCTGCTGACCGAGAAGTATCCGAAGGAGGTGCTGCTGATCGGCTGCCAGCCCGAGGAGATCGAGGACTACGGCGGCAGCCTTCGGCCCGTCGTGAAGCAGGCCATGGAAGACGCGCTGGCCCTGGGCCTGGCCACGCTGCGCGACTGGAGCGCGGCACCGACCCCGCGCCAGCGGCCGCTCAGCGACGTCGAGACGGTGACGTTTGCCGAGCTGGCTCTGGGGCGCTACGAGTCGGAGCGCCCGTCCGAGGACGTCGCCTGCCGCAGCGGCGATGACCGCTTCATGCCCGCGCGGGCGGAGGCCTGAGCATGTGCATCGGCATCCCCATGCAGGTCCTCGAATTGGAGCCGGGCCATGCCCTGTGCGCCGGCCGCGGCGGGCGCCGACGCGTGCGCACGGCGCTGGTGGGCGAGCCACGGCCGGGCGATTGGCTGCTGGTGTTCCTCGACGGCGCCCAGGAACGCATCACCGCCGAGCGCGCCGCCGAGGTCGACGCCACGCTGGACCTGCTCGCCGCCGTGCAGGCGGGCGAGGGCGGTGGCGCCGACGCGGCCTTCACGTTGCCCTCGCAACTCAGCGCCCACGAACTGCTGGCCCTGACCGGCGCCCACCACCACACGATGGAGACGACGACATGAGCACCGAAGCCCTGCTGAGCCTGCCGGTTCAAGCGCCCAAGTCCCTGCCCGACACCTCGCCGCTGGTCACCCGCCTGGCCGAGTCTTTTGGCGCCACCTGGGTGGACGGCGACAGCATCGACGCCTGGGCCGCCCAGGGCGGCGACCGCGTCGTGCTGTTCGCGGGTGACGCCGTGCGCTTCCCCGAAGGCCAGGACGTCGCCGTCGTGCTGCCCGAACTGCAGCGCTGCCTGCCCGGTCGCTTCCAGATCGGCGTCGTGCAGCGCCACCTGGAAGAAGCACTCGCGCGTCGCTTCGGCTCCCAGCGCTGGCCCACGCTGCTCTTCCTGCGTGACGGCCAGTACGTCACCACGCTGGCGGGCATGCACGACTGGGAGGACTTCCTGCGCAAGACCGAGGAAGCGCTGGCCGCGCCCGTTTCACGGGCACCCAGCATCGGCATCCCCCTCGTCAGCGCTGCGGCCAACGACAGCAGCTGCCACTGAACCCCTCAACGGACACGCCATGAAAGACTTCCCCATCCCCGTGCGCAGCATCGGCCCCGGCAGCCAGGTCGAGGACGAGGTGCTGGACTACATGCCCATGCCTCAGGGCATGGAGACCTTCCGCGCGCCGGTGCTGCCCGAGCCCGAGCAACTCGTCGGCCGGCACCGCGCCCACACAGCGCTGCGCGAGGCGCTGACGCAGCTGGAAGCCGTCTGCCGCGGCGGCGGCAACCGCCATGTGGACCTGGCCGGGCTGGACGCCGACGACCTGGCCCTGGTGAACCAGGTGCTGGGCGAGGGTGAGGTCAGCGCCGTGGTGCATGCGGCCGGCGATGGCGCGCTGGGCGTGCAGGTGCAGGAGGCGGTGTTTGCCGGCGTCTGGCGCGTGGTCACCACGGCGCAGGGCTGCGTGGTGTCCGACGTCATCGAGCTGGGCCACATCCCCGAGGTGCTCAAGCTCGCGGCCCGGCAGGACGGCGACCCCGTCGTGCCGCGCTGGCAGGGCGGGCTGCCGCCCAACGTCCAGAACGCGCCGACGCTGCTGGCCGAGATCGAGGACCAGTGGCGGCTGTGGCGCCCGGGCCAGCCGGCCCATGTGGTGAACCTCACGCTGCTGCCCATGTCGGTGGAGGACATCGGCTTCCTCGACCACCACCTCGGTACCGGCCGCGTGCTCATCCTGTCGCGCGGCTACGGCAACTGCCGCATCACCAACACCCACCGGCCCAACACATGGCGGGTCGTCTACTACAACTCGCAGGACGTGGTGATCCTGAACTCGGTCGAGATCAGCGAACTGCCCGAGGTGGCGCAGGCCGCCATGGAAGACCTGGAGGACTCGCAGGAGCGCCTGAAGGAAGTGCTGGCGTGGGTGGAGCAGGCATGAGCTTTGAGGGCAGCTATCTCGGCGACGCCGCGCGGCTGCCCGCGCAGGCGCAGCTGGAATGCAAGATCTGCTGGTGGGTCTATGACCCGGCGCTGGGCGACGAGGTCTGGCAGATCGCACCCGGCACGGCCTTCACTGACCTGCCGTCGCACTGGCGCTGCCCGCAGTGCGATGGCGATGCAGATCAGTTCATGGTGCTGCACTCATGAACCTGCTGCCCATCCGCGTGCAGGCGCTGGAGGCGCTGTTCCGCCATGTCGAGCGCACCCGCATGGCGGGCGTGCCGGTGCTCAACCGCGCGCTGCAGGTGGAAGCCGTGGGCTTTGAGGCCGCGGCGGTCGAGCCCGCCGAGGCGCCCGCCGCGGTGGGCGTGCTGCTGACGCCCTGGTTCATGAACCTCGTCTGGCTGCCGCTGTCGCCCGACGCGGACGCGGGCCGCGTGGGGCGGACCAAGACGCGCGAAGTGGGCGGCACGGGCTTCGAGTTCATCGGCGGCTACGAGCCGGGTCTGGGCGCCTACGAGGCCTGCTCGCTGGCCTCGCCCATGTTCGAGTTCCCCGACCAGGCCCAGGCCCGGGCCACGGCACATGCCGTGCTGGCGCAACTGCGGCCCGCCGCGCCGCCGGTCTCCAATGCACGTCGTGGCTTCCTGTTCGGCCGCTCGACGGTGGAGGCGCGGCCGTGATCGGGCTTGACCAACTCGCCGGTGTGCTGCGCCTGCGGCCGGGCCAGGCCCGCCCGGGCAGCGTGCTCAACAACCGCCCCGACTGGGCGGGCACCCTGGCGCGCGGCAAGGCGCCGGCCGAGGTGCCGGCACTGTTGGCCAGCCTCTACAGCCTGTGTGGCCATGCCCATCGCCTGTGTGCGCAGATGGCGCTGCAGGCGGCTGCGCACGGCGAAGTGCCGGCCGATGCCGGCGCGGCCCGTGCGCTGCAGCTGGAAACGCTGTGCGAGCACGCCCGCCGCATCGGCCTGGACTGGCCCGGTGCGCTGTCGCCGGCCGCCACGGGCGACGCGACCCTGTCCCTGCGCTGCTGCCCGGTGCTGCGCTCGCGCGACGCCGATGCGCGCGACACGCGCCTCTGGCTGCAGCGCCACCTGCTGGGCATGCCAGCGGCGGACTGGCTGCGCGGCTGGGAGGGGGCGCCCGGCTGGTGGGCCGACTGGAGTGCCACCAGCCATGGCTGGCTGCCCGCCCTGGTGCGCAGCGCCCGCTCCGCGGCCGACTGGCCCGTGGCGGCCGCCGAGCCGCTGCATGTGCATGCCGGCAGCGTGTCGCTGCGCCAACTGGCCGCCTGCCTGCGCGAGTCACCGGGCTACACCCGCCAGCCCCGCTGGCAGGACGACTGCGCGGAGACGGGCACCTGGACCCGCCTGCACGAGGCCGCTCGCGCCCTGCCCGCCACGCCCTGGCAGCGCCTGGGCGCGCGCGTGGCCGAGCTGGTGCGCCTGAGCCTGCCCGACGAACCCGGCCGCAGCGGCAGCGGCTGGCTGGCCTTCGGCGCGCTGCAGATCGCCCCGGGCGAAGGCCTGGCCTGGGTGGAGATGGCGCGCGGCCTGCTCGTGCATCACGCGGGCCTGGACGGCGACGGGCGCGTGGCCGCCTACCGCGTGCTGGCGCCGACGGAATGGAACTTCCACGCCGAGGGCGCCGTGGCGACCGCGCTCGAAACCCTGCGCCCGGCGCATGGGGCCTTCGCGCAGCATCGCATCGCCGCGCTGATGGCCGCTTACGATCCCTGCGTGCGCTTCGAGTTGGAGACGCAGGCCTTGCAGGAGGAGGGCGCCCATGCATGAAGCCAGCCTGGCCGGCGGCATCCTGAAGCTGGTGGAAGACGCCGCGCGACGCGAAGGTTTTCGCCGCGTGTCTGCGCTGCGCCTGGAGGCCGGGCGCTTGGCTGGCGTGGAGGTGCGCGCGCTGCGCTTCGCGCTGGAGGCCATCGCCCCGGGCACGGTGCTGCAGGGCGCCAGCATCGCCATCGACGAGCCCGAAGGCCAGGCCTGGTGCCTGCCCTGCGCCGCCACCGTGCCATTGGCCCGGCGCGGCGACCCCTGCCCCCAATGTTCAAGCCACCAACTGCAGCCCACCGGCGGCACCGAGCTGCGCGTGGTGGACTTGCTGGTTGACGACGAATAAGGAGACAAAAGATGTGTGTGGTGTGCGGATGCGCCGACAGCGGCGATGCAGCAGCAAAGGCCCACGACCATGCCCACGGGCATGACCACCATCACGGCCATGTCCACGTGGACCCGACCCACGGTGACCTGCACTTCGGTGCGGGCGAGGCCAGGGTGTCGGTGCCGGGCATGAGCCAGGCGCGCACGGTCAAGCTGGAGGCCGACATCCTGGGCGAGAACCGTCGCATCGCGCGGCAGAACCGCCATCACTTCGAAGCCCATGGCGTGACGGCGCTCAACCTGCTGTCCAGCCCGGGCTCGGGCAAGACGACGCTGCTGTGCGCCACCATCGAGGCGCTGAAACGCCGCGCGCCGGGCATGGACGTCGCCGTCATCGAAGGTGACCAGCAGACCAGCTTCGACGCCGACCGCATCCGCGCCACCGGCGCACCGGCCATCCAGGTCAACACCGGCAAGGGCTGTCATCTGGACGCGCCCATGGTGGCCGAGGCCTTCGGCCAGTTGCACAGCCACGACCACCACCATCACCACGACGAACGGCCCAGCCTGCTCTTCATCGAAAACGTCGGCAACCTCGTCTGCCCGGCGCTGTGGGACCTGGGCGAGGCGGCCAAGGTCGTCGTGCTGTCGGTGACCGAGGGAGAGGACAAGCCGCTGAAGTACCCCGACATGTTCGCCGCCGCCGAGCTGATGGTGCTCAACAAGGTGGACCTGCTGCCCCACCTGCGCTTCGACGTGCAGCGCTGCATCGACATGGTGCGGCGCGTGAACCCGACGCTGCAGGTGCTGCAGCTGTCGGCGACGACCGGGGAGGGCATGGACGCATGGCTCGACTGGCTGCTCGAATGGACGGCGCCCCAGGACGACAGCCAGGCCGCGCTGCGTGCCCGCGTGGCCTCCCTCGAAGCCGAGCTGGCCCAGGCCCGCGCCGCGCTGGAGGGCTGATGACCGCCGTGCTCGCCTTCGGCGCCTGGCTGAAGAACGCGGCCTGCCTGCGGGCCGATGGCCGGGCGCAGTGGTCGCCTGTGCATGGCGACCTGGGCGACCCCGAGGCCTGCCGGGCGCTGGAGGCCTCGGTGCGCCAGCTCTTTGCCCGGTCGAGCGAGCCCGTCACCGCCGTGGCGCATGACCTGCACCCGGACTTCTTCAGCACCCGCCTTGCGCAGCAACTGTCCGCCGAGTGGGGAGTGCCGGCCGTGGCCGTGCAACACCACCATGCCCACATCGGCGTGGTGATGGCCGATCACGGCGTGGACGAGCCCGTCATCGGCCTCGCGCTCGACGGTGTGGGCCTTGGGACGGATGGCACCGCCTGGGGCGGCGAGCTGCTGTGGGTGGCGCCCGGCGAGTGGCGCCGCGTCGGCGGTCTGTGGCCGCTCGCGCTGCCCGGCGGCGACGTGGCGGCCCGCGAGCCCTGGCGCATGGCCGCGGCGGCGCTGCACGCGCTGGGCCGCGGCGCGGAGATCGAAGCCCGCTTCGGCCCTGTGGTGGGCGGGCCTTCCGCCAAGGGCGTGCAGCGCATGCTGGCGGCCAACCTGAACTGCCCCGTCACCGGCAGCACCGGCCGCTGGTTCGACGCCGCAGCGGGCGCTCTGGGCCTGTGCGTGCGCCAGGCCCACGAGGCCGAGGCTGCCATCGCTCTGGAAAAACTGGCCGCCAGGCATCTGGCCCAGGCCCCCGTGCAGCCACGCGCCGATCTGGTCGACCCGCAGGCGCTGCAGCGTCTGGACCTGCGCCCGCTGCTGGCCCGCTTGCTAGATGGACCGGAGCCCGCTGAAGCCGCAGCCTGGTTCCACGTCTCCCTGGCCCAGGCGCTGGCCGACTGGGCGGCAGCCGCGGCGCGCGAGACCGGCACCCGCACCGTCTGCCTGGGCGGTGGCTGTTTCCTCAACACCGTGCTGACCGAGCAAGTCGTCAAGCGGCTGGTGTCGCACGGCCTGCGCGTGCTCGGCACCCGCTCCACCCACTGTGGCGATGCCGGCCTGGCCCTGGGCCAGGCCTGGGTCGCCGCCCACCAACTCGCCATCTCACCAGAGGTCGCCGCATGTGCCTAGCCATCCCCACCCGATTGATCGAGATCCGCCCCGGCGCGCAGGCTCTGGTGGACCTGGGCGGCATCGGCAAGGAAATCTCCATCGCCCTGGTGCCCGAGGCCGCAGTCGGTGACTACGTCATCGTCCACGTCGGCCACGCCATCGGCCTGATCGACCCCGAGGAGGCCGAGCGCTCGCTGCGCATGTTCGGCGAGCTCGCCGCGCAGGAAGCGAGCTGACATGAAGTACATCGACGAGTTCCGCGATGGCGACATCGCCCGCAAGATTGCCGAGCGCCTGCGCGCCGAGGCGATGCCGGGCCGGCAGTACAGCTTCATGGAGTTCTGCGGCGGTCACACGCACGCCATCTCGCGCTACGGCGTGGCCGAGCTGCTACCGCCCAACGTGCGCATGGTGCACGGCCCCGGCTGCCCGGTCTGCGTGCTGCCCATCGGCCGCATCGACCTCGCCATCCAGCTCGCGTTGGAGCGCGGCGCCATCGTCTGCACTTATGGCGACACGATGCGCGTGCCGGCCTCCGACGGCCTGTCGCTTGTGAAGGCCAAGGCGCGTGGCGGCGACATCCGCATGGTCTATTCCGCGGCCGATGCGCTGCAGATCGCACGCCAGCATCCGCAGCGTGAGGTCGTGTTCTTCGCCATCGGCTTCGAGACGACGACACCGCCAACGGCGCTGGCGATCCGCATGGCGCAGCAGCAGGGCTTGGCCAACTTCAGCGTGCTGTGCTGCCATGTGCTGACGCCCTCGGCCATCACCCACATCCTCGAAAGCCCCGAGGTGCGCCAGTACGGCACCGTGCCCATCGACGGCTTCGTCGGCCCCGCCCACGTCAGTATCGTCATCGGCTCCGCGCCCTACGACCACTTCGCCGAGGAGTACCGGAAGCCGGTCGTCATCGCCGGCTTCGAGCCGCTGGACGTGATGCAGGCCGTGCTGATGCTTGTGCGCCAGGTCAACGAGGGGCGGGCCGAGGTGGAGAACGAGTTCACCCGCGCCGTCACGCCGGAGGGCAACCTCACCGCCCAGGCCCTGGTGTCCGAGGTGTTCGAGCTGCGCACCACGTTCGAGTGGCGCGGCCTCGGCGAGGTGCCTTACAGCGCACTGAAGATCCGGCCCGCCTTTGCTGCCTTCGATGCTGAACGCCGCTTCGAGCTGGGCTACCACTCGGTGGCCGACAACAAGGCCTGCGAGTGCGGCGCCATCCTGCGCGGTGTGAAGAAGCCGACCGACTGCAAGATCTTCGGTACCGTGTGCACGCCGGAGAACCCGGTGGGCTCCTGCATGGTGTCGTCTGAAGGCGCCTGCGCGGCGCACTACTCCTACGGACGCTTCCGCGACATCCCGGTGCGGGTGGAGGTGGCGGCATGACCGCAAGAAAGGACTACACGCGCCCGCTGGACATCAAGCATGGCCGCATCGACATGGGCCATGGCGCCGGCGGCCGCGCGGCGGCGCAGTTGATCGAGGAGCTGTTCGTCAAGGCTTTCGACAACGAGTTCCTGCGCCAGGGCAACGACGGCGCGGCCCTGGAGATCCCGGCCGGCCACCGCCTGGTGATGGCGACGGACGCCCACGTCGTGTCACCGTTGTTCTTCCCCGGCGGCGACCTCGGTTGCCTGAGCGTGCACGGCACCATCAACGACGTGGCCATGTGCGGCGCCCGTCCGCTTTACCTGACGGCCAGCTTCATCCTGGAAGAGGGCTTCCCGCTCGCCGAGCTGAAGCGCATCGTCGACTCGATGGCCGCGGCTGCGCGCGATGCCGGCGTGCCCATCGTCACCGGCGACACCAAGGTCGTCGAGAAGGGCAAGGGCGACGGTGTCTTCATCAGCACCACCGGCCTCGGCGTCGTGCCGCACGGGGTCGACGTGGGCGGTGCGAATGCCCGCCCCGGTGATGTGCTGCTGCTGTCGGGCACCATCGGCGACCATGGCGTGGCGGTGCTGTCGCAGCGCGAGTCGCTGGAGTTCGAGACGACGATTGCCTCCGACACCGCGGCGCTGCATACGCTGGTGGCGGCCATGCTGGCTGCGGCGCCCGGCGGCGTGCGCGTGCTGCGCGACCCGACGCGCGGTGGGCTGGCGACAACGCTGAACGAGATCGCCCGCCAATCCGGCGTCGGCATGC
The DNA here is from genome assembly GCA_963992225.1 of uncultured Comamonadaceae bacterium. GTDB lineage: Bacteria > Pseudomonadota > Gammaproteobacteria > Burkholderiales > Burkholderiaceae_C > Pelomonas. The sequence goes on along the minus strand of CAXDTK010000006.1, from coordinate 8,185 downwards.
TGCTCGACGAGGCGGCCATTCCCGTGCTGCTCCAGGTCGACGCGGCCTGCGAGCTGCTGGGCCTGGACCCGCTATACGTCGCCAACGAGGGCAAGCTTGTCGCCGTTTGCGCGCCCGAGGCGGCCGAGGCCGTGCTCGCGGCGATGCGTGCGCATCCGCGTGGCGCGGCGGCGGTGCGCATTGGCAGCGTCACCGAAGACCCGCACCACTTCGTGCAGATGGCAACGCGCTTCGGTGGCCGTCGCGTCGTCGACTGGCTCAGCGGCGAGCAGCTGCCGCGCATCTGCTGACCGATCCTCGAGTGGCATGAACCGGGCCGACGACAGCGTCTACCGCAAGACCGAGCTCGGCGTCGCGGCGCTGGGCAGGCGCTCCAACGCGCTCGGACCGCGCGCGCGGACGGCGCTGATCCTCGTCAACGGGCACGACTCGCTCGCGTTGCTGGCGGCCAAGCTGGGGACGCAGGCGGTAGGCCTGGTGGAGATGCTCCTCGACATGGGCCTGGTCGAGGAGGTGGTGCCTGCGGCCGTCCCGGCGCCGCCCGAGCCTGCGCCTGCGCCCGCACCACCGGTCCATGCCGATGCGCGCCTGGCGTCGCTGAAGCGCACCGCCGTTGTTCGGCTCGCGCCGCATTTCGGCCCCGATGTCGAGGTCGTTTGCCAGCCGTTGCTGGCGGCGAACACGAACGAGGCCTATGGCGCGGCGCTGGCAGCCATCGAGTCCAAGTTGTCCATCTATCTCGGCCGCAAGGGCGCCAGCAGCCTGCTCGCCGGCTTGTGCCCCGCAGGCGATACGCCATGACCCCGGCCCTGCGCATCCTGCTGCTCTGCCACAGCTTCAACAGCCTCTCGCAGCGGCTGTTCGTGGAACTGGGTGAGCTCGGGCATGCGCTGTCCGTCGAGCTCGACATCGCCGACCGCGTCACCGAGGAGGCGGTCGAACTGTTCCGGCCGCAGCTCGTCATCGCGCCCTTCCTGAAGCGGCGCATCCCCGAATCGGTGTGGGCGCGGCTGCCCTGCCTTGTCGTCCACCCCGGTCCACCGGGTGACCGCGGACCTTCGGCGCTGGACTGGGCGGTGCTCGAAGAGCGGGCGGACTGGGGCGTCACGGTGTTGCAGGCGAATGCCGAATTCGATGCCGGCCCGGTCTGGGACCATGCCCGCGTCGCCATGCGCGCCGCGCCCAAGGGCAGCCTGTACCGCCGCGAGGTGGCCGAGGCCGCCATGCAGGCCGTGCTGCGCGCGGTGGCGCGCTTCGCCGAGGGCGGCGCGGGTGCGCCGGTCGCGTCAGCCGCGATGCCCGGGACATGGCGGCCCTCGATACCGCAATCGGCGCGGCATATCGACTGGCTGCAGGACTGCACCGCCCGCGTGCTCGCCAAGCTACGCAGCGCTGACGGCCAGCCGGGCGTCGCCGACGAGCTGTTCGGCCAGCCCTGTCATCTGAGCGACGGCCACGCAGCCAGCACGGCCTTGCTGGCCACACTGCCGCCGGGCGCGCCAGGCGAGCTGCTGGCGCGGCGCGATGGCGCGCTGCTGCGCCGCACCGTCGACGGCGCGTTGTGGATCGGCCAGGCGCGCGCCGCGTCGGCCTGCGGCGACGGCAAGCCCTTCAAGCTGCCCGCCGCGCTGGCCTTCGCCGCTCAGGCAGACGGGCTGCCCGAGTTGCCGGCACCGTTGGAGCGCCCCGACGATGAATGGGGCGAGCTGCGCTACCGCGAGTTCGGCCCGCCGGGTGGGCGGCTCGGCTGCCTGTCCTTCGACTTCCACAACGGCGCGATGTCCACACCGCAGTGCGAGCGGCTGCTGGCGGCGCTGCGCGAGGTCAGGCGCCGTGACACGCAGGTGCTGACGCTGCTCGGCGGGAGGGACTTCTTCAGCAACGGCATCCACCTGAACTGCATCGAGGCGGCCGCGCATCGGCCGGGTGACAGCGCCGCCGACGAGTCGAGCCGCAACATCAACGCGATGGACGATGTCGCGCTGGAGCTGATCACGATGACGGACCGGCTCACGGTGGCCGTGCTGCGCGGCAATGCCGGGGCCGGCGGCGCCTTCCTCGCGCTGGCTGCCGACGAGGTCTGGGCCCACCGTGGCGTGGTGCTGAACCCGCACTACAAGAACATGGGCAACCTCTACGGTTCAGAGTACTGGACTTATCTGCTGCCGCGCCGGCTGGGTGCCGATGGTGCGCGGGTGCTGATGCAGCGGCGGCTGCCGCTGGGCGCTGCCGAGGCGGCGCGCATGGGCCTGATCGACCGCTGTGTCGACGCCGACCCGACAGCCTTCGAGGCGCGCGCCATCACCGACGGCGAGGCCCTGGCCCTGTCGCACAATCTGGCGCAGCGCATCGCCGCCAAGCAGCAAGTGCGCAGCGCCGACGAGGCGCACCGGCCGCTCGCCGCCTACCGCCAGGACGAACTCTCCCGCATGCACCGCAACTTCTACGGCTTCGATCCCAGCTATCACGTGGCGCGTTACCACTTCGTCCACAAGCTGCCGCAGGCCTGGACGCCGCGCCACCTTGCCGTGCACCGCGAGCGCGGCGCCACTGCCTGACATGAGCCCGGCCCTGTCCCTGCCCGTGGTGCTGGTCGTCGACGACGAGGTGCGTTCGCAGGACGCGATGCGCCGCACGCTGGATGAGGACTTCGTCGTGCTCACCGCCAGCGGTGCCGACGAGGCCCGCGTGCATCTGGAGCGGCAGGACGTCAGCGTCATCCTGTGCGACCAGCGCATGCCCGGCCTCACCGGCGTGGCCTTCCTGAAGGAGGTGCGCGAGCGCTGGCCCGACACGGTGCGCATCGTCATCTCGGGCTACACCGACTCCGAGGACATCATTGCCGGCATCAACGACGCCGGCATCTACCAGTACATCCTCAAGCCCTGGATTCCCGAGCACCTGCTGAGCACCGTGCGCAACGCCGCCGAGGCCCGCACCCTGCAGCGCGACATGCACCGGCTGGACCTGGAGCTGCGCACCATCACGCCGGTGCTGCGCCAGCGCGCCGAGCGCAAGCTGGAGCGGGCGCGGGCGACCTTCGACTTCGACCGCATCGAGCGCCTGCCCGGCAGCCCCATGGACGCCGTCTGCGCGCTGGCTGAGCGCATGGCGCGGGTGGACCTGAGCGTGCTGGTGCAGGGCGAGTCCGGCACCGGCAAGGAGCTGCTCGCGCGGGCCATGCACTACGCCAGCCCGCGCGCGGCGGGGGCCTTCGTGGTGGAGAACTGTGCGGCGCTGACCGACACGCTGCTGGAGTCCGAACTCTTCGGCCACAAGCGCGGGGCGTTCACCGGCGCCTTCGACGATCACGTGGGCCTGTTCCAGCGCGCCGACGGCGGCACCATCTTCCTCGACGAGATCGGCGAGACCTCGCCGGCCTTTCAGTTGCGCCTGCTGCGCGTGCTGCAGGAGGGGGAGGTGAGGCCGGTGGGCGCGACACGCGTGGTGCCGGTGGACGTGCGCGTCATCGCCGCCACCCACCGCGACCTGGAGCAGCGCGTGCGCGATGGTCACTTCCGCGAGGACCTCTACTACCGCATCGCTTGCGTAACGCTGACCGTGCCGCCGTTGCGCGAACGCAGCGGCGACATCGGCGTCATCGCGCGGCGGCTGCTGGCCGACGTGTCACAGGCCCTGGGTCGCCCGCAGGCGCGGTTGGGCGACGAGGGCCTGGCCGCGCTGCTGGCCTACCCCTGGCCCGGCAACATCCGCGAGATGCGCAACGAGATCTCGCGCGCCGTGGCGCTGAGCGACGGCGACGAGATCGGGCCCGCTGCCTTCTCGTCGCGTGTGTTGCAAGGGCAGGCCGGACGCAGCGTGCAGGCGCAGTCGGCCGCGCTGCCTTTGAGCGGCACGCTGGTGGAGCGGCTAGCCGCTGTCGAGGCCATGCTGCTGCGCGAGACGCTGCTGCGCCATCGATGGAACAAGACGCGCGCGGCGCTGGAGCTGGGCCTGTCGCGCGTGGGCCTGCGCGGCAAGATGAAGCGCTTCGGGCTGGAGGATTGAGCATGACGTCCAGGCAACCCTTCAACGTGCTTTGGTTGCAGTCCGGCGGCTGCGGCGGCTGCAGCATGTCGCTGCTATGCGCTGACACGACCGACTTCCACGGCCAGTTGCGCGACGCCGGCATCGAGCTGTTGTGGCACCCGTCCCTGTCGCTGGAGACGGGCGGCAGCGTCGTCAAGCTGTTGAACGATGTGCTGGACGGCCGCGTGCGGCTGGATGCGCTGTGCGTGGAAGGTTCCCTGCTGCGCGGCCCCAACGGTACGGGGCGCTTTCATGTGCTGGCGGGCACTGGTCTGCCGATGATCCACTGGGTGCAGCGGCTGGCAGAGCAGGCCGGTGTCGTGGCGGCCATCGGCAGCTGCGCGGCCTGGGGTGGCATCACGGCTGGTGGCGCGAATCCGACGGACGCCTGTGGCCTGCAGTACGAGGATGACCGCATCGGCGGCCTGCTGGGCGCGGGTTTTCGCTCGAAGCAGGGGTTGCCGGTCGTCAACGTGGCCGGCTGCCCGACGCACCCGGGCTGGGTCATCGACACGCTGATGGCGATGGCCGCGGGCGAGCTGCAGGCCGAGTCCCTCGATGCGCTGGGTCGGCCGCGCCTGTATGCCGACCAGCTCGTGCACCACGGCTGTACGCGCAACGAGTTCTACGAGTTCAAGGCCAGCGCAGAGAAGCCGTCGGACCTGGGCTGCATGATGGAACACATGGGCTGCAAGGGCACGCAGGTGCATGCCGACTGCAACACGAGGCTGTGGAACGGCGAGGGCTCCTGCACGCGCGGCGGCTATGCCTGCATCGCCTGCACCGAACCCGGCTTCCAGGAGCCCGGCCACCCCTTCCACGAGACGCCCAAGATCGCCGGCATCCCCATCGGCCTGCCCACCGACATGCCCAAGGCCTGGTTCGTCGCGCTGGCCTCGCTGTCCAAGTCGGCCACGCCCAAGCGCGTGAAAGTCAATGCGACGGCCGACCACCGCGTCGTCACGCCGGCCATCCGCAAGACACGCCTGAAATGAAGCGCCTGCTTGTCGGCCCCTTCAACCGCGTGGAAGGCGACCTGGAGGTCAGCCTCGACGTGGCCGACGGCCGCGTGCGCGCGGCCCATGTCAACGCGCCGATGTACCGCGGCTTCGAGCAGATCCTGCAGGGCAAGTCGCCGCATGACGCGCTGGTCTATGTGCCGCGCATCTGCGGCATCTGCTCGGTGTCGCAGTCGGTGGCGGCGGCGCAGGCGCTGGCCGACCTGGCCGGTGTGGCGATGCCGGCCAACGGCCGCCACGTCACCAACACCATCCTGGCCATCGAGAACCTGGCCGACCATCTCACGCACTTCTACCTCTTCTTCATGCCCGACTTCGCGCGGGCCGCCTATGGGGGCCGGCCCTGGCATGCGGATGCGGTGCAGCGCTTCCTGCCCGACCGCGGCGAGCAGACGCGCAAGGCCATTGCCGCGCGCCAGCGCTGGTTTGAGCTGCTGGGCACGCTGGCGGGCAAATGGCCGCACACGCAAAGCCTGGAGCCGGGCGGCTCCTCGCGCGCCGTCGAGCCCGCCGAGCGCACGCGGCTGCTGGCACGGGTGCGCGAGTTCCGCGGCTTCCTGGAGCGCGAGCTGTTCGGCGGCACGCCGCTGGAAGCCTTCGATGCGCTGCCGGACGAGGAGGCCCTGTGGGCCTGGCACGCCGCGCAGCCCACGCGCGGCGACTTCCGCCTCTTCCTCAGCGCCATGCTAGACCCGGCGCTGGCCGCCCTGGGGCCAGGCCCGGGGCGCTACCTCAGCTATGGCGCCTACCCGCGGCCCGAGGGCGGCCATGCCTTTGCCGCGGGCGTGTGGGAGGCCTCGCTGGGCGCCTGCCAGCCGGTGGACACCGGGGCCATCACCGAGGATGCGACGCATGCCTGGCTGCTCGATGCCGGCGGCCCCCGCCATCCGCGCGAGGGCCTGACCGAGCCCGACGCCGACAAGCCCGGTGCCTACACCTGGAACAAGGCGCCGCGCCTGTCCGGCCAGGTCGTCGAGACCGGCGCCATCGCCCGCCAGCTCGCCGCCGGTCACCCGCTTGTGCAGGGCGCCGTGCGCCGCCGTGGCGGCACGGTGTTCACGCGCGTGCTGGCCCGCGTGCTCGAGCTGGCGCGGGTGGTGCCTCACATCGAAGCCTGGCTGCAGGCCCTGCAGCCGCAGCTGCCCTACTGCGAAGCCGCGCCGCTGCCGCAGGACGGCGAGGGCATGGGCCTGAACGAGGCCGCGCGCGGCGCACTGGGGCATTGGCTGTCGGTGCGCGGCGGGCGTATCGCCAACTACCAGATCGTCGCGCCGACGAGCTGGAACTTCTCGCCGCGCGACGCCGCCGGCACGCCTGGTGCGCTCGAGCAGGCCCTGGTCGACGCGCCGGTGCGCGATGGCGAGGACACGCCGGTGGCTGTGCAGCACATCGTGCGCTCCTTCGACCCCTGCATGGTCTGCACGGTGCACTGATGCCTCCACGCCGCCGCATCGACACGCCGCCGCCTCTGCCTCCCCAGGGCATGGACGACGCCGCCTGGGTGGACGTGATCCAGAAGATGGACGAGGTCTACTCCCAGCTCGTCACCGACGAGATTGAGCTGGAGAAGAAGAACGCCGAACTGGAGCAGTCGCAACAGTTCATCTTCAGCGTGCTGTCGGCCATGTCGGACGTGCTGGTGGTGTGCGACGCGCAAGGCTTGATCGAGGAGACCAACGCGGCGCTGTGCGAGCTGGTCGGCCGCAGGGAACAGCAGCTGCGCGGCACCTCGCTCTACGACCTGCTGGCCGATGACGCCAGCGTGGCGGCAGCCCGTGCCGTGATGGCCAACCGCAGTCCCACGCGGCGCGGCGACTCCATCGAGCTGAACCTGCGCGGTGCCGGTGGCGACAGCGTGCCGGTGGACGCCAATTGCACGCCACGCTTTGCTGCCTCGCAGCGGCGTGTGGGCACGGTGCTGGTAGCCCGGCCCACCGCCGAGATCCGCCGCGCCTACCAGGAGCTGCGCACCGCCCATGAGGTTCTCAAGCGTACCCAACAGCAGCTGCTGCACTCCGAGAAGATGGCATCCCTGGGCCGCCTGGTGGCCGGCGTGGCGCACGAGTTAAACAACCCCATCAGCTTCGTGCTGGGCAACGTCCACGCACTCGCCCGCTACAGCGAGCGTCTGCGCGACTATCTTGGCGCGGTGCACGAGGGCCAGACGCTCGCCGAGCTGCAGGCGTTGCGCACCAAGCTGCGCGTGCCGCACATCCTGGACGACCTGCCCTCGCTGCTGGAGGGCACCATCGAGGGCGCCCAGCGCACGGCCGACATCGTCAACGGGCTCAAGCGCTTCTCGGCGGCGGACACCGAGACCCGCCAGGAGGTGGACCTGAACAAGGTGGTGGAGCGCTCTGTGTTGTGGGTCAGCAAAGGCGCATCGCGCGACCTGCAGGTGCACTGGCAGGCGGGCGAGCCCTGTCTCGTGAAGGGCAACCCCGGCCAGTTGCAGCAGGTCGTCATGAACCTGTTGCAGAACGCGCTCGACGCCATGGCCGAGCTGCCCCGGCGGTGCCCGGAAGTGAGCATCGCCATCGACGAGACGCCTACGCACTTCATGCTGGGGGTGGAAGACAACGGCCCGGGCATCGCCGAACCCAATCTGCCGCGCCTTTTCGACCCCTTCTTCACCACCAAGCCGGTGGGCAAGGGCACGGGCCTGGGGCTGTCGATCAGCTACGGGATCGTCGAGCAGCACGGCGGCGTGCTGAGTGCGTACAACCTGTCGGCGGGCGGTGCGCGGTTCGAGATGAGCTTGCCTAGGTTGGTCGGTCCGATGAGCCAGGCCTGAGCGGTTGCGCAGCGTCGGCCTCAGGTGCTTCCGCGCCCTCGCCCGTTGAGGACTAAACGCCGTCACGCCGACAATGCGGTGGTACATCGCAGTCCGCTCGTGTTTGGGTTTTTCCGAGACCTGCCCTTAGGCAGGTTCGTGCGCATAGCCGTGCCGATCGACAGGCAGGTGTCGCTTGGCGCAAAGTGCTGTGAATAGCATCGTCGTGCGAGCGTGCGAAGGCGATGTTTCATGACTCGCCCCAGCGGTTATCGCAAGCGCCATGGGGCGGCCCGCGTACCAAGTGGTCTGAATCGCCCCGGGTTTCGAGGAGGCTCAACACTCTGAGAGGATTGAGCCATGA
>CAXDTK010000005.1:0-50750 GCA_963992225.1 uncultured Comamonadaceae bacterium | reverse complement strand
GCGGCTTCGCCGCCAAGGCCGACATCGCGCTGGAGGGCGGCGTGCGCGCCGACCGGCTGACCGTCACCGTGCTGCCCGGCCTGGGCGCGCCGCTGCTGGGCATGGACGTGCTGGGGCGCCTGCACTTCAGCCAGAAGCCCGGCGAGCTGCGCATCGAGCCCCAGCCATGATGCGGGCGCTGCTGTGGCTCGCGCTGCTGGCCGGCGGCGCCCAGGCCGCCTGCCCGCCGGTGCCGACGCCGCCCAGTGCCGCGCAGGACGCCGCCTGGGCCGCCCGCGCGCCCGACCGCGGGCCGCTGTGGCGGCTCAGCCGCGAGGGCCGCAGCAGCTACCTGTTCGGCACGCTGCATGTCGGCAAGCCCGACTGGGCCTACCCCGGGCCGGCGCTGCGCCGCGCCTGGCAGGCAACCGAGGTGCTGGCCGTCGAGCTGGACCCGGCCGACGTGGGGCCGGCACTGGCCGCGCTGCCGCCCGCCGCACCGCTGCCGGCGCCGCTGGCCCGGCGCGTGGAGGCGCAGGCGCGTGCCGCCTGCCTGCCGCCCGGCGCGCTGGCCACGCTGCCGGCCATGCTGCAGCTCAGCACGCTGATGCTGCTGGAGGCGCGCCGCGACGGCTTCGATGCGCGCTTCGGCCAGGACCTGATGCTGCTGGCCCGCGCGCGGGCCGAGGGCCGGCCGGTGCAGTCGCTGGAGAGCCTGGACGAGCAGCTGGCCGCGCTGGAACCGGCGGCCGCCGAGCTGCCCCAGGTCGCGGACGGCCTGCTGCGCCAGCTGCAGCATGGCGCCCAGCGCGCACCGCTGCGCCGGCTGGCTCAGGCCTGGTCGCAGGCCGACCTGAAGACGCTGGGCGACTACGCGCGCTGGTGCCGCTGCGCCGACACGCCGGCCGAGCGTGCCTGGCTGCGGCGCGTCAACGACGATCGCAACCTGCAGCTGGCCGCCCGCATCGACGCGCTGCATGCCGGCGGCCAGGCTGTGCTGGTGGCCGTCGGTGCGCTGCACATGAGCGGCCCGCAGGCGCTGCAGCGGCTGCTCGCGCAGCGGGGTTTCACCGTCGAGACGGTGCACCCGGCGAAGTAGCATCCGGCCACCCCACAGGAGACACCATGAGCGACAACAGCTTCACCAAGTTCGTGCCCGGCTTCGACTTCCTGCAGGGGCTGGTCAAGAACGCCGGCTCGGCCCTGCCCGGCATCGGCCAGTGGGTGGCGCCCACGCTCAACCCCGAGGAACTGGGCAAGCGCATCGAGGAGCTGCGCACGGTGCAGTTCTGGCTGGAGCAGAACGCCCGCATGCTGGCCGCCACCATCCAGGCGCTGGAGGTGCAGCGCATGACGCTGTCGACGCTGCAGACCATGAACGTGCCGCTGAACCAGCTGCGCGACAGCCTCAAGCTGCCCGAGGCCCCGGCCTGGCCGTCCATCCCGCCCGAGATCATGGCCGCCGCCGCACCGGCCGCGCAGGCCGCGGCGCAGACGGCCGCCCGCACGGCCAGCACCGCCGCCAAGGTGGCCGCCAAGACGGTCAAGGGTGCCGGGGGCGCCGCCAAGGCCGTGGCCGCCAACCCCGCCGCGGCCGTGGACCCGACGCAGTGGTGGACGGCGCTCAGCCAGCAGTTCACGCAGCTGGCCACCTCCGCCATGAAGGACACCGCCACCGACGCGGCCAAGAACCTCGCCGGCACGCTGGTCAAGCAAAGCTTCGACGCCGCCAGCGACACGCTGCGCAAGGCCGCCAGCGTGCCGGGCAGCGTGGTGGGCAGCGTCGCCAAGGGCCTGCAGGCCGGCAGCACGGCCAGGCCGGCCGCGCGCACGGCGGCCAAGGTGGCCACCAAGGCGGCCGCCAAGCCCGCGGCCAAGCCGCGCAACAGCCGCAGCAAGCCATGAACGCGCCGCTCGATCCCGCGGTGCAGCGCGCCGCCCGCCTGCGCGCCCTGGTGGACGCGCTGTCGCCGCTGCTGCCGGCCCATGCGCTGCTGCACCAGGCCGAGCAGACCACGCCCTACGAGTGCGACGGGCTGAGCGCCTACCGCCAGCGCCCGCTGGCCGTGGCGCTGCCCGAGACCGAGGCCCAGGTGGCGGCCGTGCTGAAGGCCTGCCAGCGCCTGGGCGTGCCGGTGGTGGCGCGCGGCGCCGGCACCGGGCTGTCCGGCGGCGCCATGCCGCACGAGGCCGGCCTGACGCTGGCGCTGGCCAAGTTCAACCAGATCATCGCCATCGACCCGCTGGCCCGCACCGCGCGCGTGCAGTGCGGCGTGCGCAACCTGGCCATCAGCGAGGCCGCCGCCGCCCACGGCCTGTACTACGCGCCCGACCCCAGCAGCCAGATCGCCTGCACCATCGGCGGCAACATCGCCGAGAACAGCGGCGGCGTGCACTGCCTGAAGTACGGTCTGACGCTGCACAACGTGCTGCGCGTGCGCGGCTTCACCGTCGAGGGCGAGGCGGTGGAGTTCGGCAGCGAGGCGCTGGACGCGCCGGGCCTGGACCTGCTGGCCCTGGTGGTGGGCAGCGAGGGCATGCTGGCCGTGGTCACCGAGGTCACCGTCAAGCTGGTGCCCAGGCCGCAGCTGGCCTGCTGCCTGATGGCCAGCTTCGACGACGTGCGCAAGGCCGGCGACGCGGTCGCGGCCATCATCGCGGCCGGCATCATCCCGGCCGGCCTGGAGATGATGGACAAGCCCATGACGGCGGCGGTGGAGGACTTCGTGCACGCCGGCTACGACCTGACGGCCGAGGCCATCCTGCTGTGCGAGAGCGACGGCACGCCCGAGGAGGTGGCCGAGGAGATCGCGCGCATGGAGGCCGTGCTGCGCGCCAGCGGCGCGACCGACGTGCAGGTCAGCGCCGACGAGGCGCAGCGGCTGCGCTTCTGGAGCGGCCGCAAGAACGCCTTCCCGGCAAGCGGCCGCATCAGCCCCGACTACATGTGCATGGACTCCACCATCCCGCGCAAGCACCTGGCCACCATCCTGCTCGACATCCAGCAGATGGAGAAGAAGTACGGCCTGCGCTGCGCCAACGTCTTCCACGCCGGCGACGGCAACCTGCACCCGCTGATCCTGTTCGACGCCAACGACCCCGACCAGCTGCACCGCTGCGAGCAGTTCGGCGCCGAGATCCTGGAGCGCAGCGTGGCGCTGGGCGGCACGGTGACCGGCGAGCATGGCGTGGGCATCGAGAAGCTGAACTCCATGTGCGTGCAGTTCAGCCCCGCGGAGCTGGCGCAGATGCTGGCGCTGAAGGGCGCCTTCGACCCCGCCGGCACCCTCAACCCCGGCAAGCAGATCCCGACGCTGCACCGCTGCGCCGAGTACGGCCGCATGCACGTCAAGCGCGGTCTGCTGGCCTTCCCGGAACTGGAGCGGTTTTGAAGCTGGCCGAGCTGCAATCCTTCATCCGCGCGGCGCGCAGGCCGCTGCGCATCACCGGCCACGGCAGCAAGGACTTCTACGGCGAGGTAGCGAGCGGCGAGCCGCTGTCGACGCTGGCGCTCAACGGCATCACGGCCTACGAGCCCAGCGAGCTGTACGTCAGCGCGCTGGCCGGCACGCCGCTGGCAGACGTCGAGGCGGCGCTGGCACCCAACCGCCAGCGCCTGGCCTTCGAGCCGCCGCGCTTCGCGGGTGGCCCGGGCGGCCTCGGCACGGTCGGCGGCATGGTGGCCGCCGGGCTGTCCGGCCCCAGCCGCGCGGCGCTGGGCTCGGTGCGCGACCACCTGCTGGGGGCCGTGCTGATCAACGGCGAGGGCGAGCTGCTGAGCTTCGGCGGCACGGTCATGAAGAACGTGGCCGGCTTCGACGTCAGCCGCGTGCTGGCGGGCTCGATGGGGCAGCTGGGCCTGATCACCGAGGTCACGCTGAAGGTGCTGCCGCTGCCGGCGGCGACGGCCACGCTGCGCTTCGACCTGGCGCAGGCCGAGGCGCTGGCGGCCGTCAACCGCTGGGGCGGCCAGCCGCTGCCCATCGAGGCCAGCGCCTGGTGGGACGGTGCCCTGGTGCTGCGCCTGGCCGGCGCGGTCGCGGCGGTCGACGCGGCCTGCGCGCGGCTGGGGGGCGACCTGATCCCGCCCGAGCTGGCGGCCTCGTTCTGGACCGGCCTGCGCGACCAGCGCGACGAGTTCTTCGTCGGCGCCGAGCGCGCCGTGGCCGGCGGCCTGGATGCGAAGGTGAGGCTGTGGCGGCTGTCGCTGCCCAGCACCGCACCAGAGCTGAAGCTGCACGGCGAGCAGCTCATCGAATGGGGCGGCGCCCAGCGCTGGGTCGTCACGCCCATGGCGCCGGCCGCGCTGCGCGAGGCCGCGGCGCAGGCGGGCGGCCATGCCACGCTGTTCCGCGCGCTCGACAAGAGCCCCGGCGTGTTCACGCCGCTGGCCGCGCCGCTCGCGGCCATCCACCAGCGGCTCAAGGCCAGCTTTGATCCGCATGGCGTCTTCAACCCCGGCCGGCTCTACCCCCGTCTCTGATGCAAACGACCCTCGCCCCCGAATTCGCCGGCACGGCCGAAGGCGCCGAGGCCGAAGCCATCCTGCGCCGCTGCGTGCACTGCGGCTTCTGCACCGCCACCTGCCCCACCTACCAGCTGCTGGGCGACGAGCTGGACGGCCCGCGCGGCCGCATCTACCTCATCAAGCAGGTGCTGGAAGGCGCCGAGCCCACGCGCGAGACGCAGCTGCACCTGGACCGCTGCCTGACCTGCCGCAACTGCGAGACCACCTGCCCGTCGGGTGTGGAGTACGGCCACCTGGTGGACATCGGCCGGCGCGTCGTCGATGCCAAGGTGCCCCGGCCGGCGGGCGAGCGGCGCGTGCGCTGGCTGCTCAAGGAGGGCCTGACCTCGCCGCTGTTCAAGCCGGCGATGAAGCTGGGCCAGGCGCTGCGGCCGCTGGTGCCCGCGGCGCTGAAGGACAAGGTGCCGGCCAAGCCACCCGCCACGGCGCACGACTGGCCGACCCGCCAGCTCAACCGCAAGGTGGCGCTGCTGCTGGGCTGCGTGCAGCCGGCGATGGCGCCCAACATCAACAGCGCCACGGCGCGGGTGCTGGACGCCGCGGGCATCCAGTCCGTCGTGGCCGACGGCGCCGGCTGCTGCGGCGCGATCCGCGAGCACCTGGGCGACCACGACGGCGCGCGGGCCGACATGCGCCGCAACATCGACGCCTGGTGGCCGCTGGTGGCCGGGCCGGGCGAGCGCGTCGAGGCGCTGGTGATGAACGCGTCGGGCTGCGGCGTGACCGTCAAGGACTATGGCCACGCGCTGCGCGACGACCCCGCCTATGCCGACAAGGCCCGCCGCATCAGCGAGCTGACCCGGGACCTGAGCGAACTGCTGCCGACGCTGGTGCCCGCGCTGAAGACGAGGCTCAAGGCCAAGCCTGGCCCGCTGGCCTACCACCCGCCCTGCACGCTGCAGCATGGCCAGAAGCTCAAGGGCGGCGTGGAGACGGCGCTGCGCGAGCTGGGCTTCACCATCGGCTGCGCGCCCAGCGACAGCCACCTGTGCTGCGGCTCGGCCGGCACCTACTCCGTGCTGCAGCCCGAGCTGTCCAAGCAGCTGCGCGACCGCAAGCTGGCGGCGCTGGCGCCGCTGCAAGCGCAGCAGATCGTGTCGGCCAACATCGGCTGCATCCAGCACCTGCAGAGCGGCACGACCCAGCCGGTGCGGCACTGGGTGGAGGTGCTGGACGACGCGCTCAGGGGCCTCTGAGGCGCCGCGCCGCGGCGGCGCTGCCGGCGGGCGGCCCGGGTGAGGCCCGGCGGCCCTTTGCAGCGCGGCGCCACCGGCCTAGACTTGGCCGATGCCGGACTACTTCAACACCTACGTGGACGAGGGCGAGTTGCGCGCCTACGAGGGCGCGGACTTCGACGAGGTCTGCCTGACCGACCGGACCGGCGAGCCGGGCGCGCAGGTGTGGTGCTGGACGCGGCGCGAGGCCGACATGGCCAAGGCCTCCTGGCTGCGGCTGGTCGTGATGGTGCCCGACAAGGATTCCGCGGCCGCGGTCGAGCGGGTGCGCCAGGCCCTCAAGCCCCAGCCGGTCACCGACCCCGCCCGCCCGCTCTGGGTGCATTGATGCCCCATCGCTGAAGCGGTCGCGCTTCAGGTCTTGAAGGTCGAGACCAGCTGGACCAGCTCGGCGGCCTGGCTCTTCAGGCTCTCGGCCGCGGCGGCGCTTTCCTCCACCAGCGCGGCGTTCTGCTGCGTGGCCTGGTCCATCTGCGTGATGGCCTGGCCCACCTGCGTGACGCCGCCGCTCTGCTCCCGGCTGGCCGCGCTGATCTCGCGCACGATCTGCGCGACGCGGTCGATGGACGTCACGACCTGGCCCATGGTCTCGCCGGCGCGGTTCACCAGCACGGCGCCCTGCTCGACGCGCTCCACGCTGTCGCCGATCAGGCCCTTGATCTCCTTGGCCGCCTCGGCGCTGCGCTGGGCCAGCATGCGCACCTCGCTGGCGACGACCGCGAAGCCGCGGCCCTGCTCGCCCGCGCGCGCGGCCTCGACGGCGGCGTTCAGCGCCAGGATGTTGGTCTGGAAGGCGATCGCGTCGATGGTGCCGATGATGTCGCCGATCTTGCGCGCGCTTTCCTCGATGCCGCGCATGCGCAGCACCGCCTCGCCCACCACGTCGCCGCCCTGGCGCGCCACCGCGCTGGCGTCATGGGCCAGCCGGTCGGCCTGGCCGGCGTTGTCGGCATTGAGCTTCACGGTGGCCGACAACTCCTCCATGGACGCGGCGGTCTGCTGGATGGCGCTGGCCTGCTGTTCGGTGCGGGCCGACAGGTCGTTGCTGCCCAGCGCGATCTCGGAGCTGGCCGTGGCGACGCCATCGGCGTTGTGGCGCACCGAGCCCACCAGCTGCCGCAGCGCCTGCTGCATGCCGGCCAGCGCCTGCGTCAGTTGCGCGGTTTCGTCGCTGCCGACGGAGCGGATCTCGCGCGACAGGTCGCCCTGGCCCACCTGCTGCGCCTCGTGAATGGCGGCGCGCAGCGGCCGCACGACCGAGCGCGTGATCAGCCAGGCCGCGGCGATGCCGATGCTCAGGCAGATGGCGGCCAGCACCAGCATGACGAGCTGGGTGCGGCGCGCCGCCTCCAGCACCTCGCGCGTGGTGTCGCGCACGCGCTCGCCCTGGTAGTCGGCCATGCGGCTGATGGTCGCCACATAGGCCTCGGCGGCCGGCCGCATGCGGCCTTCCAGCGTCTGCAGCGCGGCGTCGGCCTCGCCGGCCTTGAGCTGGGCGAAGACCTGGTTGCGGATGTCCACGTAGGTCTTGCGCGCCGCGGCGATCTCCGCGAGCGTGGCCTTGCCCTGCGGGGTGTCGGCCGCCTTGGTCAGCGCCTCCTGCAGCTCGCTGATCTTGCCGCTGGTGGTCTTGATGACCGGCGCGAAGAACTCGGCCACCGGCCCGGCGCCGCCCGCGCGGGCCACCGCGTCGGTGCGGGTCACGTTGAGCTGGGTCTGCGTGCGCCAATCCTGCGCCAGGTCCTGCTGGCGCTGCAGCTCGATGAGCAGGTCGATGTGCGGGCCCACGGTGGCCATCTGCCGGTAGCTCAGGCCCACCGCCACCGCCAGCAGCAGCAGCACCAGACCGAAGCCCAGCGCGAGCCGCATGCCGATCTTCAGGGACTGCATTTTCATCACCCACCTCCAGCGTTTGACCTCTGGCGGGTGCGGCAAGTGGCGCACCCGGCCGGTGCATCGACTCTACGGCCGTATCGATGGTCCGGCAGAAAGAAAAACACCGCCCCGGAGGCGGTGTTCCTGTGCTGGCGCGGGGCGGGTGCGGCGCCCGGCGCCGTCACAGGCCGGCTGCGGCCCGCAAGGCTGCCGCTTTGTCGACACGTTGGTTTCGTTCACATCGCTGCGCGATACGAGCGCCGCCCGAGGACGGTCAAGCCGCTTCGCGGTGGGCTCACAGCCCAGCAGCCGCGCGCAGCGCTGCTGCCTTGTGGTCTGCGCTCACGTCGCGCTGCGACATGAGCATCGCCCCAAGCCCCAGGGTTCGCTGTCGCGAACGCGGTGCTTACAGCCCCGCCGCTGCACGCAGCGCCTGGGCCTTGTCCGTCCTCTCCCAGGTGAACTCCGGCTCTTCGCGGCCGAAGTGGCCGTAGGCGGCGGTCTTGGCGTAGATCGGGCGCAGCAGGTCCAGCATCTGGATGATGCCCTTGGGCCGCAGGTCGAAATGCTCGTTGACCAGCTGGGCGATCTGCTCGTCGGGGATCACGCCGGTGCCTTCGGTGTAGACCGTCACGTTCATCGGCCGGGCCACGCCGATGGCGTAGGCGACCTGGATCTGGCACTGGCGCGCCAGGCCCGCGGCGACGATGTTCTTGGCCACGTAGCGGGCCGCGTAGGCGGCCGAGCGGTCCACCTTCGTCGGGTCCTTGCCCGAGAACGCGCCACCACCGTGCGGGCAGGCGCCGCCGTAGGTGTCCACGATGATCTTGCGGCCGGTCAGGCCGCAGTCACCCTGCGGGCCGCCGATGACGAAACGACCCGTCGGGTTGATCAGGTACTTGGTGTCGGGCGTCAGCCAGTCCTTGGGCAGCACCGGCTTGATCAGCTCCTCGCGGATGGCCTCGTAGAAGGCGTCCGTCATCTTGTCGCCCAGGCTCATCTCGGGGCTGTGCTGGGTGGACAGCACGACGGTGTCGATGCTGTGCGGCTTGCCGTCCACGTAGCGCATCGTCACCTGGCTCTTGGCGTCCGGGCGCAGGAAGGGCAGGCGGCCGTCCTTGCGCAGCTGGGCCTGGCGCTCCACCAGCCGGTGGGCGTAGTAGATGGGCGCGGGCATCAGCTCGGGCGTCTCGTCGCAGGCGTAGCCGAACATCAGGCCCTGGTCACCGGCGCCGGTGTTCAGGTGGTCGTCCGACGCATGGTCCACGCCCTGGGCGATGTCGTTGCTCTGCTTGTCGTAGGCCACCAGCACAGCGCAGCCCTTGTAGTCGATGCCGTACTCGGTGTTGTCGTAGCCGATGCGCTTGATGGTGTCGCGGGCCACCTCGATGTAGTCGACATGGGCGTTGGTCGTGATCTCGCCGGCCAGCACCACCAGGCCGGTGTTGCACAGCGTCTCGGCGGCCACGCGGCTGCGCGGGTCCTGCGCGAAGATGGCGTCCAGGATGGCGTCCGAGATCTGGTCGGCCACCTTGTCGGGGTGTCCCTCGGAAACCGATTCGGACGTGAAGAGAAAGTCGTTCGCCACTTTTAAACTCCTGTTGTGCTGTGGGTCGGCGTTGCCTGACCCCCGGAGGTGCGGCGAACGCTTTAGCAGGATTTGTGAATCGCCCCGCAAGTAGTTCCATTAACTCGGCGATGCGCCAAGTATAAGAAACATGGGCCTGGTCTTTCGCTGGATGTCCCGACTGCCGCTGGCGGTTCTGCACGCTTTGGGTGGCTGGCTGGGCTGGGTCGTGTACCTGGCCTCACCCACCTACCGGGCGCGATTTCGCGCCAACGTGGCGCAGGCCGGCCTGCCATGGGCGGCCGCGCGGCCGGCCATCGCGGCGGCCGGGCGCATGGCCGCGGAGCTGCCCTGGCTGTGGGTGGGCCAGCGCGGCAAGCCGCTGGGTGCGGCGCTGCAATGGGACGGCGGCGAGCTGATCGCCGCGGCGCTGGCCGAGAAGCGCGGCCTGGTGATGCTGACCCCGCACCTGGGCTGCTTCGAGATCTGCGCCCAGGCCATCGCCGAGCGCTTCACGACGCCCGAGGCGCCCATCACCGTGCTGTACCGCCCCGCGCGCCAGCCGTCGCTGCGCGAGGTGATGGCCGGCTCGCGCGAGCGCCCGGGCCTGGCCACGGCGCCGGCCTCGCTGGCCGGCGTGCGCCAGATGATCCGCGCGCTGCGCAAGGGCGAGGTGATCGGCCTGCTGCCCGACCAGGTGCCGCCCGACGGCCTGGGCGTCTGGGCGCCGTTCTTCGGCCGGCCGGCCTACACGATGACGCTGGCGGCGCGGCTGGTGCAGCAGACCGGTGCGGCGCTGCTGCTGATCTGGGGCGAGCGGCTGCCGGGCGGGCGCGGCTTCGTCGTGCATGTGCTGCCGGCGCCCGAGATTCCCAAGGACGCCCCGGCCGAAGCCGCGGCCGCCCTCGTCAACGCGGCGATGGAAAGCCTGATCCGCCGCGCCCCGGGCCAGTACCTGTGGGGCTACCACCGCTACAAGGCACCGCGGGGCCTGGACATTGGCGCCGCGCCGCCTACGCAGGAAGGCTGAGCCGCGCCTCCAGCCCGCCGCCGTCGCGGGGCCGCAACTCCAGCGTCGCGCCGAGCGCCTGCGCCAGCCGCTGCGCGATCGCCAGGCCCAGCCCCGTGCCGCCGCTGTCGCGGTTGCGCGAGCCCTCCAGCCGCACGAACGGCTGCAGCGCCGCGTCCAGCTGGGCGACCGGGATGCCGGGGCCGCGGTCTAGCACGGCGATGCACAGCCCGCCGTCGCCGCGCGTGACGACCACCTCCGCCGCGCCGGCGAACTTGAGCGCGTTGTCCACCAGGTTGCCGACGATGCGGCGCAGCGCGCGCGGCCGCGTTGTCACGGGCGGCAGGTCGGGCGGCGCTTGCAGGTGGATGCGCTGGCCGGCGTCCTGGCCGTCGCACACCAGGCCGTCGAGCAGCGCGACCAGGTCCACGGCCTGCGGCGCTTCTTCGGCCGCATGGGCGCTGGCGGCGTAGTGCAGGCCCTCGGCGACCAGGTCGCGCATCTCGTCGATGTCGGCCAGCAGCCGTTCGCGCGTGGCGGCCTCGCCCAGCAGCTCGCTGCGCAGCCGCATGCGGGTCAGCGGGGTCTGCAGGTCGTGCGTGATGGCCGCCAGGATCTGCGCCCGCTCGCGCATGTGCCCGGCGATGCGCGCCTGCATCGCGTTGAAGGCGCGCGCGGCGGCGGCCACCTCGCGCGGGCCGGTCTCGGGCAGCGGCGCGGTGGCCGGGTCGGCGCCCAGCCGCTCGGCCGCGTCCGCCAGGCGGCGCAGCGGCCGCGTGGCCAGCCGCACGGCGGCCGCGCCGCACAGCGCCAGCACGGCCAGCTGTGCGGCCAGCAGCGCCAGCGTTGCCGTCGAGGGCCCCAGGCGCGGCGGCTGCGCGCGCAGCGTCAGCGGCGTGCCGTCTGCCAGCGTCAGCGCGAACACCAGCTCGCCGTCGGGCCGGGCCCCCGCGGCCGTCACGCGCGGGCCGCCGACGGCCACCACCAGCGTCTGCGCCAGCGTGCCGGCCGCCTGCGACGGTGCCAGGTCCGCCGGCGCCGCGCCCAGCTCGTAGCGGTAGTGGGGCCGCGCCAGCCGCGGCAGCCAGGCGGCCCGCTCGGCCGCGGGCAGCGGGTCCAGCACGGCGAAGGCGGCAGCCACGTCGCGGCCCAGGTAGGCGTCCAGCATGCGGGCCATCGCCTCGCGGCGCTCGGCCAGCCAGGCCAGGCTGGCCAGGCCATAGGCCAGCAGCAGCCCCGCGAGGAACAGGCCGGCGATGCGCCCCGCGAGGCTCATCGGTCGCGCGTCTCGACGGCCGCGCAGAACACATAGCCCTCGTTGCGCACGGTCTTCAGCAGGCGGGCCTCGCGGGCATCGTCGCGCAGGCGGCGGCGCAGGCGGCTGACGAGCAGGTCGATGGAGCGGTCGAAGGGGTCGGCGTCCCGCCCCTGCGTCAGGTTGAGCAGCTGGTCGCGGCTGAGGATGCGCTGCGGGTGGTCCAGCAGCGTGCGCAGCAGGCGGTACTCGCCGCCGGTCAGCGGCACCAGCGTGCCCGCCGCGTCGAGCAGGTGGCGGGCCGTCGTGTCCAGCACCCAGCCCTCGAAGGCCAGCTGCCGGGCCTGGCGCTGCGGCGCCAGCCGCGGGGGCAGCTGGCGGGTGCGCCGCAGCACGGCGCGGATGCGGGCCAGCAGCTCGCGCGTGGCGAACGGCTTGGCGAGGTAGTCGTCGGCGCCCATCTCCAGCCCCAGCACGCGGTCGGCCTCGTCGCCGCGCGCCGTCAGCATCAGGATGGGCAGCGGCTCCACCTCGCGGGCGCGCAGGTCACGGCAGAGCGTCAGGCCGTCCTCGCCCGGCAGCATCAGGTCCAGCACGACGAGGTCGACGGGCTGCGCCGCCAGCACGGCGCGCATCTCGCGGCCCTGCGTGGCGGTGCTGACGCGGTAGCCGGCGCCACGCAGATAGTCGGCCAGCAGCGCCAGCAGCTGGCGGTCGTCGTCGACGAGCAGCAGGTGGTCGGGGCGCGGGTCGTGCCGGTCTTGCATGGCGGGCACGATAGCCGAGCCGCGCACCGGGTTTGTATCGCTCTTTGTCTGCGTGACCGGCGCATGTCCGGCGGCGACACATCGACATCGCGGCGATACCGCGGCGCCCTGCAATGGCGGCTCCTTCCACTTGAACGAGGTGCCCGATGCGAACTGCTCTTCTTTTCACCGCCGCCCTGCTGGCCGGCGCCCCGGCCGGCGCGGAGGCCGACCCCCGCGGCCTGTGGCTGACGGCCAGCGGCAACCTGGAGGTGCGCGTCGAGCCCTGCGGCGCGGCGCTGTGCGGCAGCGTGGCCCGCGTCATCGCCAACCGGTCGATGAGCCGGCCCGGCGAGGCCATGGCCGCCGACGCGCTGCCGGCACAGCCGGGCCTGCGCATCCTCAGCGATTTCACGCCTTCGGCGCGCGACACCACGCCCGAGGGCGGCAGCGCCGTCACCGAGTGGCGCGGCCGCATCTTCAACCGCGAGAACGGCAAGACCTACGACTGCCTGATGTCGCTGGGCCCCGCCGGCGAGCTGCGGCTGCGCGCCTACGTGGGGCTGCCGCTGTTCGGCCGCACGCAGGCCTGGCAGCGCGTCGTGGAGGCCGCGCAATGACTGCGCTGCTGCCGCTGACCGCGGCGTTCGGCGCGGGGCTGGCCACGGTGGCCAGCCCCTGCGTGCTGCCGCTGCTGCCGGCGTTGCTGGGCAGCAGCTGGGGCCGGCCCGACGCCTGGCGGCCGCCGCTGATCGTGCTGGGCTTCATCGGCACGTTCAGCGCGCTGGCGCTGGCGTTCGGGGCGTCCGCCACGGCACTGGGCCTGTCGGCCGGTACGGTGCGCGACCTCGCGGCCCTGCTGCTGCTGGCGATGGGCCTGCTGCTGCTGGCGCCGGCGCTGTGGGAGAGGCTGGCGCTGCCGCTGGGTTGCGTGGCGGACGTGGCCCAGCGCCTGGGCCGCGGCGGCGGGCGGCTGGGCGCACTGGCGCTGGGCGCCAGCCTGGGGGCGCTGTGGACGCCCTGCGCCGGGCCGGCGCTGGCCAGCATCCTCGCGCTGGTGGCCAGCGCGACCGAGCCTGGCCAGGCGGCTGGGCTGCTGCTCGCCTACGCCGCGGGCGCCGGCGGGCCCATGCTGGCCGTGGCCTATGGCGGCCAGCGCCTGGCCATGCGGCTGCGTCGCTGGGCCGGCGCGGCGGCGCGGCTGCGGCATGGGCTGGGCGTGCTGGTCATCGTGCTGGCAGGGGCCAGCCTGGCCGACGTCAGCTCGGCCTGGGTGGCCGCGTTGGGCGCGCCGGCAGGCGGCGCCTCGCGCCAGCTCGTCGGCCAGCCGGCGCCCGCGCTGCCGGGCGGCCGCGCCTGGCTCAACAGCCCGCCGCTGCAGCTGCACGACCTGCGCGGCCGGGCGGTGCTGATCGACTTCTGGACCTGGGACTGCGTGAACTGCCTGCGCAACGCGCCGGTCATCGAGCGGCTGCACCAGCGCTACGCGGCGCGCGGCCTGGTCGTCATCGGCGTGCACACGCCGGAGTTTGCGCATGAGCGGCCGCTGGACGGCGTGCGCACCGCCGTGCGGCGGCTCGGGCTGGAGTACCCGGTCGTGCAGGACAACGACTACGGCATCTGGCGCGCCTTCGGCAACCGCTACTGGCCGGCGGCCTGGCTGATCGACCGCGGGGGCCGCATCGTCTACCGCCATGAGGGCGAGGGCGGCGAGGCCGAACTGGCCGCGGCCATCGAGGCGGCGCTGGCAGGCACTCCCTGATAATCGCCCCCATGAGATTGCGCTTCACCAAGATGCACGGCGCGGGCAATGACTTCGTCGTCATCGACGCGACGCGGCAGCCCTTCGCGCTGACGGCCGAGCAGATGCGCCGGCTGGGTGACCGCCGCTTCGGCGTCGGCTGCGACCAGATCCTGGTCATCGAGCCGGCCACCGACGCGGGCGCCGACTTCCGCTACCGCATCTTCAACAACACCGGCGACGAGGTGGAGCACTGCGGCAATGGCGCGCGCTGCTTCGTGCGCTACGTGGTGGACGCCGGCCTGACCGACAAGCGTGAGATCACGGTGGACACCCTGAACCGCCGCCTGCGGCTGGCGCTGCAGGACGATCGCCGCGTGACGGTGGACATGGGCGCGCCGGTGTTCGAGCCTGCGGCGCTGCCCTTCGATGCGACCGGCCTCGTGCCGCGGCTGGAGAACGGCTTCGAGCTGTGGCCTCTTGAAGATGTCCAAGGGGTGGAGCTGGCCGTCGTCTCCATGGGCAACCCGCATGCGGTGCAGCGCGTGGCCGATGTCGAGACGGCACCGGTGCTGACGCTGGGTCCGCGCATCGAGCGCCATGCCCGCTTCGCGCGCGGCGTGAACGCCGGCTTCATGCAGGTGCTGGCCCGCGACCGCATCGCGCTGCGCGTGTACGAGCGCGACGCCGGCGAGACGCTGGCCTGCGGCACCGGCGCCTGCGCGGCCGTGGTGGCCGGCATCCGCGCCGGCTGGCTGGATGCGGCGGTGGAGGTGCAGACGCGCGGCGGCCAGCTGCGCATCGAATGGGCGGGCGGCCAGGATGGAAAGTTCAGCCCCGTGCTGATGACCGGCCCCGCTGTGAAAGTTTTTGACGGAGAGATCACGCTGTGAGTTCCAACCCGGCCGCTGACGCGGTGCAAGGCATCACCGAAACCGACATCGCCAACTACCTGGCGGCCACCCCCGGTTTCTTCGAGCGCCACGCGGCGCTGCTGGCCAGCGTGCAGCTGCAGCACCCGCATGGCGCGCGCGCCGTGTCGCTGCAGGAGCGCCAGGCCGAGATGCTGCGCGACAAGATCAAGGGGCTGGAGCTGCGCATCATCGACATGATCCGCAACGGCCAGGACAACGTGGCCATCGCCGACCGCCTGCACCGCTGGACGCTGGCCGTCATGCGCGCCGCCGGCACGCCGACCGAGCTGCCGCACGTGCTGCTGGCCGAGCTGCGCCACCAGTTCATGATCCCGCAGGCCAGCCTGCGCCTGTGGGGCGTGGCACCCGAACACGAGGCCACCGAGTTCGCCACCGCGGTCAGCCCCGACGTGAAGAGCTTCGCCTCCAGCCTGAGCCAGCCCTATTGCGGCGTGAACTCCGGCTTCGAGGCGGCACGCTGGCTGGGCCTGAGCGAAAGCGGTGGCACGGCCACCTCGCTGGCGCTGATCCCGCTGTGCCAGCCCAATGCCAACGAAGGCAAGCCGTTCGGCCTGCTGGTGCTGGGCTCGCCGGACCCGACCCGCTACACGGCCGAGATGGGCACCGACTTCCTGACCCGCGTCGGCGAGATCGCCAGCGCGGGGCTGGCGGGGCTGCTGGCCTGATGGCCGAGCCCGCGCAGCCGCTGGCGGCTGACTTCGGCGACTACCTGCAGCACGCCCGCGTGCAGCAGCGCCTGAGCCCGCGCACGCTGCGCCTGTACGCCGACGGGCTGGCGCGGCTGCAGGCCCTGCTGGCCGAGGCGTCCATCGACGCCCGGGCCCTCAGCATCGCGCAGGCCCGCCGCCTGGCGGCGCTGCTGCACCGCGAGGGCCTGGCGCCCAAGTCCATCGCGCTGCTGCTGTCCGTCTGGCGCAGCGCCTACCGCTGGCTGGGGCTGCAGGGGCGCGTGGCCCTGAATCCCTTCGACGGCCTGCGCGCGCCCAAAGGGCCCAAGCCGCTGCCCAAGGCGCTGGGCGTGGACGACGCCGTGCAGCTGGCCACCCATGTGCCCGACGAGGTGGCCGACTCGCGGCTGGAGGCGCGTGACCGCGCCATGGTGGAGCTGCTGTACGGCGCCGGCCTGCGTGCGGCCGAGCTGATCGGCCTGGACGCGCAGGCCAGCGGCCAGGCCGCCGGCTGGGTGGACCTGCAGGCCGGCGAGGTGCATGTGCTGGGCAAGGGCAGCAAGCGCCGCAGCACACCGCTGGGCCGCGCGGCGGCCGAGGCGTTGCAGGCCTGGCTGGCCGTGCGGCCGCAGCTGGCCGCGCCCGGCGAGCCGGCGCTGTTCGTCGGCGCGCGCGGCCACCGGCTGGCCGGCTCCACGCTGCGCGCCATGCTGGGCGCCCGCGCGGTGTCGGCCGGCATGCCGGCGCATGTCCACCCGCACATGCTCAGGCACAGCTTCGCCTCCCACCTGCTGCAGTCCAGCGGCGACCTGCGCGGCGTGCAGGAGCTGCTGGGCCATGCCCACATCACGACCACCCAGGTCTACACGCAGCTCGATCACCAACATCTGGCGCGTATCTACGACGCCGCACATCCCAGGGCCAAGAAATGACCCGCCGCATTGCCACTCTGATGGCGCTCCTCCCGGCCTGCGCGCTGGCCACCCCCGACGACGCGCCGTTTGCCCGCATCAACACCGTGCGCCCCGCGGCAGTGGAGGGCAACTGGACGTCGATGAAGATGCCCGACGGCGGCCGCACCGCGTTCGCGTCGCTGAGCTACCTGATGGCGCTCAACGACGACTGGGGCTTCGGCCCCGGCTTCTACGGCACGGCCAAGGGCAACTACGGCGGCATCTTCACGGTGGGCTTCACAGGCCAGCGGCGCTGGCGGCTGTCGCGCAACACGCACCTGGCGGCCAGCCTCTACGTGGGCGCGGGCGGCGGCCTGTCGAGCCAGCAGATGCGCTTCGGCGGCGGGCTGATGCTGCGGCCGGAGCTGTCGCTGCGCACCGAGACCGGCCCCTGGTACACCGGCGTGGGCATCTCGCAGATCCGATTCCCCAGCGGCAATGTGAAGAGCGGCGTGGGGCTGGCCTTCACGGTGGGGCGGGCGATGGACTTCGTCAGCTTCTCGCCGGACGACGCCGGCAAGCCGGCGCGGGCCGGGCGCCGCTCGGGGCTGGGCTTCGACGAGATCGCGCTGACCGGCGGCATGGAGAAACCCACCGCCTCCAGCCGGGGCCGGGGCGGCCGGCCGTATGCAGGCAAGGTCGGCAAGGCCGGCGGCGAGCTGCGCCAGTACATCGCCGACGGCAGCTGGTGGGGCGTGGAAGCCTCGGGCGCGGCCAAGGGCGGCGTGGACGGCTACATGGAGGTGCTGGGCCAGATCGGCCAGGACTGGGCGCCGTTCGGCACGCCGCGGCTGCGCGTGGGCGGGCAGCTGGGCGCCGGCCTGGGCGGCGGCGGCGACGTCGACACCGGCAACGGCTGGCTGCTGCGCGCCGGGCCCACGCTGCGCTGGATCACGCCCTGGGGCTCGACCGTGCGGCTCGACGCCGGCATCACCTATGCGCCCAGCGGCGCCTACACGGCGCCCTACCTGCGCGCCGTGCTGGCCATGCCGCTGGACCGCACGCCCACGCTGATCGGCGAGGACCCGGGCGGCATCGTGCGCGCGCAGCAGCTGGGCGCCAGCGTCATGCACCTGCCGCGCGTGCGCTTCAAGGACGGCCGGCGCGAGGCGGTCAGCCACCTGGCCGTCAACATGTCGCGCGAGTTCTCGCGCCACTTCTACGGCGCCGCCCAGGCCGGCAGCGCGGCGGCGGGCAGCGCGGGCGCCTATTCCTTCGGCCTGTTCGGCCTGGGCGTGCAGAGCGACCCGCTGTTAGGTGGCCTGCGCCTGGGCGCCGAGTGGCTGGTGGGCGCGGCCGGCGGCGGCGGCGTGCGCGTGGGCGGCGGCGCGGTGACGCAGCTGGAAGCGTGGGCCCAGCTGCCGGTCAGCGAGCGGCTGCGGCTGCGCGCCGGCGTGGGTCAGTTCCGCACCATCCGTGGCGGCGATCAGTCCACGCCGCTGGCGCATCTGCAGCTCAGCTACGCCTTCGGGGCGCTGCAGCGATGAAGAAGGTATCCATCCGCGCCGGCAAGGAGCGCTCGCTGCTCAAGCGCCACCCGTGGGTGTTCGAAAGCTCCATCCAGCGCGGCGGCGGCGATGCCGGCGAGACGGTGCGGGTGGAGTCGGCCGACGGCGCCTTCCTGTGCTGGGCGGCGTTCAGCCCGCAGTCACAGATCCGCCTGCGGGCCTGGAGCTTCGAAGAGGCCGAGCGCATCGACGCCGCCTTCTTCCAGCGCCGCATCGCCCAGGCCATCGCCATGCGCAGCCGGCTGGCCATCGCGTCCGACGCCTGGCGGCTGGTGCATGGCGAGGCCGACGGCCTGCCCGGCCTCATCGTGGACCGTTATGGCGACACGCTGGTGGCGCAGTTCGGCAGCGCCGGTGCCGAGCGCTGGAAGGGCGTCATCGCCGACGCCCTGCTGGCCGCGACCGGCCTGACGCGCCTGTACGAGCGCTCCGACGCCCAGGCCCGCGAGTGGGAGGGCCTGCCGGTGCAGACCGGCTGGCTGCGCCGACATGGCGATGACGACGGCGCGACGGCCATCACGATCCGCGAGCACGACTGGCGGCTGACGCTGGACGTGGCCGAGGGCCACAAGACCGGCTACTACCTGGACCAGCGCGACAGCCGCCGCCGCTTTGCCGACGCGGTGCGGCAGTACGACGTGAAGACGGTGCTGAACTGCTTCAGCTACACCGGCGGCTTCTCCGTTGCCGCGCTGGCCGGTGGCGCGAGCGAGGTCATCAGCGTGGACTCGTCCGGCCCCGCGCTGGAACGCGCCACCGCCCATGTGGCGCTGAACGGCTTCGACGCCGCCCGCCACCAGGCCTGGGACGCCGACGTGAACACCACGCTGCGCCGCTGCCTGGCCGAGGGCCGGCGCTTCGATGCCATCGTGCTCGATCCCCCGAAGTTCGCGCCCACCGTGGCCCATGCCGAGCGCGCCGCCCGCGCCTACAAGGACATCAACCGGCTGGCCTTCATGCTGCTGGCCGACGGCGGGCTGCTCTACACCTTCTCCTGCTCGGGTGGCATCGCGCCCGACCTGTTCCACAAGATCGTGGCCGGCGCCGGCCTGGACGCCGGCGTGGACGGCTACATCGTGGAGCGGCTGTGCGCCGCGGCCGACCATCCGCAGACGGTGCGCTTCCCCGAGGGCGACTACCTCAAGGGCCTGGGCATCCTGAAACGCTGATCAAGCGCTCGGCCCAGGCAGCATCACCCGCGTATCGAACTTGGCGCGCTTCACGCTGAAGAAGGCCTTGATGTTGCGCACGTTGGCGTCCTGGGTCAGCAGGCGCTGCGTGAAGGCCTGGTAGGCCGGCATGTCGGCCACCTGCACCACCAGCACGAAGTCCGGCCCCGGCGACACCCGCCAGCACTGCTGCACCGCCGCCTCCTGCACCGCCCGGGCCTCGAAGGCGTCCAGGTGCTCGGCGCCCTGGCGGTCCAGCGTGATCTCGATGAGGGCCTGCAGCCCGGCGCCCAGCCTGGCGGGCGACAGCAGCGCGACGCGCCGCTCGATGACGCCTGCGTCCACCAGCCGCTTCACGCGCCGCAGGCAGGTCGCCGGCGACACCGCCACGCGGGCGGCCAGGTCCTGGTTGCTCAGCGAGGCATCGGTCTGCAAGGCGTCCAGCAGCCGGAGATCGATGGCGTCGAAATCAACATTCACGCCGAGATTATGAAAGAAAATTTCTCCGCCTCCGGCGGGTGAAATTTTCATTCATGATCGAAGTGAATCTGCATGCATATGCCGAGCGGCCCTGCCTACCATGCGCTGCATTCCTCGAAACGGAGAAACCCTCATGTGCGGCATCGTCGGCGCGGTCAGTCAACGCAACATCGTCCCCATCCTGCTTGAAGGCCTGAAGCGGCTCGAATACCGCGGCTACGACTCCTGCGGCGTGGCCGTGCACCAGGCGGGCGCCCTGCGCCGCGCCCGTTCCACCTCCCGCGTGGCCGAACTGCAGACGCAGGCCGAGCAGGACGGCATCAGCGCCGGCACCGGCATCGCCCACACCCGCTGGGCCACCCATGGCGCCCCGGCGGTGCACAACGCCCACCCACATTTCTCGCCCGGCCCCAATGCCGCCGAAGGCGCCGTGGGCCGCATCGCGCTGGTCCACAACGGCATCATCGAGAACCACGACGAACTGCGCGCCGAGCTGAAGGCGCGCGGCTACGTCTTCACCAGCCAGACCGACACCGAGGTCATCGCCCACCTGGTGGACCACCTCTACACCGGCGACCTGCTGGAGGCCGTGCAGCAGGCGCTGCCGCGGCTGAAGGGCGCCTACGCGGTGGCGGTGTTCTGCCGCGACGAGCCGCACCGCGTCGTCGCCGCCCGCGAGGGCTCGCCGCTGGTGCTGGGCGTCGGCGAGGCCCATGGCGAGAACTTCGTCGCCTCCGACGCCATGGCCCTGGCCGGCGTGACCGACCAGATCGTCTATCTCGAAGAAGGTGACGTCGTCGACCTGCAGCCGGGCCGCTACTGGCTCAGCCACCTGGACGCCGCCACCGGCCGCTACCAGGCCGTGCAGCGCGAGGTCAAGACCGTGCACGCCCACAGCGGCGCCGCCGAGCTGGGCCCCTACCGGCACTACATGCAGAAGGAAATCTTCGAGCAGCCCACCGCCATCGCCAACACGCTGGAAGCCATCACCGGCATCAGCCCGGAGCTGTTCGGCGACGGCGCCTACCGCATCTTCAAGGAGGTCGACAACGTCCTCATCCTGGCCTGCGGCACCAGCTACTACTCCGGCTCCACCGCCAAGTACTGGCTGGAGAGCATCGCCAAGATCCCGACCTCGGTCGAGATCGCCAGCGAGTACCGCTACCGCGACAGCGTGCCCAACCCGCGCACCCTGGTGGTCACCATCAGCCAGAGCGGCGAGACGGCCGACACCATCGCCGCGCTCAAGCACGCCCGCGCCCAGGGCATGGCCCACACGCTGACCATCTGCAACGTGTCCACCAGCGCCATGGTGCGCGAGTGCGCGCTGGCCTACATCACCCGCGCTGGCGCCGAGATCGGCGTGGCCTCCACCAAGGCCTTCACCACCCAGCTGGTGGGGCTGTTCCTGCTGACGCTGGCGCTGGCGCAGACGCGCGGGCACCTGAGCGAAGAAGCCGAGGCCCGCCACCTGAAGGACCTGCGCCACCTGCCGGTCGCCGTGCAGGCCGTGCTGGCGCTGGAGCCCCAGGTCATCGCCTGGAGCGAGGAGTTCGCCCGCAAGGAGAACGCGCTCTTCCTGGGCCGCGGCCTGCACTACCCGATCGCGCTGGAGGGTGCGCTCAAGCTCAAGGAGATCAGCTACATCCACGCCGAGGCCTACCCGGCCGGCGAGCTCAAGCACGGCCCGCTGGCGCTGGTGACCGCCGAGATGCCGGTCGTGACGGTGGCGCCCAACGACGCGCTGCTGGAGAAGCTGAAGAGCAACATGCAGGAAGTGCGCGCCCGCGGCGGCCAGCTCTACGTCTTCGCCGACGGCGACACCGCCATCGAAAGCGAGCCCGGCCTGCATGTCATCCGCATGCCCGAGCACTACGGCGCGCTGTCGCCCATCCTGCACGTGGTGCCGCTGCAACTGCTGGCGTACCACACCGCCTGCGCGCGGGGGACGGACGTGGACAAGCCGCGCAACCTGGCCAAGTCGGTCACGGTGGAGTGAACGATGCGGGGTGGGCGCTGCCGCCGCTCGCGCGGCGGGGCCACCCCCGCCTGGGCTGTTCGCCACCCGGCGCGGCGGTCAGCGCTCCACCGAGAGCTTCTTCCAAACCCGCGTCAGCTCGTTGATGTAGCCCTCCACCACCTGCAGCGATGCGGGTGTGCTGCGAACCGGCGGCAACGACAGATCCAGCCTGCCGTCGAACACGAGCTTCACGGAGTTCGCGTCGGCCTTGGACTTCTCGATCCGCGGCACGTCCTTTGACAGCACCCGCGATACGAATTCATCCCATGTGATCGTCTTCGGCCGGTCGCCGCTGCCCAGGCGCAGTGTCCCGATGGTCTTGGTCGCAGCGTCGATGTCCCAGTGCGCCTCATTCGTCAGGTAGGCCAAGACGTCGCCGCTGAGGCCGAGATTGGCAGCTGCAGCCTTCACTTCTTCCAGCGTGCTTGCCGCGAACTTGGCATGCTGTCGCTCGTCGTCGATGAACACGCCGGATGACAAGGCCTGGGTGACGAGGTAGATCAGTTCGTCCAACGTGATCTGGGTGTGGTCGATGACCGACTTGCACAGCACGTAGGCCACCGCCAGGTCGCTCTGGTTGATGATCTTGTGCTGCTCGAAATGGTATTTCCAGCACACGACATCCACCCGTACGAAGGCATTGTTCTCCGGCACGACGAAATACATCCGGTCCTGGCTTTCCCCGACGTCGGTCGAGCCGATGAAACCACTGAGGCCGGTCTGGATGACCTGCTTCAGCCCCTCCTGGACGGATCGCTTGTTGTCGCCGTCGCCGATGGAGAAGAACGCGTCGATGGCATGGGTGAGATGGTCACCCACCTGGGTGTTGAATTCCGACCTGCTGGCGACGTGGTACTGCTCGATGTACCGCAGCGCGCGCGTGCCGGGGATCTGCGTCTTGTTGATCAGTCCAGGGTTTGCAAAGCGTTCATCGAGTTCCACCCGGAATGCTTCGATGCGCGACTTGGCCAGGTTGAGAAGAATCTGCAGCCGTTCCTTCTGTGCCTGCTCGTCTTCCTTGGCGCCGTCGAGGTCATTGATCAGTTTGGTGAGGGATCCCATGATGAGCCTTTCTTTGGTTGCCGCTCATTCAGAACGTCATGTGATAGATCGCCAGGTAGGCCGCGTCGGTGTGCGTGAACCCGTGCCATTGCCGCGCGACGAAGGCGGTGGTCAGCGCGTCGCCAATGGCTTTGGGCACGACCACCAGCATCAGCCCGTCCGTGCCGTCTGGCCTCGCCCCGAGCTTCATGACGTCGAGCCCGATGCCATCGAGGAAGCGATCGGCGTCGCCCTCGCGAAAGACCCCGAAGGCCTTGATCTCCACCCACAGGGGCAGCTGGCCATTCACGTTCACGACCAGGTCGGAGCGCTGCGCGCTGCCGGGGTAGGGGAACTCGCGCTCGGCGCTTTCGCCCTTCAGCGTCAGATGCCGCCACAGCTCGCATTGCAGCCAGCCCTCCCAGCCGCCTTTGCTCAGCCCGAGGGAAGTGGCGCGCTCGTTGTTGACGACGGCCAGTACATCGTTGATATCCATGGAAGCTCCTTGAGAGGTGACAGGACAGGGCGCAACCCGATGCCCCGGCATGGGGTCATTCGGACGCGTCCTGTCCTGCCAAAACGTAGGAAGCAGGCGCAACTGTCAGCGGCGGGAATGTTTACCGCGGGTGGGGCAGCCAGTGCAGGCTGCCGTCGCCCACCACCGCCACGTGGGCGCCCTGGCGCGCCAGTTCGCGCGGGTGCAGTGTCAGCGCGCCGGTAAGGCCGCCGAACGCGGGCAGCACCAGCGCGTGCGGGTAGCGGGCGAAGCATGGGCGCCGCAGCCGGTCGCCGGCGCGGCTGGCGATCAGCACGGCCGGATGCCAGTGGCCGGCCAGCGTGAAGCCCGGGCTGCCGGGCGGCGGCGGTTCATGCGCGGCGGTCAGGGGGCCTAACGGCATGACGCCCTGCACCACCTGCAGCGGCAGGCCGGCGGGGTGGATGGGCCGGTCGTGGTTGCCCAGCACCAGCACGGTGGGCACGCGTCTGCCGAAGTCCGCGACGGCGTCCAGCAGGCGAGGCACCAGCCCCTGGGCCCCGTGCCAGAAGTCGCCCAGCACCACCAGCCGGGCCGCGCCATGCGCCGCCATCAGCCCGTGCAGCCGCGCCAGCGTGCGCGCGCTGCTGCCGGCCGGCACGGGCTGGCCCTGGACGCGGAAGGCCGCGCCCTTGCCCAGGTGCAGGTCGGCGACGAACAAGGTGCGGGCTGCGGGCCACCACACGGCGCCATCAGGCAGCAGCCACAGCGTCTCGCCCGCGGCGTCCAGGCGCAGGCTCATCGGCGCCTCCGGCGGCCGCGCGGGCGGGCCTTGTCGGGTGCCTGCCCGAACGCCAGCCGCGGGCCCACGTCGTCGGGCGCCTGGCCGCCCGCCGCGGCCTCCAGCTCGGCCAGCATGCGGCCCAGCCGCTGCGCCAGCGACTCGGTCGACGCCCGCTCCCGCAGCCGCTCCACCAGCAGCGGGAACGCCAGCGGCGTGGGCCGGGCGAGCCGCCGCAGGTCCAGCTGCTGCGCGGCCAGCCGGGCCAGCGTGTCGGCCAGCGCGCCCACGTCCAGCTCGGCCGACAGCAGCTCGGCCTCGGCCTGGCGCAGCAGCCGGTTGCCGGGGTCGTGCTGGCGGAAGACGTCGAAGTACAGCGAGGCCGAGGCCTGCAGCTGGCGCTGGCTGCGCGCCTCGCCGGGGTGGCTCTGGAAGATCAGCCCGGCGATGCGCGCGATCTGCCGGAAGCGCCGCCGCGCCAGCTCGGTGGCGTTCAGGCTGGCCAGCACCTCGTCGCGCAGCGTGGCGCGGTCCACCGGCGCCAGCAGCTGCGGCAGCCGGGCGGCCCAGTCGATCTCGGTGGCGCTGAGCAGCTCCAGGCCGTAGTCGTTGATGGCCATGGTGAAGGTGGCGGGCGAGTCGCGCCCGGCCCGCCAGGCCAGCAGCGACGCCAGGCCCAGGTGCACGACGCGCCCGGCGAACGGGTACAGGAACAGGTGGTGGCCGTCGGCCGAGGCCATCACCTCGGCCAGCAGCCGCTGCGGGCCGGGCAGGGCGGACCATTCGACCTGCAGCTTCAGCAGCGGCGCGACGAAGCGCATCTCGCGGTCGGTGTAGCGCCCTTCGGCGGCCTCGGCGAAGCGCTCCAGCATCGCGCCCGACAGGGTGTCCGAGATCGGGAACTGGCCGCCGTCCCAGCGCGGCAGCAGCGCCTTGCCGGGCTTGGCGCTGCGCACATAGGCCGTCAGCCCTTCCACGCGCACCAGCTCCAGCGCACGGCCGCCGAGCAGGAACACGTCGCCGGCCTTGAGCCGCGCGATGAAGCTCTCCTCCACGGTGGCGATGCGCCCGCCGGTCAGGAACTGCACGTTCACCGCCGCGTCCGACACGATGGTGCCGATGTTGCTGCGGTGGCGGCGCGCCAGCCGCGCATCGGGCACGCGCCAGACACCGTCCTCGTCGGGCACCACGCGCTGGAAGTCGGGGTAGGCGCGCAGCGTCTCGCCGCCGTGCCGCACGAAGGCCAGCGCCCATTGCCAGGCGTCGTCACCCAGCGCGCGGTAGCTGGGCGCGCTGCGCACCTCGGGCAGCAGCTCGTCGGGCCGGAAGCCGCCCCCCAGCGCCACCGTGACGAGGTGCTGCACCAGCACGTCCAGCGGCGCCTCGGGCGGCCGGCGCGGCTCGATGCGGCCGGCCTGCACCGCTGCGCGCAAGGCCGAGGCCTCGACGATCTCCAGGCTGTGCGTGGGCACCATCGTCACGCGCGAGCGCCGGCCCGGCGCATGGCCGCTGCGCCCGGCGCGCTGCAGCAGCCGCGCCACGCCTTTGGCCGAGCCGATCTGCAGCACCTGCTCCACCGGCAGGAAGTCCACGCCCAGGTCCAGGCTGGCGGTGCAGACCACGCACTTGAGCTGACCGGCCTTCATCGCGGCCTCCACCCAGCGGCGCATCTCGGCGTCCACCGAGCCGTGGTGCAGCGCGATCAGCCCGGCCCAGTCGGGCCGCGCCTCCAGCAGCGCCTGGAACCAGCGTTCGCACTGCGAGCGCGTGTTGGTGAACACCAGCGTGTTGGCGGCGGCCTCCACCTGCGCCACCACTGCGGGCAGCATCGCCAGCCCCATGTGGCCGGCCCAGGCGAAGCGCTCGATGCGCTCGGGCAGCAGCGTGTCTATGGCGATCTTCTTGTCCTGCGCGCCGCGCACGATGACGGCGCCGGGCGCCAGCGTGTCCGCCGCCTCGTCCAGGTTGGCCAGCGTGGCTGACAGGCCCCAGGTCATCAGCGACGGGTTCCAGCGCCGCAGCCGCGCCAGCGCCAGCTGCAGCTGCACGCCGCGCTTGGTGCCCAGCAGCTCATGCCACTCGTCCACCACCACCAGGCGCACGCGCTTCAGCACCTCCGGCGCATCGGCGCGCGACAGCATCAGGCTCAGCGACTCCGGTGTCGTGACCAGGCCGGTGGGCCAGCGGCGCTGCTGCGCCGCGCGCTCGCCGGTGGAGGTGTCGCCGGTGCGGGCCGCCAGCGTCCAGCGCGGCGCCAGCGCGCCGGCGGCGTCCTGCAGCGCCAGCAGCGTGTCGTGGCTGAGCGCCCGCATCGGCGTGACCCACAGCACCGTCAGCGGCGCCTCGCCGCCGCCGAAGGCCTGCAGCGCGCCCAGCCACACGGCCAGCGTCTTGCCCGAACCGGTGGTGGCATGCAGCAGGCCCGAGCGGCCGGCCGCCATCTCGCGCCAGACCTGACGCTGGAACGGGAACGCCTTCCAGCCGCGGCCGGCCAGCCAGTCAGTCGTCGGCGACGCCATCGTCAGGTTGGTCAGGTTCGGCAGGTCCGGCCGGCGTGGGCCCGACATCCATCAGCGCGCGCAGCGTGTCCAGCGTGTCGGCCTCATGCAGCGGCTTGTCGTCGCGGATGCGCAGCATGCGCGGGAAGCGCACCGCGATGCCGCTCTTGTGCCGCGTGCTGGCCTGCAGGCCCTCGAAGCCCAGCTCGAACATCAGGCTGGGCCGCACCCGCCGCACCGGGCCGAACTTCTCCACCGTGGTCTGCCGGATCACCCGGTCCACCCGCTTGATCTCCTCGTCGGTGAGGCCGGAGTAGGCCTTCGCGAACGGCACCAGCGCCAGCTCGCCATCCGGCGCGTCCAGCGCGGCGTCGGCCTCCGCTGCATCGCGCGGCGTGCGGTTCCACACCGCGAAGCTGTAGTCGGTGTAGAGGTTGGCGCGGCGGCCGTGGCCGGCCTGGGCATAGACCAGCACGGCATCCACGCTGAGCGGCGCCACCTTCCACTTCCACCAGGCGCTGCCGGTGCGGCCCATGCCGTAGGCCGAGTCGCGGTGCTTGAGCATCAGCCCTTCGACACGCCGCTCGCGCGACTGCAGCCGCGCGGCGGCCAGGCCGGCCCAGTCCTCGGCCCGCAGCAGCGGCGAGGTGGCGATGCTCAAGCGTTCCAGCCGTGCGCGGCGCAGGTGCAGCGGCTCGGCGCGGCGGTCCACGCCGTCGCTTTCCAGCAGGTCGTAGGCCAGCAGCCGCACCGGCGCCTCCGCCAGGATGGCCTTGGACAGCTTGGTGCGGCCGATGCGCTTTTGCAGCAGCGCGAACGGCGCCGGCTCCGCCTCGCCATGCCGCCAGGCCAGCAGCTCGCCGTCGACCACCGTGCCATCGGGCCAGCTGCCGGCATCCAGCACCACCTCCGGGAAGCGCTCGGTCACCAGCTCCTCGCCGCGCGACCAGATCCACACCTGGCCCTCGCGCCTGACCACCTGCGCGCGGATGCCGTCGTACTTCCACTCCGCCAGCCAGTCGCTGCGCTCGCCCAGCGCGACCGCCGGCTCGCCGGCCAGCGCATGGGCCAGGAAGAACGGGTAGGGCCGGCCGCCGCGGGCGCCGCTGGCGTCGTCGGCCAGCAGCGCCTGGAAGCGCTCGGCCGTGGGCGGCGTGTCGATGTCGGTGTAGCCCATCATGCGCTGCGCGATGGCGGCGGCGTCCTGCCCCGACCATTCCGCCAGCGCCCGCAACACCAGCAGCTTGCTCACGCCCACGCGGAAGCCGCCGCCCACCAGCTTGACGAACATGAAGCGCTCGTCCGCCGACAGCCCGCGCCAGGCCGCCAGCACCGCCTCGCGCCGCGCCGTGGCGTCGGCCTTGCGCAGCGGCAGGATGCGCTGCGCCATCCAGTCGGCCAGCGGCTCGTCCAGCCG
The DNA here is from genome assembly GCA_963992225.1 of uncultured Comamonadaceae bacterium. Taxonomy (GTDB): domain Bacteria; phylum Pseudomonadota; class Gammaproteobacteria; order Burkholderiales; family Burkholderiaceae_C; genus Pelomonas. Next base: position 22,870 of record CAXDTK010000005.1, on the reverse strand, counting down.
GTCCTCGGGGTCGGGCAGCACGTAGGCGATGGCCTCGGCCAGGTCGCCGGTGGCCGCGTAGCCGGCCTCGAACAGCCACTCCGGCAGCGCGGCGGCTTCGCAGGCCAGCGCGCGCAGCTCGGCCGTCGGTACCGCCCGCCGCGGTGTGCCGCCGGCCAGCAGGTAGACGGCCCAGGCCGCGTCGCGGGCCGGCGCGTCGGCGAGGTAGCGCTTCAGCGCCGCCACCTTGGCCAGCGTCGACGTGCTGGCGTCCAGCGCCAGGTACAGGGCCACGAAGCGCTTCATGCCTCGCCGTCCACGCCAGCCAGGCCGTGCGCCTCGTCGCCGTACTCGGTCGCGAAGGCCTCGGCCTGCAACCCCAGCTCGCCCAGGTAGCGCACCAGCGCGCCCTCGTCGCCGTGGGTGACGATGACGCGCTGCGCCTCGGTGGCCCGGATGGCCGCCAGCAGCCCCGGCCAGTCCGCGTGGTCGCTGAACACGAAGCCGCGGTCCACGCCGCGGCGCCGCCGCGCGCCGCGCAGCCGCATCCAGCCGCTGGCGAAGGCGTCGCCGTGCGGGCCCAGCGCCCGGGCCCAACGGCTGCCCTGCACGGCCGGCGGCGCGATGACCAGCGCGCCGCGCAAGGCCTTGAAGTCGGTGGCCGGCGTCACCGTCTCGACGTCGGGCAGTGCCACGCCGGCCTCCCGATACGCGGCATTCAGCCGCGCAACGGCCGCATGCACCAGCACCGGTCCCGGCGCGTCGGCCGTGGCCAGCCCGGCCACCAGCCGCTGCGCCTTGCCCAGGCTGTAGCCCATCAGCAGCGCATGCCGGCCCTGGGCCGCGCAGTCCGCCCACCAGGCGCGCATCTCGCCGAGCACCTCGGCCTGCGGCGCCCAGCGGTAGATGGGCAGGCCGAAGGTGCTCTCGGTGACGAAGGTGTCGCAGCGCACCGGCTCGAAGGGCGCGCAGGTCGTGTTGCAGTCGCCCGCGCCGCTGACGAAATAGTCGCCCGCCACCACCCACACCTCGCCGCGATGCTCGATGCGCACCTGCGCCGAACCCAGCACATGGCCGGCCGGGTGCAGGCTCAGCGTCACGTCGCCGATGCGGCGCGCCTCGCCGTAGGCCAGGCCCTCCAGCGCCGCCTCGTCGCCCAGCCGCGCCCGCATCAGCCCCAGCGCATCGCGCTGCGCGAGGTAGGCGCCGTGGCCCGGCCGGCAATGGTCGGCATGTGCGTGGGTAATTACCGCCTGCTCCACCGGCAGCCAGGGGTCGATGTAGAAGCCACCGGGTTCGCAGAAAAGCCCTTGCGGGCGGCGCGTGACGAGGTCGGGCATGCGACGGAGTGTGCCAACTCGGCCGGGGCCCGGCCTTGCGCGGCAAGGGCAAGCGACGTGCGCGCTGGGTTACTGGTCAGCATCTGCCGCGGTGCGGCGGACATGGCGGGCGGCTCGCGGCGCCGGGCGTTCCGGAGGCCGCTGGTCAACGTCTTGTCATGCAGCCCAAAACTGGTATATACTGCCAGCTTCAGTCGCGGGGTGGAGCAGTCTGGTAGCTCGTTGGGCTCATAACCCAAAGGTCGTCGGTTCAAATCCGGCCCCCGCAACCAAGAAATAATGAGTCCTGACAAGGACTTAGCAAAGCCCGCCAAGTGCGGGCTTTGTCGTTTCTGGCGTCCTGTGTCGAGGTTTGTGACGAGCTCTGTGTCGTCACAGCGGAGCAATCTGCTCCTTGCGACCATTGGTGCTTGTGACGACCCGAGGAGGCAGCCTCGGGGCTCAAAGTTGGATTCCCTCGCGAGCTGGGGCGGGGGCAGCCTCAGTGGCCTCGCGGTTCTGGTTGCAATTGGCGTGGCATACGGATATGACCAAGCTCGACCAGGTTCCAGACCAAAAAACAGATCACGAGCTAAGCCTGACGAAAGTGACATTGAACTCCTTGCATTGCCGGTGCTGCTGCATGCGATTGGCGAAGCTGAAGGCATCGTTGAGCTCACAGCGCTGAAACACGTCGAGTCCACGGCTGAGCACGATCTTCCAGCCATGGTCCGTCGTGATGTCGCGGTCATGCTTGGTGCCTGACGTGTCGTATGCCCAGGAAAACTGGATGCCGACAGACGTGCACGCTGCTGCCATCTTCTCGAAGTTCTCGGTCTGTCGGTCGCCGCTGAATTCGTCTTCCACCGTGACCACGTGCACAGCCACTTCGTCTTCGGGTTTGGAGTTCCTGCTGATCGTCTCCAGGAGTTCCATCAGATTCCGCTGCTGGTGGAACATGCGCAGGTACGGATCCGTCACGATGATCCGTTTGGCGCCGACCAAGTAGGGTCCGAACAGCTTGTCAAAAGCCACACCGCGCTGGTTCTCTTGGAAGACCAAGTGCTGTTCCTTCAACGTTGGTGTGGTCGGAGGAGCAGTTGTGGAGACCGCATTCAACGGCTCTGGCTTTAGCGCAGCGGTTGGAGAATCCGCAGCTTGCACGGATGCGACCACTTCCGAGACTGGGTCAGCGGCGGCTTCCGCCGTAATGCGCTGGTGGTAGGCCGCTGGGTACTCCTCCTCCTCCAGTGTCGTCACCGCACGTTCGTTGCCTTGCTGGTCGATGTAAGTGAACCGGACCGCAGGGTAGGTTGAATCGATTCGTAGCAGTTGATCCTTGACTCGCTTTCTCCCTTCGATCGCTGCGTGCAGCAGCGCTTCGATTTCCTCCGCGCTTGCCTCACCGTGCGGATAGATCACCTTCATCAAGCCGGAGAAGGTCTTGTTGATGCCATCGCGGTCACGGGTCGAGATGTCGTCGGACAGTTTGAAGTGAGCCTTGTAGCGGTCAGAAAAATCGTGGTTGCGCAGTGCGCGCAAGATCTCCGCCAGGTAGTCCACGACGAATCCGTAGCCGCTGGAGAACATCTCCCCCCGGATCACATCGACTTCCCAGCCGGGGATGTAGCTGTGAATGCGATCCAGGAACGCCGAGTCATGGAACTTCTCGGGCAGCGGATCGAACAAGTCGGAGTGCTTCAGCATGTAGGGCACCGTGTGGTCCGTGTTGCCCACAAACACCATGCTGGCCTCGGCGCCCAGTGTTTCCACACCACGTGAGAACGACTTGTTCGCCATGTAGTTCTTCATGATGTCCACCAGCGCTTTGTCCACGCGCTTTTGCTTGCCGGCGAACTCGTCGAAGGCGACCACATCCCAATAGCCCACCAAGCCCAGCTTGCCGGTTCCGTTGTGGACGAACAGCTTGGGCACCGTCACTTCACCGCCAGAGATCAGGATGCCGTGCGGTGAAAACTCCGAGAAGATGTGCGACTTGCCCGTGCCTTTCGGCCCCAGCTCGATCAGGTTGAAATTGCGCTCACAGAACGGGATCAAGCGCACCAATTGGCTCAGCTTGTTGCGCTTGCCGAACATCTGCGGATTGAAGCCAACGCTCTGAATGAGCAGGTCAATCCACTCCTCGGTGCTGAACTGCTTGCGCGCAGCCAGGTAAGCATCGAAGTCGAAATGCGAGAGCTGAATGGGCTTGATGGATGCTAATACCCAAGGCGTTGCGTTCTTGTCCTCCGTGAACATGTACTCCAGGTCAGCGATGCACCACACGCCTCCCACCAGCAGCTTTGGGTGGGCCTTCACCGTGGCGGAGTCGATGATGACCTTTTTGATGCCTAGGTTCGCAAACTCGGCCTCGTAGGCATCGGACTTGTCGTTCAGTGCCACGCTGATGCGGTCAATGACCTTGTGCCGGCCCTTCTCCTTGATGGTGGAGCGCACCAGCCCAGCTTCATTGCGATGCACATAGTGCTTGCGCAGGATCTCGCGCACTGTGTCGATGCCCGCCTGGATGGTAGCCTCGTCGTTGGTCGCGCAGTACTGGCCCAGCAGGTACTCCAGCACGTAGGTCGGCACGATGGCGTTGCCCTTCACCGTCTTGACCAGGTCCTTGCGAACCACCAGTCCGGCGAAGTGCTGATTGATCTTGTCGTCCAGTTGGCTCATCGGTGCCTCCTCGCCGTGTCTCAGAAATCAAACTCGCTGGTGAACGAGCGACGGATCGTGTACCGCACCGACTGATAGCGCGTGTGGTGTGAAGTTCCCTCCACGGGTTCTTCCATGCGCAGCTCCACCTGCTGGTTGTTGTAGTTGTCGGCCTTGCGGCTGAGGATGAAGCGCACCGCAACTTCACGTTCACGTGGGTTGTCAGATGCCATGTCGAAGCTCAGTTCCTGAACGTCCGAGATTGGCTCTCCATCAAGGGCGTGCAGGCCGACTCGCAGGCGGCGTGGTTGGCGTTTGTCCGTCACCGGCTCTGTCTGGTAGAGCACCACGGCGAGCTGCCCCGTCGTGATGGTCTTGCCACCGCCGCCGATCAGTTCCACCTCCACCTTGCCCACATCGCTCTGGCGCTTCTTGTTGATGCTGATGACCGGAATCACCACCTCTTGCAGGGTGGCGCCGCCATGCACAAAGCGGCTGCCAGAGCCCTTCAGGCGCAAGCGATTGATCGATTTGGGGATCTGCACCTGCAGGCTGCCGGCCAAGCCCAGCTGTTGGGGCTGAAAGGTCTTGAAGCTGCTGTGTTCGCGCAGGCCGCGCCCAAGCACGAACCGCCGGTCGGTGTACAAGATTTCGTCGCCTGTGGGCTCGGCGCTGAGGAAGTCGCTGTCTTGCAGCGGGTGGTGCTGGTAGATGAATCCGTGATCTGCCGTCACCACGATGTTGCTGGCATTGGCATTGGCCAGCTTCTTGATCACGCGCAGCAGCTCTTCCAACGTTTCTTCAGCGGCGCCAAACACGCGTTCTTCGGTGTCCCGCGTGTCGCCCGTCTTGTCGATCAGGTTGTGATAGACGTACACCACATCATGGTCTCGCACCAAAGCTCGCGAGTCTTCCTTGCCCATGGCCAGTACATCTTTCGCCAGTACGGCAGTGGATGCAGGCACCGTCTGCGCCAAGATGCGGGCGCGATTGGCTGTGCCCGTGGCGCTGATGCCATCGGCCACCACCTCGCCACTGCTGTCTTCCACGATCTGCTGCGTCTTGTGCGGCAGCAGCGAGGCCATCCCAAGCTGGGTGTAGCTCGGCAGGCACGACAGCGCTGGGTTCAGTTCAGCGTCAAATCGGTCCTCTCGCCGGATCAGGCTCTGCAGCTCCTCACCCACTTCGTAACGGAAGGCATCTGAGATCAGCACGCAGACCTTGCCCTTCCGGCTCAGCGTCGGCTGCACAAAGCGCTCAAAGAAGTTGGCTTGGCTGGCAACTGGTGCGGCCTCCCACAGCTGGCAAGCGTCCACGAATTGCTGCCAGCGCACATTCAAGTGCGACAGGAAGTTGTTGGTGTACAGGTTCTCCACCTGCTGGCTCAGTGTTTGCAGCAGCGAGGCCTGGCCTGACTCCCGTGCATGGAAGATGAACTTGCGGTAGCGTTGGTCGAGCCGGAACCAGCTCTGCGTGTACTTGTGGACGCCGTCGGCCAGTGAGTCCATCTCCAGCTGCGTCAGCTCTAGTGCTTGCATGAAGTGCGCAGCATGCTCAATGGCTTGGTAGACATGCTGGAAGCTGTCGAACCAATGCCCCTGCCGGCGCTGTCTCACCCATTGCTCGACCTCCTGAGCACTGACCGTGCGTGCCGTGACCTCGCGCACCAGATCGCTCAGGATCTTCCGGTCGATGGCCTCGAATTCATCCACCGACATCAATGCGCGGTACTCAAGGCCCTGGAGCTTGTCCTCGATTTGCAAGATGTCGGCACACTGGGCGGACAGCATCTCGAAAGCCTGCGCATTCAAGCGGCTGTCTTTCCAGCGCTGGATGAAGACTTTCGCGTCGGACGTCAGCCGCGGCTTGTACCCAGCGTCCACCTCGCTGAGGAAGCAGCTCTTGAACAGCTCAATCACGAAGTCCTGCAGGCCTGGCGTTTCGCTGTCGTAGCCGTAGGCTCGCTTCATCTGTTCCCAGAAGTGCGACTGCAGGCCACTGCGCTCCACCAGCTTCCACTTCGCATCGGCGCCGCTGGCCAGCTCCGCCAGCAAGGTTTCCAGCATGGCATCTGTTCGAGGGCTGTCGCTGCCCACGCAGACGGCCAGCATCTTCTTGCGCAAGGTGCTGTCGCTGTCGCTGGGCTCCAGCAGCGCCTTGAGCTTTTCACGGCGCTTCGCGGCCTCGAAGAAGGCCAGATGCGACTCCAGCAGGGGGTAGGTGTCGGGCCCCAGCTCCAGTTCAGCCAGCCACAGGGCCACCTGGTCGGTGCGGAAGGTGCTGCCGCTGGCCAGCTGCACGTCCAGCAACCAGTTGGCCAGGTATTCCGGCTCAGGCCCGTCCTTGAACAGCAGGAACTTCTGCTCTGGCTGCTCGCGCAGGACACGGTACTTCACGCCAAACTCGTTGTTGGCCAGCTCGATCTTCTCTACGCCGGGCAGGCTCAGCGCCTCAAAGTCGGCACGAAACTCGCGCCGCGTGTCGTACCAGAACACGATGCGCTGCTTGTCAAACAGGTTACCCAGCGCCTGCTGGATCTTGGCATTGCTCATTTTTCTATTCCCTCCAGCAGTGCGGCAATGGCCTCGGGCGGGGGCAGTTGCCCGGCCAGGTTTTGCGGCAGCGTGCTGGTGATCTGGTAGGTGGCCACGCCGATGGGCTTGTTGGCATCGTGCAGGGCGTATTCCACGATGGTGCGGCTCTTTTCCTTGCACAGGATGATGCCGATCGAGGGGTTTTCATCCGCCTGACGGACCTGCCTGTCGAGTGCGGCCAGATAGAACTGCATCTTGCCCACGAACTCGGGCTGGAACTCTCCCACCTTCAGCTCAATGGCTACCAGGCAGCGCAGGCGGCGATGGAACAGCAGCAGGTCGATGAAGAACTCCCGCCCATCCACCTCCAGCCGGTACTGGCTGCCCATGAAGGCAAACATGCTGCCCATGGCGCGCAGAAAATCCTCGATGCGGCCAATCAGCGCCCGCTCCAACTCGCGCTCGCTGTGTTCCTCGCCCAGCTCCAGAAAATCGAAGGTGTATTCATCCTTCACCGCCAGCTTGGCCTGGGCGCGCAGCTCGGGCGTCAATGCTTGGTCAAAGTTGGTCTGGCCCAGCAGCGACTTTTCGTAGCTCTGGTTGTCGATCTGGTGGATCAGCACGTTCTTGGACCAGCCCAGCTTGCGCGTCATGCGCAGGTAGAACTCACGCTGCAGCGCGTCGCTGCAGCGCTCCAAGATCACCAGGTTGTGGCTCCAGCCCACTTCTCGCACCAGTGGTGCGAGTTTTTCCTGGCCCTGGTACGCCTCGAAAAACGCCCGCATCCGCCACAGGTTGGAGGCCGAAAAGCCCCCCACGCCGGGAAACGCCTGCTGCAGGTCGGTTGCCAGCTGCTGCACCACGCCCTTGCCCCAGGTGTCTCCGGCCTGCCGCTCCACCAGCATGCGGCCGATGTCCCAGTACAAACCCACCAGCTCGGTGTTGACGGCTTTCAGCGCCGCGTATTGCGCCGCACGAACGCGCTCTTTCAGCGCGCTCAGCAGCGGTGCGTAGTCGGCGGGCAGGGGCGGCAGGCTCATGCTTAATCCTCTTCCTTCGCGTCCAGCCCGTTGATCTTCTTGAGCGCAGCGCCGAACTTCAGGTAGTTCACCTTCACGCCCTCGTCGAGGTCGATGGCGATTTGCTCGGTGGCCTTCGGGTAGAGCACGTCACGCTCGTAGTCCTCCAGCTCGGCCAGCACTTTGGCCAGGCGGTCCACTTCCTTCAAAGCGCGCGTCTTGTCGCCCTGGCTGGTGGCTGGGTTGATGCTCACCGAGGCTTGGCGCTCCTTCTCGGTGCTGAGCTTTTCGCGGTAGTCGCGCAGGTACTTCAGTACCACGCTCACCGTGTCCGGGCGGTAGCGGTGCATGTAGATCAGCGCGTTGAAACTGCCCTTGGGGCTGCTGAACAGCCAGTAAATGGGGCGCTTCTTGTAGCGCTTCACATGGTCGGCATAGAACTCGCTCAGGAAGTAGTCGCGCAGGCTGTAGTTGCGCTTGCCCTTCACGTTCAGCGCCTGCTCGATGAAGGCCAGGTTCTCGTCGTAGTGCTCTTCGCCGAATGCCACGCGCAGGAACTGGCGGAAGCGCAGGGTGATGTCGTCGGCAAACCAGTCGCCATCCAGCAACGGGATCACGTTGTCGTCATCTGCCGGGAAGCTGGGTTCCGGCACCTGGGCCAGGTAGTCGGCCAGCGTTTCGCCCTGGTTGGCCAGGATCAGCCCCGGCCTGTCCAGGCTGTAGCGGCCGAGCATGCAGCCCACGGCGTAGCTCACCAGCTCGCGCATGGTGTCGGCCAGTAGCATCGCCTCCAACTCTTCCTCGCTCTTGTCGCCGCCGTAGCGGTAGTGCGGGTTGCAGGTGAGCGTGATCTCGCTCAACGGCACTTCGGGCCGCAACTCGGACTGCAGGTTATAACCGTCGATGAAGATACGGTTGTTCTCCTGCTCTTGCCGCTGTACCTCAAGCGTCATCTCGCGCCACTGGGCGGAAAGCTTTTGGTAGCTGGCCTTAATTGTTGACTCACGATGTTCTGGTCGCAGCAGCGAATGACAACTGAAGTCCCACGAAATCTCGCTGGAGTCCCAATCTAACTTGGTGGCGGCCACAAGGTAATCGGCTGCGGCGCTGATTCTCGCAGCATTCTCAACTGCATTGCCGGGGATTCGAATCATATCGAAATAACCGGAAAGCAGATTTGTGGTTGGGTTTACGAGATCGAGTTGTGGTATTGCTATGCAGCTATTGGCTGCAGCCAAGCTGAAATTGAGTTTTGCCTTGTCTTTAGAATAGGCGCACAAGCTTGCACTCTCAAATACGCAGCCCGCTGGTGCGTATCGAAAGGAGCCGGCTGGAGATGAAATTCGGGTCCAGTTTAAGCTCTCTCGAAAATAGAATTCCCGGGATGGAAGCTTGTTTCCAGAGATTGATAGTATTTCGAACGCCTCTTTGTCATAGGTTATGACACTCAAGAGGTTGCCATACCACTTTCGATATGATCCTCCTTTTATGAGAGGGGCAAAACGCTTTCCAGTATTCCAGAATGCTGTAGGTGTTGAAGCATCAAATGCAATGCGGTCTCGAGCCACTTCAAAGTGGTATCGAATAAAAGCTTCATTGTTTCCTGTAGTCAGTCCGTCGCGCGAGTTGATGAAATCAGTTATCTTTCGCCCCTCCGAAAAGAGGCGGAAAATCGCCGCTGATGCCCAATAAGCAATTGGATTCCCTGGCACCTTCTTGAAGTCGGAAGCTGCGACTCGAAAGAAGCTCTCTTTCAAGCCCGAATGGCAGCTGTTGTTCTGGTTCTCACTCATGCTTTCTCTCCCGCCGGTAATACGTCGCGGCCAAAACAAATTTCAAATTCATCCGGCACCGGCTTGAACGGATTGGCCGCTGCGTGGTAGCTGCTGTGGAACTGGCGCAGCGCCTGCACGTCGATCTCGCCGATCACGCAGTAGTCGGCGATGCCACCCTTCACGCGCAGCAGGTCACGCTGCCAGCTTTCGAAGAGCGAGGCGCAGATGAAGGCATTCATGCGGCGACTCCCCCGGGAGCGGCGGGTGCTGGTGCAAGTCGAGTTGCAGACCACTTCGGGAAAGCTTCGTTCCACTTCTCCAGGTTTACAACCTGGCAGCTTTTCGCCAGCGCTTGGGTCCAACGCCTGGGTTTCTTGCCGACGGGTAGCTCTCTCTTCAGCTCGTTGAGCATCCTGCTATTCAGAGCATTGTCGAATGTCAGAACACATATGTAGTGGACGGGCTTGTCAACTTTTCCCTCCGCGTAGCGATAAAGGTGCGAGTCTCTGAATTTGTACTTAAGATAGTTTTTGAGCCACTTGAAACTATCTTGGCGAGCCTTGCGTTCATCATCGTTGGCGGCGGACTTGATGTCATAGGCAGATGGGTCGTCATAGTCTTTGAGTTCGACGTAAACGTACGCATCGGCAAATTCGGCAATGATGTCGACCCCTTTCATGGGTGCCCCATGGAATGTCGGCTTGCTACTATCCTTCTCATCAAACACGTATGCGTCTAGCGCATCAGAGAAGCGAAATTCAAAGCCATCCGCAACAACTATTTTCATTTCCCAAGCCCGCCCATATCGTTCTCGATTTCCTGATTGATGAGGAATCCGAACGCATCATCAATTGGGTTGGGGGCAATATGAAGGTAATCATTGGTCTCTGACGACTTCACCACATTTGTGGATGCGTCTCGATAGAGACTGAAGAACTTCACTTGATCCCCCTGGCCCTTGTCCATCAGCAGGTCGAACCACTTGAGCAGCACGTAGTCGTGTGTGGCCAGGATGATTTGCTGCCCGTTGCGGGCGAGCTCCAGCAGGGCCTGCACCAGATCCCGCATCAGCTTTGGGTTGAGGTTGGATTCGGGCTCGTCCCAAAGCAGCGGGCCGCTGGTGCCAGGGTTGAGGCTGCCGTTGCTGAGCAGGCGCTGCAGCACGCCGATCTTGCGGAAGCCTTCGGCCGTCATGCCGCTGGAAAGGCGGTGTTTGCCACTGGGCACGAACTTCCATTGCGTGCTGTCCTGGTACATCTGCGCATGCTTGGCCCTGGTGCGCGATGCTGAGCCTTTCTCCTCGTAACGTCCCGGCTCAAACACAAATCGCCCGTTTTCCAGCAGGTACTGGCCTCCGATCAAGTTGGCCAGGCGGGGAACAATGCTGGCGAACTTCGGATCGAGTTGAACCTTGGCGTCGATGTCGTTGGCGCCCTCTCTGACCAACTTGCGGGCCAGATCCAGATAGCCGTCGTCGAAGATGCGCTCGATGGTGGGCAGGTCTGGCTGCTCGGCAGTCAGGCCGCGTACCAACGACAGTACCTCCTTGGTCGGAATGAAGATGGCGGGTAAAGCCTCGCCAACTGATGCCGGCGTGACCTTGACCACCTCGGCGCTGCCGTTGAACTTGGCGGTGATCAACTGGCCGGACGCAAAGGTCGTGCTCAGCTGCGCATCGCCACGTGCACCTGCACGACGCAGTTCGCCCACGTTCCCGCTGAGTGGTTGATAGAGGCGGCACAGCTTGCGGGCCAGTTGTTCATCAGCCTGCTCACCGCTGGCCTCCGGTCCGCTCATGGCCAGTACGGCCTTGAGCAGCTGGGTTTTGCCAGTGCCGTTCTCGCCAATGATGATGTTGATGCCGGGCGAGAAGTCGATGGCCAACTCAGTGAAGGCGGTGAAGTTCTTGAGCTGCAGTTGGTTAATCATGCAGCCCTGCCTTGAGCAATGGCCTTGACCATCATCTCCATCTTTTCCGCTTCCGAGTTGCCGTCCACCAGGCGCAGGTACGCTCCTTGGTACTCCGGCTTGTGCGTGTTCTCCAGCACAAAAGCGGTCGTGGACACCACTTCACCGCCGATGCTGTCGAAGGCCCGGGCACCCAGGTGGGCCATCGAGAGAATGGTGTGCTGGTTCAGGATTCGGCTGCGCAATGCTTCGAAGGACGACAGGAACATCCAGCTCTGCATGGTGATCATGGCAACGGCACCACCCCTCACCGTCAGATCCAGATTGCGTTCGATGAACATGGCAAACAGGTCGGACTTGCTGTTCGGGTAGTTCTCCTTGGCCCACGTGCTCAGCCGCCCGTTCATCCCTTTGCCGCCCATGTAGGGCGGGTTGGCCACCACCACGGCATAGCGCGGCCCGAGGGCTTCGGCCATGCGCAGCACCTTGAGCACGCGCTGATGGGTCTCTGCCAGGAAGAGGTTGCCGGCCATGTCCTTGGCTTCGAGCGTGGCCAATACGTCGGCCACGTTGCCGACCTTGGGCACGATCAGCGAGCCGAAGTTGTCGGCCTCGCTGAACTGCTGCAAGGTTTCGCGCAGGCCGTAGGTGAACAGGTCGCGGCCAACAAAGCCCATGTACTCGTCCAGCTCTTCGGGGCTAAAGCCCACCTTCTCCAGCACGGTGATATTGGGCCTGACGCGCTTGTTGAAGAAGCGGCGCTGGCGAGCGCGTGCTTTCATGGTCAGGGCGAAGGCGGCCAACTCGCCGGCGCGCTCATCCAGCTCGATGCCGTAGAGGTTGTGCGTCAGGATCTTTTCCGGGATCTCCGCCGCGTCGTAGCCTTCTTCTTCGTAGATGGCGTAAAGCAGGTCGAAGGCGTAGGTGAGCATGTGGCCCGAACCGCAGGCTGGGTCGCAAACCTTGATGTCTTCAGGCCCGTTGATGCGCAGGAAGTCGGTCTCCGGCTTCTCGGGCGGAATGTAGTAAGCCATCTGCTCGGCCAGCCGGGAAGCGGGCCGATTGAGCAGCCACAGGCGCCCCAGCGAGTTGTCCACCAGGTAGCGGACTATCCAGTGCGGGGTGAACAGCTGGGTGGCGGCCGGGATGTTCTCGGGCGCGATCTTCTGGTTCTTCTTCAGCCCTTCGAAGACGGCATCCTTCTTCTCGGAGATGTAGAACTGGTACAGCCAGCCGATGACTTCGACAACCGGCTCGTCCGTGGCCAAGTCCTTGCAAGCTGCAGGCGTCATGGCCTCGCGGGTGTAGGCCAAGATGGAGTTGCCCGAGAGCAGGTCGTCGGGCATCAACAGCTCGGTGTAGTCGTCGATGCGCTCGAACAAGAAGGGCATGGCCTGATGCCAGGCGTTGCAGGCAGCCACCACCAGCAGGCGGTAGGCCTCGCCTTGCGGATCATGGCTGGGGCTCTTACCCGCCAGCAGATCGGCCACGAGTTGCTGCGTCTTGGCGGGCACCATCTCCTCGTCGATGTGGCCCATCTTGGCTTCCAGCAGGATTTCGGGCTGGAACTGGCCTTCGGCGGGCGACACGATGCCGATGCGCGTGTAGCGGTTCACGTCCATGAAACGCAGCGCGCAGAAACGGTTGAACCAGATGTAGGCCACCCGTTCAGTGACCCACGCCTTGCCGTGGTCCTTGATGGCCTCTTCCAGCTTCTTGACAGCCGCTGGGCTTTCGCGCCGAGCGGCACTGCCTTCGGACAACACCAAGGCCAGCTTGGCACCGACCTGCTCGCCCAGCGTACGGCGGGCGAACTGGGCGAATTTTTTGAGTTTGCTGGTGTCCATGGCGGGGCTCAAATCTGCACGCGGTTGCCAGCCTGGATTTCCTTCAGCCAGGCTTCACGCTGTTTGTTCAGGTAATCGTCGAGCTCGGCCTCGCTGGTCAGCCAGGCTTTGGCGTAATCGACTCGGATGGTGCGGGCAGGCACGACTTTGGGCTCCGGCGTGGTGGGCTTGGGGGCGACCGTGGCAGTAGCCTTCGGCTCACCTGCTGCCGATGCTCCAGCGGCTGGCTGAGCCGCCGGTGCGGGTGCTGGCTGGGCGGGCTTGCCCCATTGCTCCAGTTGCACCAGGAGCTGCGAGAACCGGGACTCTTCGAAGTGCCGCAGTTGGTCGCGAATCATGGCGATGCGCTTTTGGCCCTGCAGCGCGCGGCGAGCCTCCGCGAAGGGCTCTGTCAGCTGTGACTGCCGCGCAGTGTCGATTCGACCGAACTCGTCGGTCGCACGCAGCCGCTGCTCCAGCTCCGCCAGGCGGTGAGCCGCAGCATCCCGTTCGATGGCCAGCTGTTGTGCGATGGCTTGCTCCAGCGCATCCAGCTGAGGCTTGAGCTGCTGCAGCCGGTTGCCTTGCCAGGGCTTGCTGTCAGTCAGCAGTCCGCGAACGGCCTCAACTTCTGAAGCCACCACATAGGCGAAGTTGTCTTCCTGCTCGGCCACCAACGTCCGTGCTTGCTCGAAAATCGCTCGCTGCGGACTGTTCATGAAACGACGCAGCGGATCAAGGATGTTCTCCTTGGTGTCCAGCAGCGCATCTTCAGCGCGTGTCAGTTCAGTCAGGAACCAATTGGGATTCTTGCTGGCGATGTCCTTCAAGGTGGCCAGCACGGGCGTGAGCACGCTCAAGAACGGCAACTGTGCCTTCTGGCCATGCAGGGTAGCCAGTTCGATCTCAAGCTCCTTCACTGCGTCGATCGTCTCGCGAGCGAGTGCCCGTGCCTCGTTGCTGCTGGCAGGCTTGTCAAAGAAGTCCGCGAAAAAGTCCTTCAGTGCACGCACTTGCGAGGCGCTGAACTCCACCTGAGGCTCCAGCACGAGAGACGCATGGGCATTGGTGTTGCGCAGGCTGCGCTCCAGCGCGTCGCGCTCCAGCGAGTTGCTGTCCTGTCGCACCTCCACCTTGCCCCGGGCACACAGCAGCGCCAAGTTGCACAGGATGGCGGCGTAGTACCAGCCATAGTTCTTGCGCTCGAAACGCTCGATCAGGCTCTTGACCGTGGTGCGCACGCCGCCTCGTGCGTTGCCTTGAATGAAGGCAAGCAGCTCTTGCTCGGGCTCGGTGAGACTGGTGGCGTCATTGGCGATCAGCCCGTCTTCCATCCTGCGCAGATGCTTGCCGATGTCCGCCTCGTTGAACGGCACATCGCGCAGCATGCGCAAGTTGGGATAGGTGCTCTGCAGCAGGTGCTCGAACCCTTTGAGCACTCGCGTTTGGCCGTCTTCGGAACTGACGTCCACGTCTGCTGCATTGATGATCAGCGTGGCCTTGCCCAGCAACCCTTTGGCGCGCACTTGCAGGTCGTTCAAACGCTCGGTGTTCTGGAAGCCCTTGGCATCCAGAATGCGTTTGACGGCCTCTTGCGGGGTGTTGCTGTTCTGGCGGATGTACTTCTCGGTGCGCTTGTACATCGTCAGGTCTTGCATGAAACGCACGTCAGCTGGCAACACGACACGCAGCTCGTCGCGCCCCATGCTCTGCATGCGCTGCAAGGTGATGTTGTCGAAGTTGTCCGAAAGCGGCGTGACGATGTGGATGGCCAACTCGTGCTCGCGGCTCAGCGCGCGGTCATCCATCTTGCGGGTGTAGGCGTAGTCCTGGCCGTTGCTGTGGCGGATCTTGCGCTGCTTGATGACGCCATCGAAAAGCAGCGATTCCAGCTCCTTCAGGATGTCCGTGCTTTCAACTTCCGTCCCCTTGATTTCCTCTTCGACGTCCTTTTCTTCGTCGGTCAGGTACTCATACAGGTCGCCGTTGCGCTGGATGTAGGTCTGCTGTTCCAGCTTGTTGAGTGCAGCCTCCAAACGCTTGCGCTGGGCCGGAAGGTCGTCACCGAAGCGCTCCAGCATCAACACGCTCAGGTTGCGCAGCGTGGCCTTGAACTCCTTGACGTACTTGACCAGGAAGAGCGCCTTGAGCACGCGCACGGCGTATTCGTCGCCCAGGTGGCGTTCGGCGTTGTTGATGGCGCTTTGAATGGCGCTTTTGAGCGCGCCGCGGATGCCTTCGAACATGCGGTCGAAGGTTGCCAACTGCCCGACCGGCTCGTTGTCGATCGCAATGGCCACATCCCGGAACACGCCGAGCATGGAGCGCTCGCCCACAGAATTGGCCTTGCCCTCAAAACCGTTGTGCTGCGAGAGGCCCCGAATGGCCGCCTGGAACAGCGGGAACTGGTAGGGGACGAAGGGGTAGCAGTAGGTGAAGTGCTCCGCATCGCGGAAGTTGCTGTACTGCTGGCCCCCGTCTGCGAACTCGAACAGGGTCTTGAAGTTGTTGAACTGCTGCTCGTAGGTGGTGGCCAGCAGCGCAGCACCGGTTTCGTTCTTGGTGAGCAGGCGCTTCTGGATCACCTCGGCCACGTCAGCGCTGGTGAGCTTGAGGCGGTTGGCGAAGCGAGCTTGGATCTTTGAAAAGTCGTTGCTCTGCTGCTTGTTCATGTCGCCCAGGACGGAGTTCATGTCCTCCTGGGCGGTGACGATGATCCAGGCGCGGCCTTGGCATTTGGTGGCCAAGCTCTCGGCGACCGTCTGCAGGTTGGTCATCAGCTTGGTGTTGTCGGCGATGTACTGGCCCACCTCGTCCACGAAGAAGTTCAGGCGGAAGTTGGCCGGCTTCTTGTCCAGCCAGGCTTTCACCTGTTCGCTGAAGTCCTCGATGGAGACGCTGTACTGCGCGCGGTACTTGTCCAGGATGCCTTTGGCCAGTGCGGGGTCTTCACCTGTGATTTCCGCGTAGGCGCGGGCGATGTTGCCGGACTCCAGCAAGGCCTGTTCTCGGCCTCGCTCCCAGGGCTTGTTGGCGTGCTGCTGGTAGCTGGCCTTGAAGGCCTCTAGCTGGTTCCGGCTGTCGAGATCTCGTTCGAAGTGGGCGATGTAGCCTTGCTTGCCGAAGTAGCCGCACATCTCGTTGAAGACCTTCACGAACACCGAGAGCAGGGCGTCCGTCTGGCTCTTGCTGATGATGTCGGCCTTCTGGTCGATATTGAACAGAATGCTCTTCGAAGGGATGACCACGGCCTTTTTCAGGCCGGCGCGCAGCAGCTCGTCTTCCTTAGGGATTTTTGGCAAGAAGATGTCGAGCGCTGTGCTGCCATTGACGCTGCGGTTCTCCATGATCAAGGCCAGCATCTTCAAGAGGTGCGACTTACCCGAACCGAAGAAGCCGGACACCCAGACGCCGTTCGCGCCGTGGTAGTCGTTGTAGGCATCGAGGAAGTGTTCGAGCCGCTTGGCGACCTCGTCTGTCAGCACGTACTCGTTCAGCTCCACGTACAGGCTCGACTCGTCGTCGGCCTTGATGACGCCTTCTATGGGGCGACTGACGGGCTGCTTGAAAATGCGGTTGAGTTCCATGGGGTCCCTCCTCAAACCTGTGTCTCGTAGATGTTGAATGCGCGGTAGTACTTGTCGTCGTGCAACAGTCCGAACAGTTCCAGCGAAGCCCCTTGCTCCAGAGAATGGCGATACTCGCCAGGAAAGAACATCACGGTGGGCTTGTCTTTCGCGGTGCTTTGCAGGTTGTTGAGCACGTTGTGCGACCGGATGTAGGGAAAGACTTCTCCGATGCCTGTCAGGAACAGCACATCGAATTCCGACCGTTGCAGTCGTTCGCCAATCGCAGGGATCAGGTAGTCCTCGATCCCCAGAACGTTCTGCAGCAGTTCAAGCAGGTTGTCCTTATCCGCGTCCGGCTCAATCGCCAGGACCTCGTCCCAGAGCCTGCCCCCGTCACTGCTGCCCTCTCGCGCTTGCAGCAGCTCGACGCAGAGGTCATACAAATTGATCTCCAGCACCTGGACGCCGCGCCCACCGAGACAGGGGACTTGGAGGTTGGCCAGCGAGCTGATGAGCTGGCGTTGCATCCGCTGCATCTCGAAAGCTTCGGTCGCCCGGAATTCGCAGATGTAGAACGGCAGATCGTTGTTCAGCCCGCGCATCTGCAAGAAGCGCTCGCCTCCGATCACCTGGAGCAGATGCTGGTAGCGGTGCGCGAGGGGCTGTTGGCTGATCTTCAGGGTCATTGAAGCCATCGTTGGACGTCGTTGTCGGTCGCCGGAAAGACCAGGAATGCTTGCAGTCCTTGGCGGGCCAGGAGTTGTGCGAGGTGTGGGCTGAGTTGTGCTGGATGGATCTCGTACTGATCCGACAAGAAATCGGCCTCCCGCAGCATGCGGAAGAGGTTCTGTCGCAGCTTCAAATGCGTTGACCTGGCGATGTCGTCAAGCTCTGCATGCCACAGCGCCTTGGCGTTGAGAAAGCTGTCGAAGTCGGTGAGCGCCAAGCGGCGGCGCAGCACCAAGAAGTGCTCACGCAGTACCTCGCTGGCGAACTCTCGAATGAAGGGGTAGCGCCGGCAGACGGCCACCCAGAGCAAGTTTGCTTGGTCACGATGGCTCAGGTCCGGCAACGCCGAGACCTCTTCGGCGCTTAGTTCTTGCAAGCGTGCCGTCACTTCTTTGCTGATGCGGGTCGCAGCTGCAGCTGTGCGTACCTGAAGGAGGTTTTGATCGCGCAGTTGGGTGCGCGTCGCCGGCCAATCACCCAATTGCAAATAGCGGGCGGCGACCATAGGGGCCTCTTGCAAAAAGAGTCCACCTGTCGTGAATGAGAGTCGGTAGCGCTCGATCATGGGCCAGCGTCTATGTTGCTCGGGGAACCAGCCGCCAGGATGTCAGTATCGACATCCGCAAAGGCGAGTTGATCATCAACGTGACGCGTATTCGGTCTTAAGACCTACGACCCATGTCCAGAGGTACGTAGTGCTGGGTCGGGAATGTGCTCCACGACGTCCGATATGGCGCAGTCGAAGTACGTGCAAAGTCGGTCCAGTACATCGGTGCCTGTGCTGTAGCCCTTCTGATTGAGGATCTTGGAAAGCGTCGACCGGTTGATCGCCGTTGCTTCCGAGACCTCCTGCAGCGTGATCCTGCGCGAGTCCCTGAACTGCTTCTTTTCCAGTAGTTCACCCAGCTTGAAGCGGATCACGAGGCGTCTCCAGACCATTAAATGTGGAGATAACTCCACAAACGCGCTTGACAGACGTCATGCGTCGACTAATATGCACACCATGCGTCGCAATTCCGCGATGTTTGGTGAGTTTGCTCGACACGAGGGTAGCATGAGCCACACGTATCTCACGACCGACGAACTGTCGGCCCGCATCAAGTACGACGCCCGAACCATTCGGGAGCGTCTCAAGGACAGCGTGCTATTGGAGGGGACGCACTACGTGCGTCCGTTTGGTGGGCGCAAGATTCTGTTCGTGTGGGAGGCGATCGAACGCGACATGAAGCTGCCATCGGCGGGAAACCCAATCGGTTTGCCGATGGCCAACGGGACGATGGCCCATGGCTAAGGTGACCGCCCGCAAGGAAACCGGCAAGTTGGTGATTGACTTTACTTACCGTGGCGTGCGATGCCGCGAGCAAACGGCGTTAGCAGATACGCCAGCAAACAGAAAGCGGGCTGAAGTCGCCCTTAACCGCCTGCGCGCGGCGATTGCGTCCGAAACGTTCGTCTACGCGGGCTTCTTTCCCGGGAGTCCTCTAGCGGTGCGGTTTGATCCTGGCTTCGGTGGCAGCGAAAGGCCAAAGGTTGGAGAACCCCAGGTAGGACGATCAATCAACGCTGGTGTTGCACGTGCCGCGCCTTCCTCGCCGCTTTTCAGCGTCTTCGTCACCACTTGGAAAGCCGAGCACCAGGTCGAATGGCGCCGCTCCCATACGAAGGTGCTCGACTCAACGCTTGACGGCCATCTGCTCCCGGAGTTCGGTACCCGCCCGGTCGCGAGCCTTACCAAGGCCGATGTGCTCAGCTTCCGCGCCAAGCTCGCCGACAAACCCGGCCGCACCGGCGCCAAGCTCAGCAACAAGCGCATCAACAACATCCTCGGTGTGCTGCGCCAGATCATGGCCGAGGCGGCAGACCGCTACGACTTCATCTCGCCCTGCGCGAACGTCAAAGCCCTCAAGATCCGCAAGTCCGACGTTCAGCCGTTCACGCTTGACGAGGTGCAGCGCATGCTGGCCGTCGTACGCGCCGACTGGCGGGACTACTTCCTCGTTCGCTTCTTCACCGGCATGCGCACCGGCGAGGCCCATGGTCTCAAATGGAAGTACGTCGACTTCGACCGGCGCCTCATCCTCATCCGCGAGACCTTCGTGCTGGGCGAGGACGAGTACACCAAGACGGACAGCTCGCAGCGCGACATCCAGATGTCGCAGCCCGTCTTTGAGGCCTTGAGGCGTCAACAGGAAGCCACCGGTAAGCGCGACTACGTCTTCTGCAACCGCGCCGGGCAACCCATCGACAACAAGAACTTCAGCGACCGCGTCTACTACCCCTTGCTCCGGCACCTGGGCCTGGACCGGCGGCGGCCCTACCAAATGCGCCACACGGCGGCCACGCTGTGGCTGGCGTCTGGCGAAGCGCCGGAGTGGATCGCGCGCCAGCTGGGCCATGCCAACACGCAGATGCTGTTCCAGGTCTACAGCCGCTACGTGCCCAACCTGACGCGCCGTGACGGCTCAGCCATGGACCGCCTGCTGGCCAGTCGGTTCGCCAGCGGGAACGTGGCCTCTGCGTCCGGCCATGAGTCTGCCAACGACGACGCGAGCCGCGCGCAACCGCCGCCTGTGACGCAGCGCCAAGCCGCCTGAGCCCAAGCGCTCATTGGCGCCAGGCCGTCGGCCTGATCCAGCGACTTGCCATCCCCGGCTCTGCTCGTGAAGCCACCGGGGCGGCGGAGCGCTACCCAAATTTTCTGATGCGCGAGGGTGCAGCCCACCCGAGCGCTCGCAAATGCCCCGGCGACGACGGCAGCCCCTGAGCCGCCTCTTCGCAACCTGCAGGTTGGCAAAGCCTGCACACGTTGGAGTTCCTCATGCCAGTCGACATCAACCACCCCCGTCGCGAGCAGCCCGTCCGGCACGTGAGTGACAACGAACCTCTTGCACGTCGTGCCCCCGTACACCACCAGGGCAATCGGACCGGGTGCCGCCGAGCCAGTACGGCCACAGTCGTAGTGAAGCGCTGCCCTGACGGCCAGTGTCGCGTGGAGGTTCCGCCTTGGGTCATGTCTGAGCCCTGGTGGCGCTGCGGGCGCAGGGTGTGGATCGCAATCCGTCGCGGTAGCGTGCATATCAGCCCCAAGCCCAGTGGGCCCCGCGGCATGAAGCGCTGCAGCCGTCGTGTTCGCCGGGTGGCACTGACCCTGACTCGTCGATCGTCCACCAGTCACATGCCGTGCGGCCAGGCGCTCAGCGAGCGGCACGTGCAGCGCTGCATGGGTATCCCCGGGCCGACCGGATCGACTTCCACGTTGGAGCTGGCCCAATGAACGTTCTGACCTTCCCCGCCACGCAACCCACGCGCTTCGCGGTCTCAGTGCGACTCCGGCGCAACGCGTCCCCCAGCGATGAAGTCGGCTTTCAGCGCAGCACCGAGGACTGGCTGAGTCGCCACGAACTGCGCGCCGAAGGTTCTCAAATGCGATTCGTGGTTCTGGCAGACCGCGAACTCACGCCCGTCGACCAAGCCAACGCGTTGCTGGCCATGCTCGACGTCAGTGCGGTACGACAGGCTTGTGTCGGCCCCATCGTGCGAGAAGGTGACGAGCTGGAGGCCAATCTGTCCGGAAGCTACTGGATCGAGGCAGATCAACATGACCTGACCGTACTCGCCGCTCGTGTCCTGTACGAAGCGGGGCGCCTGGATGGCGACGAGTTCCTCGCGGCACTTGGCGGCTTTGTCCTGCGTGTGTCCGAAGTCGCAGCGGACGATCCGGAGGACCGGCCATGAATGCTATCGATCCGTCGATGCAGGGCGACCTGCCTGTGCCCGCCGCTGTCTATCTGCTGCGGCGCCGTGATGGCTTGCGCTTCAAGATTGGCTGGGCATTAGATCCCCTGGTCAGGGTTCAGCGCTTGCCCGAGTTCAGCGTGGATGCCTTGGACTTGGTGAGCTCACATGCCGTCTGGCTGCCGACGGCGCTTCGCGCTCAGCAGTTTGAACGAGCATTGCACCGTGGGTTGGCGTTCTACAGCGTCTCGCCAGGTCACGTGCTGGACGGGCACACCGAATGGTTCCTGCCCGCAGCGCATCTCACGACCATCCGGCTGATCCGGCAGATGCCGGTTGGGGCGGATGACCGAATGCCGCCGGCCATCGTTCCGTTCCTCAGTGAACCCGAAGAGCGGTTGTTGGATCGGTCCGGGCATGGCAGCAGCGCAGCGGCGTTCGTCGCGCAAGACACGCTTTGGCTCATGGAAGACCTGTTGTTGCGCATGGCGGCATGCTGCCGAATCGCTGTTGAAAGCGTCGGTGACCAGCATGACATTCGCCTGCGGGGCTTTCGCGGCGACACGAACGGCGCCCTGGAGACGCTGCGCTGGTCGGTGCTGGACATTGAGCGCTACCGCTGGCGGACCCACGAACACGCCGGCGCGTTCGTGCACCTGATCGATTACCAGGGCGACGATCTGCTGCTCAAGCTCACGCCGATGCGGCATGTCCGGGCCTGGGCTGACGGTACGCTGGTCTGGCAGCTATTGGCTTTGCTCGAGCGCTTGCGCGCGATGGGTGCCGCACCGCTGGCCGGTCGGCTGGACGGTCGTGACACAAGCACGGTCAACCAGGCCTTCGTCGCTCGACGTGGGATGCGGAGGTTCAAGCGATGAACACCGCCCCTCGACAGTGCCAGGCTAGGACTCGCTCGCGGCCGACATGTCGGTCTCGAACAGTGCTGCGATCGGCACCTTCAGGCTTGTTGCAAGCGCGTCCACCATCGTCAGCGTGGGATTGGCGCGACCGGTCTCGATACGGCTCATGTACGTGCGGAAGAGGCCGCAGCGGTGGGCGAGGTCCTCCTGCGTCAGGCCGGCCGCCAGCCTGAGCTGACGGACTCGCATCCCAAACTTGAACTGAACACTCGCTCGCACGGCGGGACTGTCCCGTCCGTACACTCATTCGTACACACACTAATTCGCACATCTGGCGCATGAAATCGGCCCAGAACAGTGCGGTCTAGGGAAGATTCCTGATGAACAACTCGCCCAAGAGCAGCCTCGCGCCGCTTGCTTTGGCCTGCTTCGGCCTTGCCTCCGTCATGGGCCTTGCGGCATGCGGCGGCGGAGGAGGGGAGCAGACGGCGACGGGCTCTGCACCGTCTGCAGCGCTCGCCGACCCCCGTGAAACTTCGGTCACCCCAAGCAGCACCGTGCGCTGGAAAGGCGTTGGTTTGGTACGCATCGGCCTGGCGGGCATCACCCAGTCCACAGATGGCGGCGTCTGGGCGCTGGGGGCCGAGGATGGCGATGCCGGACGCCCATTCCTTCGCAAGATTGGTGGTGCCAATACCTGCGGCGCCGACGGGCTGCGCTTCCTGTCCGAGATCTACACGCGCTTTGATCGGCGCCAAGGTCCGGTGTCGATGACCACGGTGCAAAGCGGACGCTTCTACGCGGCATTCATGGGCCCCGGGACGGTGTTCGTGGCTCGCTTCGATGAAGCAACGTGCGCGGTGGACCCCAGCTTCGGCGCTCAAGGCGTGATCACCATCCCCCTTAGGGCTACGCTGAACAAGCCGTTGATTTCGACGCTGTGTCGGGCTGACGCC